>NZ_JBSFMT010000011.1:0-195920 GCF_053599695.1 Streptomyces sp. NPDC000878 | reverse complement strand
ACGTCCTCACCAGGTGACCGTCGCCGGCCGCCGCCGCCCTTACCCGTTCCCATCCCTGGGGGCTGCGCCCCCAGACCCCCGCTGTCGGCCCTGAACGGGCCTTGTCCTCAAACGCCGGACGGGCTGAGATGCCAACCCAGCGGGGTCTGGGGGCGCAGCCCCCAGGGATGGGAACGGGTAAGGGCGGCGGCGGCCGGCGACGGTCACCTGGTGAGGACGTCGACTCCCAGGTCCTGGGTGATGGCTGCGATGTTCACGCCGACCATGTGCGGCGTCGAGCAGTGGCAGGGGCCGCCGGCCTTCCAGATCAGGCCCGAATGCCCGCCGACGATCCAGGCCCCGGATTCGGTGTCGTCCGTCGTGTAGATGGGGGCACCGGAGTCACCGCCCTGCGTGATCTCCCCGTTGTCGTAGTTCGGCCAGTTCGTGCCGCCACGGTCGTAGAGGAAGCCCTTGCCGCCCTTGATGCAGTTGATTCCCCCCGAGTAGCAGACGCTGTAGCTGGTGTCGGAGATCGGGTGACCGCAGTGGTTGAACGACACGGAACCGCTCACGCACACCTTCGTCCCGATGTCGGGCAGCTCTGTACCGTGCACGAACATCGTGGCTCCGCTGCCGGCCACGCCGCCCGTGAACATGAAGCTGTCGTAGGGCTTCGCCGTGTTGCCGGACATCAGCTCGGTGTCGATGTTCTGGTTGCGCCTCGTGACCTGTCCGACCCAGTTGCCGAAGCCGTCGTTCTGCCCTCGGCTGTAGACGTGCGTCAGATTGCTGTAGCAGTGCCCCGCGGTCGTCAGGTAGAGGTGGCCGGTGCTCCTCTGCTTGACGGCGAAACCGGCCGTGCACTTGTAGGCGCTGGTGCCCTCGGTCCCGATCAGCGCGGATCCGGCCCAGAACGGCTGGGCGTCGGCGAACCGCGACTGCTGGGGTTCTAGGCGGGCCTGCCGTACGTCGACGGCGCCCGGGTAGGCGCTCCGCAGCGAGTTCGTGACGGAGGCCGGGGCGTCCGTGTAGACCGACACCTTGTCGGTCGTGGCGTCGTACGAGGTGGCCACGCCGTACTTGTCGGCGTCGCTGTTCCACGCGCGGGCCGTCACCGTCTTCTGGATCCTGCTCAGGGCGTCCTTGCTGAACTGGCTGGTCCTGACGGTCGTCCGGGTGCCCGTCGGGAGCAGTTCCTGGACCTTGGTCTTCTCCGCGGCCGTCGTGCCGGCGGCCAGCCTCAGCACCGTGCCGGAGTCCGCGACGCCGAGCGCGGAATGGGTGGTGGCGATGTGGTCGAGCTGCTTCCACTGGCTCTGACTGGGCTCCGTCGACACGTCGGCGGAGGTGGCCGGGCTCTGGGACCCGGACGCCGGACCGGTGACCGCCGCCAGGGCGACGGCCGGCGCGCCCAGTGCCAGCACGCCCGCGGCCGTCGTCGTGAGCGCCAGCCGGATCAGGCTGTTTCTCGTTCGCACAGTTCCTCGTTTCACTCAGGGGGAGTCGGAACGTGCGCAAAGAAACCAAGACCGTGTAACAGTGGCCGGGCCGTCGGATCACGGCCACCGATCGGAACCGACGGACGTCCGTTACACACGCCGAACGGGGCCCGCCGGCCCACGGACGACATCGACCTGCGGACGGCATCGACCCGCAGACGGCGTCGGTCCACGGGCGGCATCGGTCCGGCCCGCCGCGCTCACCCCGCCCAGACGACCGCCTGCACCTCCCCGTACGCGTGCAGCGCGTACGACCCCACATCGCGCCCGACCCCGCTGCGCTTGAACCCCCCGAACGGTGCCTCCATGTTCCGCCCGACGGTGTTCACGCCCACTCCGCCCGCCCGCAGCCGCCGCGCGACCCGGAACGCGCGGGCCACGTCCCCCGACCAGACGTAGTCGATGAGCCCGTACTCGCTGTCGTTGGCGAGCGCGACCCCTTCCTCCTCGTCGTCGAAGGGGATGACGGTCACGACCGGCCCGAAGATCTCCTCCCGGGCCACCCGCATGTCGTTCGTGCAGTCGGCCAGCAGGGTCGGGGCGACATAGAACCCCCGGTCGTACGGCGGCCGTTCGCCCCCGGTGACGACCACCGCGCCCTCTTTCCGGCCCAGTTCGACGTACGCCTCGACCCGGTCCCGATGCGCCCCCGAGATCACCGGCCCGACCACCGTGCCCGCCGCACGCGGGTCACCCACCTTCAACTGACCGGCGTAAGCGGCCAGTTGCTCCACGACCTGCCCGTACACACCCCGCTGCGCCAGCACCCGCGTCGGCGCCGTACAGATCTGGCCGCTGTAGAACGAGAACGTCGTGCCGATGCCGGAGACCGCCGAGCGCACGTCCGCGTCGTCGAAGACGAGTGCCGCGCCCTTTCCGCCCAGCTCCATCAACTGGCGCTTCATGCCCCGGCCGCACACCTCGGCGATCCGCTGCCCGACCGCCGTCGACCCGGTGAAGCTGACCATGTCGACGTCCGGCGAGTCCACGACCGCCTCGCCGACCCCGGCGCCCCGCCCGCTGACCACGTTCACCGTTCCCGGCGGCGCGCCCGCAGCCTCCAGCGCCTCCGCCATCCGGTACACCGACAGCGGGTCCTGCGGAGCGGGCTTCACGACCACCGTGTTGCCCATCGCCAGCGCGGGCGCGATCTTCCCGGCGGGGTTGGCCCAGGGGTTGTTGTACGAGGTGATGCAGGCGACCACGCCCACCGGCTGGCGTATGGCCAGCGCGCCCATCACCGCGGCCTTCCCGAACGGGCCGCCCTCGCTGACCTGCGGCGCGATCGCCCACTCGGCCGGCTCCACCTTGGCGTACCGGCGGAAGCGGGCCGCGCCGACGCCCACCTGCATCCCGCGCGCCGTCGTGGTCGTGGCGCCGGTCTCCGCCTGGGCGAGGGCGGCGTACGGCGCCAGGTGGCTCTGGATGATGTCCGCGGCCCTCCCCAGTACCGCCGCCCGCTCCTCCGCCGACCGCTGGGACCACGACCCGAAGGCCTCGCGGGCCGCCGCGGCGGCGGCGTGCGCCTGATCCCGCGAGGCCTCCGGCGCCCACCCGACGACGTCCTCCGTCGCCGGGTCGATCACCTCGTAGTGCCCGTCGGCCGGTTCCACCCACGAGCCGCCGACGAACAGCCGTTGTCCGTCGGTCACTTGGTACTCACCGTGGCCGTGTCCCGCCCCGAGCGGAGCACCCGCCCCGGCACCGCACCCGTCACCGTGTCGCCCCGGATCGCCTCAACTCCGTTGACCCATACGGCCGTTATCCCGAGCGCCTTCGAGTCGAGACGCGGACTGTCGCCCGGCAGGTCGTGCACCAGGGTGGCCTTGTCGGCGTCGATCCGCTCCGGGTCGAAGAGGACCAGGTCCGCATGGAAGCCCTCCTCGATACGCCCCCTCTCCCGGAGGCCGAACAGCCGCGCCGGATCGTCGGTCAGCATCTGCACCGCCCGCTCCAGCGACACGAGTTGGCGTCCCCGCAGACAGTCGCCGAGGAAGCGGGTCGTGTACGGGGCCCCGCACATCCGGTCCAGGTGCGCGCCGGCGTCGGAGCCGCCGAGGAGCACGTCCTCGTGCCGCCAGGTCTCGGCACGCAGCGCCCAGGACGCCGGGTCGTTGTCGGTCGGCATGGGCCACAGGACCGTACGGAGTTCGTCGGCCACGCAGATCTCGACGAGGCAGGAGAAGGGGTCCAGGCCGCGCTCGGCGGCGATGTCCTGCACCACCCGGCCGGTCAGCCCCTCGTTCGCCGCGCTGTACGTGTCCCCGATGACATACCGCCCGAAGTCCGTCAGCCGCCGGAAGACCCCGGCCTCCTCGCTCCGCCCCCGCCGGACCAGCTCCGCCCGTACGGCGGGGTCGCCGAGCCGGGCGATCCGCTCCGGCACCGGAAGCCCCAGCACCGGACCCCACCCGGGGATCAGGTTCAGCGCGCAGAAGGTGCCGAGGGACATGTTCATCGGCGTGAGGATGGGCATCGTGAGGGCCACGACCCGGCCACCCGCCTTACGGGCACGCTCACTTGCCTCCAACTGGCGGGGTACGCGGGCCGGTACGGCCGAGTCGATCGTGAGCACGTTCCAGTTCAGCGGACGCCCTGCGACCGCGCTCATCTCGACGAACAGATCGATCTCGTCGTCACTGAACTGGTCGAGGCACCCGGCGACGATCGCCTCGATCTGCGTGCCTTCGTGCTCGCCAACCGCCCTGGAAAGGGCGATGAGTTCGGCGGGCAGCGCATGCCTGGACGCCACCGGCTTGCCGTCCCCGTCGGAGTGCGTGGACGACTGCGTGGTGGAGAACCCCCAGGCCCCGGCGTCCATGGCCTCATGGAACAGCCGCAGCATGTCAGCGAGTTGAGCCTCGCTCGGCTGCCCACCCACGGCATCCGGCCCCATCACATACCGCCGCAGCGCACAATGCCCCACCATGAACCCGGCGTTGACCGCGATCCGCCCTTCGAGGGCATCCAGATACTCCCCGAAACCGCTCCAGCTCCAGGGCGCCCCCTCCTCCAACGCCACCAACGACATCCCCTCGACCTTGGACATCATCCGCCGCGTGTAGTCGGCGTCGTCCGGGCGGTTCGGATTCAAGGGCGCAAGAGTGAAACCACAGTTACCGGCGGCAACGGTAGTGACCCCGTGGTTGAGGGAGGGCGTGGCATACGGATCCCAGAAGAGCTGAGCGTCGTAGTGCGTATGCGGATCGACGAACCCGGGCGCCAGCACCAACCCGGACGCGTCTTCACTGGTACGCGCATCCTCGGTCACAGCGCCGATGACAGCGATACGCCCGTCCCGCAGCCCGACATCAGCGACGTAGGCGGGGCGGCCGGTCCCGTCAACGACGGTAACCCCTCTGACCAGATGATCTAGCAAGGCTGCACTCCAATCCCCTAGGGGCGCGGGGAACTGCGCGACCAGCCCCCACCACGCCGCACCCGCCAACGAACCCTCAAGCCACCCCACGGAACCGCGAAGTCCGATGCACAGGATCCGTATCAATCTTCGGAATCACGTGCTCCCCGACCAACCGAATCGTCTGCAACGTGTCCTCCTTCGAGATCCCGATAGGCATCCCAAAGCTCAACTGATCGGCCCCGGCCTGCTCCCACCGCTTGCACTGCGTCAGCACCTCATCCGGATCCCCACAGATCAACAGCTCCTCAGCGATAAGAAGCTCGATGATCTCCTCGTTGAACTCGGGCAAGGTCTCCGGCCAAACAGGGAACCCCTCAGGACGAGGAAACGTGTCGTGGTACCGGAACAACAGCGACTGCAGATAGTGCAGCCCACCCCCCGCCGCGATCCGAACCGCCTCCGCATGCGTAGGCGCACACACCGCCGTGGACGTCACCATCACGTTGTCGTTGACGAAGTCCCCGACCGGCTCGGCGTCCACGATCGCCGTCTTGTACTGCTCCAGCACCCACTCCATGTCGGAGACCTTCTGCACGCTGAAGCCGAGCACGCCCAGCCCCTTGCGCGCGGCCATGCCGTACGAGGGCGGCGACCCGGCGGCGTACCACATCGCGGGGTGCGAGGGCCCGTACGGCTTGGGCAGGATCTTGCGCGGCGGCAGCGCCCAGTGCTTGCCCTG
Source organism: Streptomyces sp. NPDC000878 (assembly GCF_053599695.1). NCBI lineage: Bacteria > Bacillati > Actinomycetota > Actinomycetes > Kitasatosporales > Streptomycetaceae > Streptomyces > Streptomyces sp. NPDC000878. The sequence continues at coordinate 190,339 of NZ_JBSFMT010000011.1, read as the reverse complement.
GAAGCCGACGTACTCGTCCTGCATCCACATCTTCGGGAACTCGGCGATCGTCTCCTCCCAGAGTTCCTTCGTGTGGTTCATGTCGGTGATGCCGGGCATGAAGCCGAGGATCTCGTGCGAGCCGGCGCCCCGGCCGGTGCCGAACTCGAAGCGGTTGCCGGTGAGATGGTCGAGCATGGCGACCTTCTCGGCCACCTTCACCGGGTGGTTGACCGGGGCGAGCGGGTTGAAGATGCCGGAGCCGAGGTGGATGCGCTCGGTGGCGTGGGCGAGATAGCCGAGGTAGACGTCACTGGCGGAGAGGTGCGAGTACTCCTCCAGGAAGTGGTGTTCGGTCACCCAGGCGTACTTGAAGCCGGACTTGTCGGCCTCGATGACGTACTCGGTCTCCTCCAGCAGCGCCTTGTGCTCCGCGAGCGGATCGGTCTCGGCCCGCTTGCCCACGTATCCCTGTACAAAGAGCCCGAATTCCAAGGAGGTTCACCGTCCCCAGTAACCGTTCCTGACGTTCCTGACGTATCTGACGTATCCGAACGCATCTGACGCAGCGTCAGATTTATTGAGACGACTGTTCCACCGGCCCCTGTGACCGTCAATACCTGACGGTCAGTCAGATGACAGCGACGCCCGCGAGCCAGCCCCCGTCGATCACGAACGGCTGCCCGGTGATGTACGAGGAGTCCTCCGAGGTGAGGAACAGCGCGAGCCGCGCCACCTCCTCGGGCCGCCCGATCCGCCCCAGCGGCACGAGCTTGCGGTACAGCCGGTCCAGGCCCCGCGAGGCATCCTCGGCGTCCGCGCCCGGGTCCAGCACGGCCGGGTTGGACATCGCGGTGTCGATCGCGCCGGGGCACATGGCGTTGACCCGGATCTTCTTCCGCGCCAGCTCCAGCGCGGCGACCCGGGTGAGCCCGACGATCGCGTGCTTGCTCGCCGCGTACGCCCCGACCGCCGCCATCCCGGTCACCCCGGTGTACGAGGCGGTGTTGACGATCGTGCCGCCGCCGGCGTCGGCGATGCGCGGCGCGACAGTCTTCACGCCGAGGAAGCAGCCGACCTGGTTGACCTGCACGACCTGCATGAACTCGTCGAGGGGGGTGTCGAGAAGGGTGTTGAAGCGGAGGATGCCGGCGTTGTTGACCAGCCCGTCGATCCGGCCGTACGCCTTCTCGGCGGCGGCGACCGCGGCCTGCCAGCCCGTCTCCTCGCGCACGTCGAGATGGACGTAGAGCGCGCCCAACTCCTTGGCGAGCGCCTCCCCCTGGTCGTCGAGCACGTCCGCCACGACCACCCGCGCACCCTCCGCGACGAAGAGCCGCGCCTCCTGCTCCCCCTGGCCGCGTGCGGCGCCTGTGACGAGGACGACACGTCCGTCGAGCTTGCCCATGTGGACTCCCTTCGCGGTGCATTGGCCGAGGTCAGCGTACCTCCGCAGCTGACGAAGCGTCAGATGTGCGGGGCATGCTTGCATATGCGATCCCAAGTGACTGGGGAGTAGGGACATTTGACCCTGTCCACATCATGTACGGGGCCCCAATAATTCTCCATGAGAAGGTAAAGCAATCCTCAAGGAGAGAGCCGATCATGGCCAAGAGGCGCTTCAAGAACAAAAAGGTTCGATACCTGGCGATCGGGGCCTCACTCGTGACCGGTACGACTGTCGTCACCGTGCTGCTGCCGTCGGCCAACGCGGCCGACGAGGAGACACCGGAGCGGATCATGAGGATGTGCGAGAGGGCTTCGGTCCTCAACGGCAAACAGCAGTCGGTGTCGGATTTCGGAGGCGCCTTCGCAGACGGTTTCGAGTCCGACAACTGTGATTTCGTCGAGACGAAGTTCGAGACATTCGACGGCCCCACGGAGAAGGTGACGGTCGACTTCCCGAACTGCGAGCCGAACGCCACCGAACCGTCGAAGGTGACCACCGAGTTCTCGAAGTCGGTGGGCCAGGGACAGGGCCTGTACACCGTGACCCAGCAGGGCGCCCTCGGCGGTCTCTTCGGAGCCCTGGGCGGCTCCTGGGTGAAGCACAAGGCCACGCTGGACATGACCATCAACTCGGCCACCGCCAGCGAGTCGGAAACACGGGAAGTGCCGGTCGGCAAAGTCATGCACGTGACGTTCACGCCGAAGATCCAGCGCATGACCGGCGAATGGCGCGTACGTATCGACGCCGATCCCGGCAGCTTCGCCGTGAATCCCTCGCCCGAGAAGAACTTCGTGGCACCGGAAGTCGTCGAAGGTCCGGTCATCCTGGAGAGCGCCGCGGGCACGCCCGGACTCGCGGACGGCACCACCAAGGTCGTACTGGAGGACTGCTGACCGGCCACCGCCGGTCACCCCCCCTCCACCCCCACCACACACATACTTCTCCCCCCACGGGCCCCACTCCCCCTCCCCCTTCCCGCTCCGGGATACCCCTTCCCACCAGCTTTTCTCCCCCGATCACCCTTGCAGGAGACACACATGACACGCACCGGGCGCAGCGGCAACCACCGCAGCAAGAAGAAGCGCATCACCCTCGCGCTGGCGCCGGTCGCCGCCCTCGGACTGGCCGTCCCGCTGATGTACAGCGCGGGTGCCGCGACCCCCGACGAAGTGGCCGCCGACTGCCGTACGGACTCGGACAAGCTGGTGAACTGCGAGTTCGTGGACGTCCAGAACAAGACCGACAGCCTGGGCCCCAACGAGCGGGTCACCACGGTCACGGACAACTGCGGAATCAGCACCGCGGCGACGAAGACCTTCAGCGGTACCGCGTCCGTGACCCGCGTCATCCAACTGGAGGACGGCTTCAGCGTGGACGGCAGTACGAAGCTGGGGAACTCGTTCTTCGAGATCGGCGTCAAGTTCTCCACGCAGGAGATCAACATCAAGCGTGACGACACCACGTCCTCGTTCTCCTTCAGCAGGAGCGACACAGTGAAGGCGGACCACATCGCCTTCTTCATGTGGTCTCACAAGCGCACCGATGTGAGCGGTTTCCTCAAAGCCACCTACAAAGAGGCCCAGGACGGCCAGACGGTGTTCTTCTCCCCCAGTGAGGGCTCCGCCAACATTCACGTCTTCTACCCGCAGCTCCTCCCCAGCGGAACACCGGACGGCCGTCTCTGGCTCCGCAATGTGCAGTGCGGTACGCCACAGGCCGACGGAATCATCAACAGCGAGGGCAGCATTCGCGCCGAACCCGGTTTCGACGAGGGCGGCGCGAACGTGACTGACGTCGAGGTATCGCTCTCCGACGTCACCATCGAATAGCGGACAACAGCGTCGGGAGAAGCCCGATTCAGCCCCCGTGCCATGCGCGGGGGCTTTTTCGTGCAGTTTCCCGAATACGCTCTACGCGTTCCCGAATACGCTCACCAAGGCGTTCTCACACGCGAATCCCGGGGGTCGCCCCCAGCCATCGCAGCACGGCGTCCGTACTCCCCCGGGCATCCAGCTTGGCGTAGATGTTGCTGAGGTTGTTGCGGACCGTCTTCTCGCTCAGCCTCAATCGCAGCCCGATCTCCTGGGCGCCCAGGCCGGTCGACAGCAGCTCCATGATCTGCCGCTCGCGCGGCGAGAGCAGGCTCCGCAGCCGCTCGATCGCGTCACCGGCGACGGCCGCGATCCCGGCCCCCGCACCGCCGCCGGACGCCTGCTGCACCCCCTCCCGCAGGGCCGCGCAGGCGACCGGCGAGAGGTAGGTGTGCCCTACCGTGGCCGCCATGACCGCCGAGGCCAGCATGCAGGTGCAGTAGTCGCCCTCGACCAGATAGCCGGCCCCGCCCCGGAACAACTCGATCACGGTCTCGGTGTCCCGCCGGGGACTGACGACGATCACCGGAACGCTGCCGGCCCCCATGGCACCCAGCAGCACCGGGAACGCACTCGCCGGCTCCTCGCAGCGCAGGACGACGACGTCCACGGCACCCTCCTCCCGCAGCTCGCGGTAGGGCGGTGTCACGTGCAACGCCCGCCCCACGTACGGGTCTTCGGGGTCCGGCCAGTCCTGGTGCGGCCACTCGCCCTCGGCGCAGGCGAGGGCGACGGACAGCCTTGACGGGGACGAGGGTGATGAAGGTGACGGGTGGTCGACGAACCGGGAAGTGCGCACCGTGCATGTCCTTCCGCCGGAACCATGACGTACGTGCGTTCATACGTACGCGCCCCGGCGTGGACATGTTCAAAGGTTCAAAGAAAACCGGTCTGGCTGTCAGACAGGTGGTCCCTTTCTAGCCAGTCACCAGCAGGGGAGCCACTTCCGCCCCGAACTCGCCCATCTGGTCGGTGAGTTCGGCGAGACTCCGGCTCCGGAACCGCACCTGGATCTGGTCCACGCCCATGGCTCCGTACGCCCGCAGCGACTCGGCGAGCACCTCCGGCGCCCCGCTGATCGTCCGCCGCCCGACATCCCACCCGGGCTCACCGACGTACAGCGGCTCGGTGATGGCCCCGACGGTGAACGGCCCCTGAATGTCGGCCTGTTCGCGCATCCTCCGAATGCGGCCGATCTGCTCCCGGAGCCGGTCACGCGGATCCCCCTGCGGCAGCCAGCCGTCGCCCTTGAGCGCGGCCCGGCGTACGGCGGCGGGCGACGACCCACCCACCCACAGGGGCACGCGTTCCTGCGCCGGCCGTGGCCGCTGCCCCAGCCCCTCGAAGTCGTACAACTTCCCATGATGCTCCGGGTATTCGTCCGGCCCGAGCGCGGCACGCAACGCGTCGATCGTCTCGTCGAGGACGGCACCGCGGCGCGCGAAGTCGACCCCCAGCACCTCGAACTCCTCCTGTACGTGGCCGGCCCCGACCCCGAGGATCAGGCGCCCGCCGGAGAGGTGGTCGAGGGTGGCGTACTGCTTGGCGGTGAGCAGCGGGTGACGCAGACCCACGACGGCCACATGACTCAGGAGCCGGACGCGTTCGGTGACGGCGGCGAGGTGGGCGAGGGTGGCGACGGGGTCGTACCAGACGGTGCTCATCGCGGGGGCGAGCCGGCGCGGGATGGCGACGTGATCGCAGCTCGCGAGGTAGGCGAAGCCGGCGCGGTCGGCGGTGCGGGCGATGTCGAGCAGATCGGCGGGGGTGGCCGAGGCCTCCCAGGGTTCGGTGTAGAGGGTGGACTGGGACTGGATGGGGAGTTGGATGCCGTAGGCCATGGGCGCGTATCCCTTTCCCTCGCTGGGATCTGACGGTCCGTCAAGTCGGCAGACCCTGCCCATGGTTGCCGCTGCCGTGCCGTCGGGCAAGAGGGGTCCCGGTGTGCGTCTCCCCGATGACCGAGGTCCCACCCGCCCCCAATCTTCACGGTTTGCCCACCTTTCCCGTCAAGGATTGGACAACCCTCGTTTTGCCTGAGCGAGGGCGAACAGGCTGGATGAAGTGGACGAAAAGGGGGCGGCTCGGCGGGTCGGTTTCCGCTGCCCATCCCTCCCCTTTGAATCCGCTTGATGTTCCCTGGGGTCACCGTTGGTGCGGCCTCCGCCCGTGACCGCGCCACCCCTGATGATCAAGCCGCTTTTGCCCGTGTGACCGCACAGGGGCAAGAAGGGGGCTGATCATGCATCAGAGACGCAGACAGAGACAGAGAAACGTGCGCCGTACGGCTGTGGCCGTGCTGGTGGCACTCGCGGCCCAGGCCGCGCTCGTCGAGCAGGGCAGTGGGCTGGCCTTCGCCGCGGACAAGGCGCCCACGACGTCGAAGAAGTCCGCCACCAAGGTCTCCGGGCCCGCCGAGGCCAAGGACGAGGCCTCCGCCGTGCTGATGGCCCGTCTCCAGCACCGGAGGATCGAGGTGCTGTCGGCCCGCACGGCCGATTCGACGACATACGCGCTGCCTGACGGGCAGTTGCAGACGCAGGCCTATGCCGGGCCGGTCCGGACGAAGGTGGACGGTGTCTGGAAGGACATCGACACCTCGCTCTCCGACACCGGCGCCGATCTCACACCCGCAGCCGTGCCCGCCGACGTGGCCGTCTCCGACGGCGGTGACACTCACCTCGCCTCGGTGAGCAAGGGCAAGCAGTCCTTCGGCCTCGGCTGGGCCGCGAAGCTCCCGGCCCCGACGGTGAAGCACAACACCGCCTCCTACGCTCTCGGCAGTGGCCAGACCCTGTCGGTGAGCGCGCTCGCGCAGGGCTTCTCCGAGAACATCCGCCTCGCCCACAAGCCCGCCGACGGGACGGTCTCCTACCGCGTTCCCCTGGACCTGTCCGGGCTGAAGCTGTCGAAGGCCGCCTCCGGGCACCTCCTCCTGAAGGACACCGCCGGCACGCTGGTCGCCGAGGCGCCCGCGCCGATGATGTGGGACGCCAGTCTGGACAAGGCCTCCGGTGAGTCCGCGCACCAGGAGCAGGTGGCGACGGAGGTCGAGACCGCCGCCGACGGCGCGCAGACCCTCGTACTGACTCCGGACCCGGCCTTCCTGGCCACCGCGGCCTACCCGGTGACCGTCGACCCGACGACCACCCTGGCCGTGACCACCGATACCTGGGTGCAGAACCCGGACTACCCCGACTCGCAGGTCAGCTCGGAGGAGCTGAAGTCTGGGACGTACGACGGCGGGACGGACACCGCTCGCTCGTATCTGAAGTTCGACGTGTCGAAGTTCGCGGGCAAGCACATCACCGCCGCGACGATGTCGCTGTACAACTACTACTCGGCGACGTGCTCGACCTCCGGTGCGGCCACGCTCGCCAAGCGGATCACCTCCACCTGGACCTCCTCGTCGATCACGTGGGGCGCGCAGCCGACCACGACGACGACCGGCGACGCCTCCAACTCCGGGCACTGGGGCTACGACTCCTCCTGCGCCGCGAACTGGTCGAACTGGAACCTCCAGGCCATCACGCAGGCGTGGGCGGACGGTTCGACGAACTACGGGCTCCAGATCGCGGGCGCGTCCGAGACGGACTCCACCACCTGGCGGCGCTTCCGCTCGGCGAACTACTCGACCTCCGGCTACGCGCCGAAGCTGGTGGTGACCTACAACTCGTATGCCACGACCGCCAGTTCGGCCGTCTCGCCGAACTACGCCAACCCCTACAACGGCAAGACGTACGTGACCTCCCTGACGCCGACGCTGTCGGCGAAGGTGACGGACGCGGACGGCTCCACGGTCAAGGGGCAGTTCGAGATCACCGCCGATCCGGCCTACGCCGACACCACGTACACCTACACGGGTACGTCGGCGTCCGTGGCCTCCGGCGCGACCGCCAAACTGACCGTCCCGTCCGCGTCGGCCTTCCCGGCGGGCAAGCATCTGCGGCTGCGGGTGCGCGGGTACGACGGGACGGACTACGGGTCCTGGTCCTCGTACCGGACGTTCGTGATGAACACCGCGCTGCCGGCCGCGCCCACCATCTCCTGCGACCCGTACACCGCCGACACCTGGACGGCGACGGCGAGCGGCGGGGCCACCTGCACGCTGGACACGGCCTCGACCGACGGGATGGGCTACGCGTGGGGGCTCGACGACTCCACGATCCCGGGGCGGGTGTACGACACCGCGAGCGGCACCGGCGGCATCGCGCTGACCATCACCGTCAACCCCGGCGAGGACTGGCACAAGCTGTACGCCAAGACCGTCGACTCCGGCGGAAACCTCTCCACGGCGGCCACCACCTATGCCTTCGGCGTCGGTGACGGGGCCGGGCTGCTCACCCCGGGCGACGGCGACACGGCCGCCCGCCGCGTCAGCCTCACCGCGACCGGGAGGACGACGTACACGGGTGTGACGTACCAGTACCGGCGTGGTGAGACGGACTCCTGGCAGAGTGTGCCGGTCGCCGATGTCACCAAGTCCTCGGACGGGTCCGCTGTCTCGGCCTGGCCGGTCGCGGTCACCGGCGGCAGCCCTGCCGCGCTGACCTGGGACGTCACCGACTCGCTGGTCCAGGACGGTTCGCTCGACCTCCGGGCCGCCTTCACCGACGGCACCACGACCGCCTACTCGTCGGCGCACACGTTCACGGTGGACCGCAACGCGGGTACCGCGCCGAGCGAGGCCGTGGCCACCGGCGCGGTGAACGCGCTGACCGGCGACTTCATCCTCCCCGCCACCGACGCCTCCGGCTTCGGTCTGTCGGTGTCGCGCACCGCGTCCTCGCGCCGGCCGACCGCCGGGACGGACTCCGCCGGCCAGTCGGCGATCTTCGGTCCGCAGTGGATGTCGGGCACGACAGCACAGATCACCAAGTCGAACTGGGACTACGTCCGCGAGACGTCGGCCACCTCGGTCGCGCTGCTGGACGTGTACGGCGGCCAGACCGGGTTCACCGCCACCTCGGCGGGCGGCTGGAAGCCGCAGCCGGGCTCGGAGGCCCTCACGCTGACCAGCGTGGACAGCGGCGGCACGGCCACCAACGACGTCACCAGGATCTCGTCCTTCACGCTGAAGGACGACGAGGGCACGATCACGACGTTCGGGAAGGTGGACACGGCCGCCACCACCTGGCAGGTGACGAGCACCGCCCTGGCGACCGCCGGCTCCAGCACCCAGGTGGTGTCGGAGAAGGACCCGGACAGCACCAGCGGCAACCCGCTGGCCCGCCCGAAGTACATCGTCGCCCCCACCTCCGCGGTGTCGTCCACGACGTGCGAGGCCACTCCGTCCACGGCGGGCTGCCGGCTGCTGGAGTTCGTCTACGCGACCTCCACCACCGCCACCTCCTCCGCCCTGGGCGACCACGACGGCCAGGTGAAGCAGATCAGGGAGTGGACGACCGACCCGGGCGCCTCGACGGCGACCGCCACGGTCGTGGCGCAGTACTCCTACGACGACTCCGGTCGGCTGCGCGAGGAGTGGGACCCGCGGATCAGCCCCGCGCTGAAGACCGCCTACACCTACGACAGTTCGGGCCGCGTCGCGACCCTGACCCCGCCCGGCGAGCTGCCGTGGACCTTCACCTACGGGCAGGCGGGCAGCGCAGCCACAGCCGGTGCGGGCATGCTCCTGGCGGCCTCCCGTCCCAACCTCACGGCGGGTTCGGCGAGCACCACCGACGGCACGACGGCGACCACCAGCGTGGTCTACGACGTGCCCCTGACCGGCAGTTCGGCCCCCAACGCCATGGGCACCTCGGACGTGGCGGGCTGGGGCCAGGAGGACGTCCCGACCGACGCCACGGCGGTCTTCCCGGCGGACTCGGTACCGGCGTCCCACACCGGCACCGATCTCGCGGCCTCGGCCTACACCCGGGCAACCGTCAGCTACACCGACGCCTCCGGACGCGAGGTCGACACGGCCACGCCCGGCGGCCACATCACCACGACCGAGTACGACAGGTTCGGCAACCTCGTCCGTGAACTGACCGCCGGGAACCGCGAGTTGGCGCTCGCCACCAGCGGCGACGGACAGGCCGAGCAAGTCGCCCTGAACATCGACCAGTTGACGTCCGCCGACCGGGCCGGCCTGCTGGCGACGCGCTCGGTGTACTCCGCCGACGGCCTCCGTGAGACCGAGGAGTTCGGCCCGCTGCACCAGGTCACCCTCACCTCGGCGCTCGCAGCCGGCTCCGGCGGCACGGACCTGGCCGCGGGCACCCGGTGGCCGGCCCGGCAGCACACCGTGAACAGCTACGACGAGGGCCGCTCCACCGACGGCACGGCCACCGTCTCCGACCAGATCACCACCGTCAAGGTGGGCGCGTACGTGGCCGGTTACCCGTCGGACGGCGATGTCCGGACCACGACCACGCAGTACGACTGGGTCAAGGGCCTGCCCACCGCCACCATCACCGACCCGTCCGGGCTGGCACTGAAGAAGACCACGTCGTACGACTCCCAGGGCCGGGTCGTCAAAACCACCCTGCCGAAGTCGTCCGGCTCCGACGCCGGAGCCACGGTGACGGCCTACTGGTCGGCCACCGGCACCGGCACCTGCGCGGGCCGCCCGGAGTGGGCCGACCTGCCGTGCTCCACCGGTCCGGCCAGTGCGATCACCGGCGGCGGGTCCAACCCCGCCGAACTGCCCACGAAGACCCTCCAGTACGACCGGTGGGGCAACCAGACCGTCCTCACCGAGACCGCGAATTCCGTCACCCGCACCACCACGCACACCTATGACGCGGCCGGACGCCTCACCCAGGTGTCCGTCACCGGCGGCTCGGGCACCGCGGTGCCCGACACGACCGCGACGTACGACTCCGCCGACGGAAGGGTGGCCACCCTCACCACCACCGCCGGCACCGTCACCCACACCTACGACCAGCTGGGACGGCAGATCTCCTACGCCGACGGCGCCGGCAACACCTCCACCACCGCGTACGACGCCCTCGGCCGCGTGGTGCGGACCACCGACTCCGTTCCCTCGACGACCACGTACACCTACGACACGTCGAAGGACCCGCGCGGTCTGGAGACCTCCCGCACCGACTCGGTCACCGGCACCTTCGCCGCGGCCTACGACGCGGACGGCGACCTCGCCACCGAGTCCCTGCCCGGCGGCCACACCCTCACCGTCACCCAGGACGAGACGGGCACACAGACCTCCCGGGTCTACACCCAGGACAGCGACGGCGCCGTCGTCGCCTCCGACACCGTCGACGAGTCCGTCCAGAACCAGGCCGTCGACGACACCGACACCGGCGGCCTGACCCACTCCCGCGCCTACACCTACGACGCCACGGGCCGGCTGACCCAGGCCGACGACACCGACCCCGACGGGTCGTGCACCCGCCGCGCCTACACCTTCGACGCCGACAGCAACCGCACCGGCCTCGCCACCTCCACCGGTGACATCGGCGCGGGCTGCACCGGCACCGGAGCGACCAGCACCACCTCCTCGTACGACAGCGCGGACCGGCTGGTCACCGCCGGCACGGTCTACGACGCGTTCGGCCGGACCACCACCCAGGCGTCCGGCGCGACCATCGGCTACTACGCCGACGACCTGGTCCGGCAGCAGACCTCCGCCGACGGCACGAGCCGCCAGACGTGGTCGCTCGACGCGGCCGGCCGGCTGGCGGCCTGGACCACCGAGTCCGACAGCGGCGGCACCTGGACCCAGACTGGCTCCAAGACCGACCACTACGGCAACGACGGCGACAGCCCCGCCTGGACGGCCGAGGACGGCAGTGGCACCGTCACCCGCTACGTCCAGGGCATGGACGGCAGACTCACCGCCGTCAGCGGTGCCACGAGCGGCGCCGCCCTGGAGCTGACGAACATCCACGGCGACGTCACCGTCCAGCTGCCCCTCGACGGGACGTCCCCGACCGCATCGGCGTACGACGAGTACGGCACCGCCGAGGACAGCACGGCCGTCGCCAGGAACAGCTGGCTGGGCGGTGAGCAGCGCTCCTCGGCCACCGCCACCGGCGCCGTCCTGATGGGAGTGCGCCTCTACGACTCGGCCAGTGGCCGCTTCCTGCAGACGGACCCCGTCCCGGGCGGCAACGCAAACGCCTACGACTACTGCGCCGGTGATCCCGTCAACTGCGCGGACCTGAGCGGTGCCGTCCGCGCAGGCAGCCGCTCCTACAGCTGGTGGTCACCCGTGTGGTGGGTGACGCTCCACCTCAACAAGAGTGAGACGGCGACGGTCGCCTGGTGGTCGGGTTCCATCTTCACCGTGCTCTGGTGGGCCCGGGAGTGGGTGAAGAACATCTACGTCAGGGCGGTGTGGATCGCCGTCGAGGCGTACTCGATGTACGTGTTCCTGGTGGCCGGATACGCGGTGTACAAGGGCAAGTGCATAGCCGTGGAGTTCTACGGCCGCAAGAGAATGTTCAGCTATACGATCAAGTGGGCCGGGCCTCCCGTTGCCTGGGTGGAGAGGTGCAGACGATGAGACGCCGTGTCCTGAGCCGGACAGTGCTCGGGTTGCAGGCGGCCATGGGGGTCGCGGCGGGCGTGATGGGCGTACTGCTCGTCACCGGCAGTCAGTACGCGCTGGCCGCCCTCTTCCTGGTGGTCTTCCTGAGCATCGCGATCACCACGGGCAGGGACATCGTGCGCTACCGGAAGGCCGAAGGGAACTCCGAGTAGACGCCGGGCAGTTGAGATGGGCCCCTGTTCACGCAGGGGCCCACATCTCATGGCGGGACGCGGGGCGTCCTACCGCCCCGTCACCAGGAACCGCACATACCTCCCCGCCCCCAACACCCCCCGCGCCTCCTTCCGGGCCACCGCCAACTCCCCCACCACCCGCACCCGTTCCGCCTCCGCCCCCGCCAACTGCTTCTGGCGTTGCAGGAGTTCCGCCCGTTTGCGCTGGGTGTCCATGGCGCGCTGCTGGCGCTGGCCGGTGAGGCGGGTGCGTTCGTCGGTGATGCGGCGCTGCAACGCGGACTTCTTCTGCTGGGCCTCGGCCTCGGCCTGCTTGATCTCCGCCTTGTGGGACCGCCGGAGGGTGGCGATGTCCGACTTGATCTGGGCCTTCGTCGACGCAGGCACCGTCGTCGGCGCGGTCGCCCTGGCCCGGCGTTCCAGGCCCTGGCGCCAGTCGCTGAGGGCGGTGGCCCGGGCCTCGCCGATGCCGGGCACCCGGACCCGCTGGCCGCCGGGACGCACCAGGAACACGACGGACGAGTTGTGCGAGAAGTCCACGCCGATGAAGTCGGCGGCGGACCGGATACCCGCGTCCTGGAGCGCCCGGACCATCTTGGCGCCCACGTTGCTGAGCGACAGCGCCTCCTGGATCGGCGTCCGGCGCAGCTTGTCCTGGATGTGCGCCCTGATCGCAGGTTCCAGCGCCTTGTCGAGCAGGCGCCGCTCCTTCGCCGTCAGCCCGGCCAGCTGCTGCTGGGCCTGGTCCGTACGCCGGTTGAGGTCCATGGTGATACGGGACTGGCCGTCGCGCAGCTCGATCTGCAGTGCCTGGATGCGCTGATCGGAGGCCGTGTTGTCCTTGGCGAGGGCCTCGTCGAGGGCGCGGATCTCCTTCTCCAGGCGCTCGTACGCGCTTGCCGGGTCGGCCAGCTCACGGGAGCGGCGTTTCAGCTCGCGGACGCGCTTGCGGGCCGCCCGGTATTCGGGGCGCCTGCGTCGGCCGAGCCCCACCATCGCGGCGGAGGTGAGCAGGGCCACGCCCTGTGCCGCGGGCAGGACGTCCACGGGCTGGGCGGCGGCGAGGACCAGCGCCCCCGGGGTGGAGGTGCTGAGCAGCGCGCCGACGGCCGCGACCAGGTCACCGGCGCGGCGGCTGCTGAACCCGGCGAGTCCGACGGCTCCCGCAGTTCCGGCAGCGGGCTGCTGGGTGAGCGTCTGCGCGGGCACGCGTCCCGCCATCCACGCCGGGACCCCGGAAGCAGGCGGCGGCGTCGCGGACGCGGTCGGCGTCCAGGACGTGACCGTGGGGCGGCTGCCGCTCAGCCCGGACCCGTGACCGTTCGTACTCGCGCCCGATGCCGCTCCCGACCCCGTCCGTTGGCCCGGGATCCGCAGCGCGTCGGGCGTCAGCGGGGGCAGGGCCGACGCCGGCTTGCCCAGGAAGCCCTCGACCCGGCCCGCCATGTCCCGTACCCGCTGGTCCGGGTGGGTCAGCAGGACCGGCCAGGCCAGGGAGGTCGCCGGTTCCTTGAAGTCCGCCTCGGAGAGGATCAGGAACTCGCCGTGCCTGTCGTGGAGTTGGGTCCACAGGCCGGGGTCGGTGGCCACAGCGAGCAGGGCCAGTTCGATGGTCCAGGCGGAGAAGCGGTCCATGGCGGGGCCGAAGTCGGCGGCCGAACGGGAGGGCGACTGGTAGTTGCGGTGGCCGTTCTCGGTCGCCTGCTCGCCGCGCAGGGCGGGGACGTACATGCCGTCGTAGTCGACGAGGCGGAAGGTGCCGTCGGCGGCCACGAGGAGGTTGCCGTGCTGGAGGTCGCCGTGGGCGATGCCGTGCTTCTCCAGGTCGGCGGTCATGGCCAGGAAGCGGTCGGCGAGCGCGTGCAGGGCGGCCGGGTCGTGGAGGTTGCGTTCGATCCAGCTGATGAGGCCGGTGCCCTGTATCCAGGTCATCTTGACCGCCGGGTACCACTCCCGCCCGACCAGGACGCCCTGTTCGAGGAAGTCGAACCCGACCGGCCACGGCTGGGACAGGCCGCCCGCGCCGAGGCCGCCGAGCGCCGAACTGATGGCCGCGTAGCGCTTGCCGAGCGTCGGGCTGTCCCGGGTGAAGCACTTCAGCGCGTACCGCTGCCCGTTCCGCGCCGTGACGGAGAAGACGCTGGCGAAGTTCCCGGAGATCGCCTTCGGGCCCAGCACCGGGCTCTGTTGAACCGTGCCGTGCTTCAAATCGGGGTCGCTGAAGCACAGTTCGGGGTGCTGCAGGGCCTCCGCGTAGTTCGCGCCCGTCGGGAACTTCCGGGCCGAACCGGTTCCGGGGACGGGAACAGGTCCGGGTACGGGTCCGGGGGCACCGCCGGGAGACGCCGCCATCTACGCCTCCGCTCCCACCCTCGCGCGGACGAGCGTCACGTCGTCGTTGCGCATCCGGGCGCGCGCCCGCTGGTCGTCCACCCACTCGGTGAAGTCCTGCTGGTCGAACTGCGCGAAGGCCGGAAGAGCGGCCGTGGGCGCGCTCGCCAGCAGCCAGGCTGCCAACGCATCGGTGGCGAGCAGGAGTTCGTCCCCGGGGAGCAGCTCGCCCCAGGCCACCCGCATCCGTTCCGCGACCAGCTGCGCGTCATGATTGCGGCTGCCCAGCAGTTGAGGAGTGATCCCGAACTCCTCGACCGTGCTCAGCGGGAAGGACTCCAGCAGCCGCCCGTCCCGCAGCTGGAACAGACAGCTGTCGCCGAGTGCGAACGCGTACCAGAACCAGCGGGTCGTGCCGTCCTCCAGGACGGTGGCCCGGATCTCCGCGCCCAGGACGGTGGCGAACGCCCCTTTTTCCAGGCCGGGTTGCTCGTACCAGGCGATCGGCCTGCCCTGGGCGGCGCGTTCGGCCTGGTAGCGGGTGAGGAAGGCGTCCCAGTGCAGTGCGGAGCGGTCCATCAAGTCCCGTACGAACGTGGGCAGTTCCTGCCACCAGTCACCGGCGAGCCGCATCGACTCGACGGTGTCCTGGACCAGGAGCCCGGCCCAGTCGCGGGCCAGCAGGCTCTCCGAGGCGCCGTCGGACACCGAGGCGTACAGCGACGCGACGGCCCGTCCGGCGCTGTCGACGCCCGGCTCGCCGGACTGCCAGCAGTACGCCGCGTCCTCGTACTCCTCGGCGCTGCTGCCCGACTTCTGCGTCCACCACCACTGCGCCCGTGGCAGCGCCGGGATGTCCCCCATGGTCAGCGCAGCTCCGTCGCACGGGTGCCGATGTCGAGGAACTCCACGATGGAGACGATGTCGGCGTTGTAGACGAAGCCCCGGGTGGTCTCGCCGACGCGGTGGCCCTGCGAGGCGGCGTACGAACGCATGTGGCTGGGCAGGACGCTGGACATCTGGAACAGCAACTTCGCGTAGGTGTCCGGCAGTTGGTCCTCGCCGTCCGGGAAGGTGATCGGGGCGCCGCCGGTGCCGGAGACATGCAGGTTGAAGAGGAGGACCGGGCCGTCGGCGGTGGCGTGCGAGGCGAGGCCGATGGCCGCGCTGGTCGGGTCGCCGTCGGTGGACTCGCCGTCGGTGAGGTTGAGGACGATGGGCGGGAAGCCGCTGGGGTGGGTGTCGACCCAGTGCGCGACGAGGGTGTCCGCGTAGCCGAGGGCGCGGGTCATGGGCGTACCGCCGTTGGTGACCGGGTCCATCCACACCGGGAACTGCACGGACGTCTCGACCAGCCCGCCGGCACCGTCGGGCACCTTCTTCGTACGGCTCTCCACCCGCGCCGGGTTGTTGGCGACCTCGCTCAGCGGAACGAGGTCGCGGCCGGCGAGGGCGCCCTGGTAGGCGGAGCCGACGTGGTTGTGGCCGTAGCCGATGACGGCGACGTGGAAGTAGTCGCGTACGCCTTCCTCCTTGGCGCACTTGACCGACAGTTCCGTCAGCAGCCGGTTGATGGCGCCCGCCACCACCTCGGCCCGTGGCTGTGTCGTCTCACCGCTCTCCATGGGGTCGCTCATGGAGGCGGACTGGTCCACCAGGAAGATGAAACAGCCCGGGTTGGTCCGGCTGATCTCTGCGGTGTACGGCAACGGACGCCCCCGTTTTCCCTGTGCGGAATGCCTCTGCATGCCTCTGCGGACGGACAACACAACAGGGGGACGACCACGATCGGCGACGCGTCTTTACACAATGACCACTTGGCCCCCCAAGGGAGTTCACGGTACCGGATGACCAGCCGTCCCACGTGGGAAGGTTGGGAAGATTGCGTTGACGTGGAAGGTTATGCGGGCTTCCACAGCCCGTCCGGCGTCAGCCCCAGCAGGTCGATCGCGTTGCCTCGTACGATCCGCTCGACGACCTCCGGGTCCAGATGCCCCATCTGCCGCTCGCCGACCTCCCGGGAGCCGGGCCAAGTGGAGTCGGAGTGGGGGTAGTCGGTCTCGTACAACACATTCCCGACGCCGATCGAATCGAGGTTCTTCAGCCCGAAGGCGTCGTCGAAGAAGCAGCCGTAGACATGCTCGGCGAAGAGTTCGGACGGCGGCCGGTGGACCTTGTCGGCGACTCCGCCCCAGCCCCGGTTCTCCTCCCAGACCACGTCCGCGCGCTCCAGGATGTACGGGATCCAGCCGATCTGGCCCTCCGCGTACATGATCCTCAGCTGCGGGAAGCGTTCGAACTTGCCGCTCATCAGCCAGTCGACCATCGAGAAGCAGCAGTTGGCGAAGGTGATGGTGGAGCCGACGGCGGGCGGGGCGTCGGCGGAGGTGGACGGCATCCGGCTCGACGAGCCGATGTGCATCGCGATGACCGTCCCCGTCTCGGCGCAGGCCGCGAGGAAGGGGTCCCATTCGTCGCCGTGGATGGACGGCAGGCCGAGGTGCGGCGGGATCTCGGAGAAGGCGACCGCACGGACGCCCCGGGCCGCGTTGCGCCGGACCTCGGCCGCCGCCAACTCGGCGTCCCAGAGCGGGATCAGGGTGAGGGGGATCAGGCGGCCCTGCGCCTGCGGCCCGCACCACTCCTCCACCATCCAGTCGTTGTACGCCCGTACGCCGAGCAGTGCGAGTTCGTGGTCCTTGGCCTCGGTGAAGGTCTGGCCGCAGAAGCGCGGGAAGGTGGGGAAGCAGACGGCGGACTGGACGTGGTTGACGTCCATGTCGGCCAGCCGCTGGGGGACGTCGTACGAACCGGGGCGCATCTGCTCGTACGTGATGACTTCGAGCTTGATCTCGTCGCGGTCGTAGCCGACGGCGGTGTCGAGGCGGGTGAGGGGGCGGTGCAGGTTCTCGTAGATCCACCAGTCGCCGATCGGCCCGTCGTCGCCGGGCTGCCCCATGACGGGCTTGAACCGGCCGCCCAGGAAGGACATCTCCTTCAGGGGCGCGCGGACTATGCGGGGGCCGATGTCCAGGTACTTCTTCGGGAGCCGGTCCTGCCAGACGCCCGGGGGCTCCACGGTGTGGTCGTCCACCGAGATGATCTTCGGGAAGGTGCTCGTCGTCTCCGTACTCTCCACGGCTGTCTCCGTAGTCGTCTCCATGACAGGCACGGTAGCGCTGATCTGACGAACCGTCAGCTGGCTGGCCATGCGTCCCTTTCTGTTGAACTCTGTGCGGAGACAGTGTGAGAACTCTGTAGTACCTCGTGCGCCCAGCTGTGATCGCTGTCTCCGACAGCTGACGCATACGCCAGGGACAAGGCAAACTGCTGTCCTGGTCATGATGTTCGGCAGGGAGCGGCGATGGGTGACGTACCGGCTGTACCGCGGGTGCCGGCACAGCGGGATCCCAGGATTTCCCCGAATTCTCCGGCGGAGGCCCCGCCCTCGCTGCGCTTCAGCGTGCTCGGACCGGTGCGCGCCTGGCGCGACGAGGAGCCGCTGCCCACCGGTTCCCCGCAGCAACGGGCGCTGCTGGCGGCGCTGCTGCTGCGCGACGGCCGTACGGCCACGGCGGCCGAGCTGATCGACGCGCTGTGGGGCGACGAGCCGCCGTCCCAGGCGCTGGCGGCGCTGCGGACGTACGCGTCGCGGCTGCGGAAGGTGCTGGGCGCCTGGGTGCTGGTGAGCGACGCGGGCGGGTACGCGATCCGTTCGCTGAGCGAGGGCGCCCTCGATCTGGCGGTGGCGCAGGACCTGGCCACGGAGGCGGAGAAGGCGAGGAACTCCGGGGACCTGTGCCATGCCCGGGACGTCCTGAACAAGGCCCTCGACCTGTGGGAGGGGGAGCCGCTGGCGGGCGTACCGGGCCCGTACGCGGACGCGCAGCGCGTCCGGTTGGAGGAGTGGCGGCTCCAACTCCTCGAATCCCGCCTGGACATGGACCTGGAACAGGGCTGCCATGCCGAGTCCATCGGCGAGTTGACCGCCCTGACGGCGGCCCATCCCCTCCGTGAGCGGCTGCGCGAGCTGCTGATGCTGGCCCTGTACCGCAGCGGCCGGCAGGCCGAGGCCCTGGCGGTGTACGCGGACACGCGCAGGCTCCTCGCGGACGAACTCGGCGTCGATCCCCGCCCCGGCCTCAAGGAGTTGCAGCGGCGCATCCTCAAGGCGGACCCGGGCCTCGCCGAGCCCTCCGCCCCGCTCGCGCCCGAACCCGCCCCCGCGCCCGTCCGGCCCGCCCAGCTCCCGGCGACGGTCCCGGACTTCACCGGCCGCTCCGCCTTCGTCTCCGAGCTGAGCAAGGTCCTGGCGTCCGCGTCGTCGGCGTCGCCGACCCAGGGCCGGGTGATGGCCGTGTCCGCGCTGGCCGGTATCGGCGGCGTGGGCAAGACGACTCTCGCCGTGCATGTGGCCCACCAGGCCCGGTCCGCCTTCCCCGACGGGCAGTTGTACATCGACCTCCAGGGCGCGGGGACGCAGGCGGCGGAACCGGAAACAGTCCTGGGCGCCTTCCTGCGCGCCCTGGGAACAGCGGACTCGGCGATCCCGGACTCGTTGGAGGAGCGCGCGGCCCTGTACCGCTCGATGCTGGACGGCCGCCGGGTCCTGGTCCTGCTGGACAACGCCCGTGACGCCGCCCAGGTACGTCCGCTGCTGCCGGGCACGGAGGGCTGCGCGGCCCTGGTCACCTCCCGGGTACGGATGGTGGACCTGGCCGGCGCCCACCTCGTCGACCTGGACGTCATGTCCCCCGAGGAAGCACTCCAGTTGTTCACGCGGATCGTGGGCGAGGAGCGCGTCGCGGCCGAGCGCAAGGCCGCCCTGGACGTGGTGGCGGCCTGCGGTTTCCTGCCGCTGGCGATCAGGATCGCGGCGTCCCGGCTGGCGGCGCGCCGCACCTGGACGGTGTCGGTCCTGGCGGAGAAGCTGGCGGACGAACGCCGCCGCCTGGACGAACTCCAGGCCGGCGACCTCGCCGTCAAGGCGACCTTCGAGCTGGGCTACGGCGCCCTGTACCGCCAACAGGCCCGCGCCTTCCGCCTGTTGGGCCTGGCCGACGGCCCCGACATCTCGCTCGCGGCGGCAGCGGCCGTACTGGGCCTGCCGGTCGAGGAGGCGGAGGAGGTCCTGGAGTCCCTGGTCGACACGTCCCTCCTGGAGTCGGCGGCGCCGGGCCGCTACCGCTACCACGACCTCGTACGGCTCTACGCGCGTGCGTGCGCCGAACGGGACGAACACCCGCCGGGCGAACGGGAGTCGGCGATGTCGCGGCTGCTGGACTTCTACCTGGCGACGGTCGCGGCGACGTACCGCATCCAACGCCCCGAGGACAAGCTGGTCGACCACCTGGAGCACGCGGAGTACCCGGGCCTGACGTTCGCCGACCGGCACGCGGCGCAGGACTGGGTGCACGCGGAGGCGGTGTGCGTACTGGCCTGCGTACGGCAGTCCGCGAGCCGGCCGCACGCACTGCGCCGCGCCGCCGATGTCCTGTGGGCTGCTGTGGAGTTGGCCGAATCGGGCACCAACTCCCGGGAGTACGAGGCGGTCGCGGCGATCGTGCGGGACGCGGCGCGGGCGGCGGACTCCCCGCGCACGGAGGCACGCGCCCTCACCACCCTGGCCTTCGTGCACCACGTCTCCGGGAGCCTCTTCGACGCGGCCGTCCAGGAGTCGGAGCGGGCGACGGAGCTGGCGCTGGCGGCCGACGACCAGTACACCGCGTGCTGGTCGTCCAACATCAGCGGCGTGGTGGCCCTTTACCAGAGCCGGCACGACGCGGGCGAGGCCCACTTCACCCGCGCCATCGAGAACTACCGTGCCTGCGCGGACCGCCCCGGCGAGGCCAGCGCCCTGTGCAACCTGTCCCGCATCCACCTCGCCACCGGCCGCACCGACAGCGCGGTCGCCCTGGCCGAGCGGGGCACGGCGATGTACGACGCGATGGGCCACACGGTACGAGGGGCCAACGGCCGTTACGCGCTGGGCCTGGCCCTGACTCAAAGCGGCCAACTGTCGGAAGCGGCAGACCACTTGGACGAAGCCCTACGAGTCTTCCGGGACAGCCGGCAGCGCCTGTGGGAGGGCATGACCCTGTTCCGCCTCGCCGAGGTCGATCTCGCGGCGGCCCGTTCGGCGCGCGCGGCGACCAACGCGGAGCAGGCGCTGACGGTACTGCGAGGCATAGGCGGCGAGTGGCGCCGCGGAAATGTCCTCACGGTCCTGGGCCGCGCCCTGCACGGCATAGGCCAGCTGGACCGCGCCCAGGTGTGCTGGCAGGACGCGCTCGGCATCTTCGAGTCGCTGAAGGCGCCCGAGGGGGACGCGGTACGGGCGCTGCTGGGGCGGCCGACGCGCACGAACCACTGACGGTTGCCCGGACGAACCTCTGACGGTCGCCAGGCCAAACCCGAAGGTGAGCGGCGTTCATCGTTCGTTTATCGCGGTCCGGCAGTCTCGTCCCTGTCGAGCCGTCGCGTCGGGGGGCAGGCGGAACGACAGGGGGGCCGGACCTTTAGGGTGAACCGGCCCCGGGCCCGTCCCACGATCCGCGGGGGAATCGAGGGGCGGGCCCGTCCAGTCCACCGGTCACCATTCAGGGGAGACAGCAAGATGAGCGACGAAACCACCACGGACGACGTCCACGCGACGTCGGAGCCGGCCACCGTCACCACACTGGGCGACGTCCACGCGACGACCGAACCGGCCAAGGCGACGAAGGCCACGGCGACGATCCTGGGCGACGTCCACGCCACGACGGAACCGGCCACGGCCACGACGGACGACGTCCACGCGACGGACGAGACGGCCTGAGCCACGGCCTCCAACGGGGCTCCCACGGGGGGAGTCCCACGGGGCTCCAACAGACGTACACCTGCACGGGGAACGACCGCGGCGGCGCGGAGGGGGAGCCGCCGCGGTCGTCGTGTTTGCGGGGCGGTCACCTGTCCGGCTGTGCGAAGGCCCGGTGAGCAGCTCCCGGCCCCGCGCTCGGCGAAGACACGGCCGGCTTCCCGCCGTTCCATCTCTGCCGCCGCCATCTCCTCCTCCGCGACCGGACCGCCCTTCTCCTCCATCCACGCCACCAGCTCCCCCAGCCGCTCCTGCTCCCGCCGACGCTCCATGGCCCGCGGAACACCGGCACCGGCCAGCTCACACCACACCGTCTTGCCCACGGCGTCCACCTCCACGCCCCACCGCACCGCCAACGCCCCGAGCAGCGCCAGCCCACGCCCCGACTCGTCGGCCCCCGTGGCGCTGAGCAGCACGGGAAGGGCTCGCGGGTCGGGATCACCGACCTCGACCCGGATACGCGCGCCGTCGACACGGGCCACTCGTACGACGATGGGCACCCCCTCCCCGACATGCCGGATGACGTTGCCGATCAGCTCGGTGGCGCACAACTGGACGTCTCCGCACACCTGTTCACAAGCCTCGTCCCCGAGCCACTCCCGCACCGCGCGCCGCAACTCCGGTACCGCCTTGGGGACTGCGAGCAGTTCGGCACCGAAGGACGTCGTGACGTTCACCGCCCGGCCGCGTTCCGCAGCACGGCGGCCAGCTTCCGCGCGGTGGCCGCGTTGCAGCCGCCCAGCGCGACCAGTCCCATCGGCGGCCGGTAACTCCCCGCGAAACTCGGCAGATCGATCCGGAGCGACGGCAAGGTGATCCCGTGCTCGCGGAGGGCGTCGCGGAGTTCCTCGACGCAAAGGGTCACGTCGTAGACGGTGGAGTTCGACTGTGTGGGCTCCATCGGGCGGCCTTCCTGTTCAGCGCACATTTCCGTGCGCTCTGTGACGATTCCCTCACAGAGTGGCGTGACGGTGCGTACGGTGGAAGGGATTCAGATTGCGCAGTGCAACTGGAAAGAATCGGTGGTGAGTTGTGCCCGTACGCAAGGAACCCGATGCGTCGGCGAACGTCCCTTCCTTCTACGGCGCGGAGTTGCGCTATCGAAGGGAGCAGGCGGGCCTGACCCTGGAACAACTGGTCGACGGGAGCTGGCGCGGCATCTCGTTCCTGAGCCAGGTCGAGCGCGGCGAACGCAGGATGACGGACGACCTGGCCAAGCACGTCGACCAGAAGCTGGATACGGACGGCTTTTTCGTACGGCGCTGTGAAGACGCCCGGAAGGCTAAGCAGTCGGGGCACGCGGAGTACTTCGCAGACGTGGTCGAGATGGAGCAGCACGCGGAGTCGATCGAGGAGTGGGCGCCAATGCTCCTGCCCGGCCTCCTCCAGACCAAGGAGTACGCCAAAAAGGTCATCGAAACCGGGAGCCCCTGGCTACGCCCGCGCACGGTCGAGAAACAGGTCAAGGCTCGGGTGGAGCGCGCCAAGCTCTGGGCACGCGAGGAGCCTCCCGCGTTCTGGGCGATCGTCCGCGAGGCGCTGATCCGCGAACCGCTGCTGCCGCCCAAGGAGATGGCGGAACAACTGGAGCACATCGCGCACGTGATCCGCTCCACGCAGGGCGTTCTGCAACTCCTCCCGGAAACCACCACCGCCCACCCGCTCATGATGGGCATGATCAAAGTCATGACCTTCCCGGACGCACCCCCCGTCGTCTACACCGAGGGTCTCCACAGCGGCCAACTGATCGACTATCCACCCCTCGTGAGGGACTACCGCAGGTCGTACGATCTGCTCAGGGCCGCAGCACTTCCGCCGGATGCGTCCCTGTCCATGATCGAACAAGCGGCAGAGGACTACCGAAATGGCAAGCATCCAGCCTGACTTGAGCACCGCGGTGTGGCGCAAGAGCAGCCGCAGCAACTCCAGCGGCGGAGACTGCGTAGAACTCGCCGGAGCCTTCCCCGGAGCCGCCCTCTGGCGCAAGAGCACCTACAGCAACGGGAGCGGCGGCGAGTGCGTCGAGGTGTCCTCCGCACCCGGCGTCGTCCCCGTACGCGACTCCAAGACCGCCCCCCACAACGGCCCCGTACTCCTCTTCCGGGCCGGGGCCTGGGGAGCGTTCCTCAGCGAGGTGAAGGGCTGACGCGGGCCTCGACGCACTCCCGTTCGCCGTCGGCCGACGCCGGCTGGAAGCAGGCCCGGACGGTGCTGCCGGGACGGACTTCGGCCATCTTGGTATAGACGAAGGTTGCCGCGTCGTCCTTGTTCCTGATGCGCGCGCCGTAGGTCGGGCCGCCTGCCGTGACGTCCAACCGGTCGCCGATCTCGGTCCCCCAGGTCCGGGCCCAGCTCGCACCGCACTTCTTGCTGTGGCGCAGCTCGATGTAGGCGCCGGTGGCCGTGCGGTACGAGGCGAGGGTGTCGGGGCCGATGCCGCAGATCAGGAGCATCGGGTCCCGGCCCTCGCAGGCGGCTCCGTGGCATTGGGGAGCGAGGGAGAACGGGACGGCGGCCGGTAGCGGCTCGGCCTCCTGAGCCTCCGAGTCCGGCAGCAGGAGGAACAGCAGGACCGCGACACCACCGACGATCACGGTGTACGCCGACGCCAGCAGCACCAGGAGCCTGCTCCCGCCAAGTCGCCGCCGCCCGGTCCCGGCGGGCGGTGGCGGCTCCTGAGGATGTGTCCGCGGCGACTCGTCCGTGGGAGGGGCGAGTGCGGGGGCCTCCGCGCGTCCGCTCCAGTGCGACTCGGCGATCTCCCACAGGGCCAGCAGCCGCCCGTCCGGTTCGTTCGCGAGCCGGCACAGTTCCCGTACGGCCTGGCGAGGAGGCAGGCTCTTGCCGTTGAGGTAACGCTCCCACGAGGACTTGCTGTACGGCGTTCGCTCCGCCAGCGCCGCCAGGCTCAGCCCCGCACCGGCCCGCAGCTCCCGCAGCGCCTCGACCAGCCGAGTGTGTTCCGCGGTCACTTGGTCGCCGCCTTCCGCAGGGCGTGCCAGGTGCGCGTGCCGATGACTCCGTCCACGACCAGCCCGCTCTTCTTCTGCATGCGCTCGACCGCTCGCCGCGTCTTCGGGCCGAAGACGCCGTCGATCTCCCCCGGCGCAGTGCCCGCCCGGCTCAGCAGGCACTGCGCCTCGGCCACTTCGAGCCCCACATGGGTGTTGGACAGGGGGATCTCCGTGGTCCGGCTCAGGCCCGCGTACCAGCGGCCGTCACGCTGCTCCAGCCGGCAGGTGTAGATGACCGGCACCAGGGACGCCGACACAGTGGCCAGGGCCGCCGGGAGATCATCGCTGCGGTCGCGCGCGAGCTGGGCACGGGCCTCGGTGAGCTGCATGGCCAGCACGAGTGCCGCGGTCACGGACAGCACCGAGACCACGGCTCCCGCCGTGACCGCGACGCGCAGCCGACGCCGGTACGGCTGCTGCTCCGTGGGGGTGTGTGCCGGTGTCGCGGCGAGGTTCTCGGGGGCGTCGGTGGTGACCACCCGTCCCTCCGCCCAGCGTTGGGCGGCGATCTCGTGCATCAACAGCAGCCGGGCCGGATCGCCACCGCCGATGCGGGCCATCGCCTCGACGGCCTCCCGGGGCGGCAGAGACCTGCCGTTCAGATATCGCTGCCACGACTTCGCGCTGTACCCGGTCCTCGCGGTCAGTTGACGCGTGCTCAGTTCGCTGCGGTCCTTCAGTCCACGCAGTCGCACGATCAACTGGCGGACGTGTGGATGCAGTTCTGCGGGCAGTTGTTTCCAGCGCGACACGCTTCCCCCCACTCGCGTTGGGGCCGGGCCTCGGTCCGGGCCCCGTGTCCCGGTCTCATTCTGCACCAGCCGTCACGGGGGACCCCGCCCTGCCCCAACCCCGCCCTGGCGCGGAATCAGCCCGTCCCCCTCTCGTCGCAGTCCCGCCGCAGGGACTCGGCGGACGGCATCTCAGCAGGTCAGTGCGCGGGACGTCTCGGGACGAGGTCACTTCCGCGTCACCTGTGGCCGGACATCTCGCCGAACCCGCAGTCTCGTTGCGGAGCCGGCCGCTGCGGTCGGCTTCTTCAACCGCACGTCAATCGAGGGGAACAGCATGCGAGCTCTCACTAAGGCACTCGTCAGTGTCACCGCTGCGGTCGGGATCGCCGCCGGCGGCCTGGCCACCACGGGCACGGCCATGGCGGCTCCCGCGTCGGCCCAGCAGCAGGCGTCGAGCGGTGAGGTCGGCACGCTCGCGGTGGAGAACCTGGGTCTGACCCGGGCGGAGGCCAGGAACGTCCAGCGCTGGCTGGCGGAGCACTGGGAGTACAACGACCTGATCGACGGGTACCTCGGCGAAAACAGCTGGAAGGCGTTCCAGCGCTGCCTGGCCAAGTACTGGGGCTACGAGGACAAGATCGACGGAATCGTCGGCCCCAACACGATCAAGGCGCTTCAGCGCCTGCTGCGGGCCAACGGCGACTACGACGGCGCGATCGACGGCCTCGCCGGCCCCGGGACCCGGTCAGGGTTCGAGACGTGGGCCAACAGGCTCTGACGGACCGGCCGTCCCACGAACCCACCGGCCCGTCCTCCTCCCCACGCCGGGAGGAGGACGGGCCGCGTGCCGCGACTCGACACCACTCACCATCACGCACGGAAAGTGAGGGAGCCATGCGCTCTCGCCTGACCACGGCTCGTCTCGCCGCCACCGCCGGCGCACTCGCCGCTGCCGTCCTTACCGGTACGGCCCTCGCGCCCTCGGCCACGGCGGCCGGCGGCTACCCGACCTGCAACACGTACAAGAACGTCAGCGGGCACAAGGTTCCCGCCTACGGGCAGCCGACTCCCAGCCTGACCTGCAACCTCGTCCTCAACACCAGCAAGTCCAACGAGGCCGTGGAGGTCCTCCAGACCAGCCTGAACAACTGCCACAACTTCAATCTCGCCGTCGACGGCTACTACGGCAGAGAGACCTTCCTCGCCGTCGAATCCATCCAGGTGACCTACCTCGGGGAGGCCTACGCCGACGGCTACTACGGCCCTCAGACCCGAGAAGTCATGAAGCACTGGGGCCTCAGCGGCTGCGGCAGGATCTGACCCAGCCCGGCGAGACGCCCTGGGGCCGCGAGGAGGGGCCGACTCCAACGAGCCGGCCCCTCCTTGGCGTGGGCTATGTCATCGGCGGCCCCGCACTTGTACGTCCCCCGCCTCCCCGTTGTCGTGCGGATGCCCCGGCAGGAAAGGACGGGCCTGCGGTCATTACGGAGGAAGAGCGCGTTTCCTGGCATTGGCGCGGGGCGGTGTGTATGGGGTTGCACCTTCCGTAGCGGCATGTGGTCCGGTGGACTTACGTCCCGGTCCCTTGAGGAAAGGTCCCTGCTCATGCATGCGTCCTTCATGCCACCCCGCCAGGTCAAGATCGGTGACGCGGCGGCCTTCGCCGGCACCACGCCGCGGGCGATTCGCCACTACCACGAGATCGGCCTGCTCCCCGAGCCTGAGCGCGGCGGCGATGACCGCCGCCGCTACGGGTACGAGGACATGATCCGACTGCTGTGGATTCGCAGGATGGCCGACGCCGGGATCGCCCTGGACGACATCCGTGACGCCTTGACCACCGGCACGGCTTCCGCCGGTGCGGACAGCGGAGACGGTATCGCGGGCATCCTGGAGCGGTTGGAACAAACCCTCACCGAGCAGGAGGCGGAATTGCGGCGGCAGCGGACCGCTGTGCAGCGGATGCGCACCGAAGGCAGCCGGATGGGCCTGCTCTCCGACTTCGTCACCGACCGTCTCAAGAGCCTGCCCGAGGGCTCCCTGCGTCAGGCGGACCTGGACAGTCTGCTGGTCACTGAGCGGATCTTCGGCCCGCTCGGCGCGGCCGTCCAGACCAGCCGCTTCGTCGTCCTGGCCAAGCATCCCGCTCTGCGGGAGGACTCCGACCGCATCGATGACGCCGAGGAGGCACTCGATGACAGCGTCGCCGTCGACGATCCGCGGGTGGCTCAGGTGGCCGTCGAGCGGCACGCCTTCGAAAGCGCCCTGCAGGCCGTCATCGAGGAGTCCGGCCTGGGGAAGGACGACGATGCCCTCTTCGACGCCTGGGACACTTTGCACCCTGCTACGGCCGATGACGGCGAGGACGAGGCCGACCTCAGCTCCGGCAGGCGGGAGGCTGACTCCATGAACGCGTTCGAAGCCACCGGCAACATGCCCTACGACTTCTCCCCAGCCCGTCTGCGCTGTATGGAACTGGCCGAAGAACTATCCGCCCAAGAGTCACCCGCTACCTGAAACACGGCCTGGGCCGCGTTTGCGGCCCGGTACTTTTTTACCGACCGCCAACAGGGCTGCGATCATGAACCACAGCCATGACCGGGCGGCCAGTACGTCCGAAGCCGGGAACCACACGTTGTTTGCGTTCTTCTTTCTGATCTTTCCGGGGCAGGCCCTCAGGAGATCCACGACTGCCTGGTCGCCGTCAGCGACTGCGCTCGCGGATTCCTTCCGGTCCCCCCTGGTCATGGCGAGGAACACCACCTCTGAGACAGGACCACGAACATGAGGGTCATGACTGTTCCTGCCGCTGTTCCCATTAGATAGGACCGACCTCATGGTCGAACTATCCAGACCCCACATCAAAGCCATGCCAGGACCCTGAATGAGATGCCTCCGAGCCATTGATGACGGGATCACCCTTCACCCCTTCCTCTTTAGGTCACCTCTGCTTTAAATCACCCCTGCCGCTCCAAGTGCACGACTGCTCCGCAGGCCCTAGCCGAGGTAAGGGCCCGTTCGACAGATTCATCCGGTAGATCCACCCATACACGGACAGAGGACTCAACGGTTCCAAACAACTGGTGATCCCCTTTCCAGACTTCTGCGTTGATCACTCGGTGAGCCAGACGCGAAAAGTGAGTGACATCCTCATCGCGTGTTAGGTCGAGTTGGACCCCCATCAGAGGATCGGGCCGCGTGAAACGGCGCCGCCCAATGGGCGATTCCGGCTGCCCCTGGGCGGTTTGGGTCACCTCATGAAAGGACTGCACGGCCTGCTCATCGGTTAGCGGCTCATCTGTGTAGAGGTCAATGAACGCCCGCGCCTCAACGACTGAAAATTCGACAGCAATTTTGGAAATAAAAATCTCCAGATCGCGCGGATTCGCTGCTCCAATATATCTCATCATGCAACCCTGTTTCCCATTGATCGAAGGCGGGCCTCTACCATCACTCTGAATTATAGAGGCCCGACTTCACCTAGTTCGGACTAGGACGGCGGGCACTGCCGCCTCGGATAGCACGGATAGCGCCACCTATTGACGGGATTGGTGAAAATGGGTGGACTGATCCAGCCCGCGCCTCGGAGGAATCGGCCGCCCCACCTCGACGCCCACCTGAGTCCGTCCCTCGCGCGGTAATGCCGCTTACCAACGTTGAGGTGCCACCTGTTGTGCTTGTCCCATTCGAAGCGGATTCGATGGTTTTTGAAGTGGAGCCCTGGTCTGCCGTCCCGCATCACAAAATGCCGGTTCCTCTTGCCGAAGAAGAGGCATTTCGTGGCCGAGCATCCGAAGACCCGCTTGAACATTCTTCCTATGCCCCACCTGCCATCAAGATCGTAGCAACCGACCGGATCACCGCTGCAGTACTCGTAGGCATTGGCGTTGCCGCCCGGTATGGGATCAACAGACAGGAAGCGACCGCTGGTGGGGTCGAAGAGGCGCACCCCCATAAGAGTGGCGCCGGTGACCGATTCGCTGGACCGCTGCTTGCCGCCTATCCAGCCGTAGCGGGCAGGGGTGGTGTCGCCCTCGGGATTGCCGAACTCGTCGTATGCCGAGGTCGTCACCGCTTGGGCGGTGTCCAGCGGGAGACGGACGGTGACATCACCATGGATGTCGGTGAGTTGGAGGACGGTGTCGCCGGTGGCACTGGTGATGGCGTCCAGGCCACCGCTGCTGCCCTGGACGTTACGGGTGACGGTATTGCTGGTCTCCTGGATCCAGTCTGGGCTGTCGCCGTCAGAGCCGTAGTGGTTGGTCTTGGCCCCGGTTTGATTCCAGGTGCCGCTGCTGTTGGATTCGGTGGTCCAGGTAGCGAGGCGTCCTCCCGCATCCAGCGTCCAGGTCTGCCGGCTGGTACCGGAGGTCTGCTGCCGGACGAGGTCGTTGGTGTAGTAGCCGATGGTGGCGCCGGACGCCTGGGTCGTCGTACGGCCGAAGGCGTCGTAGACCGTGCCGGAGGTGACCAGTCGGTCGGCGCTGTCGTAGGCGTACGACGTGGTGGTTGCGCCGGTAGAGGTGCAGGCCGCGCCGACGTCGCTCGTCGAGGTGGCCAGGGCGGTGCGGTTGGTGTTGTTGTCGAAGGTGTAGTCGCGGCGGGTGCAGGCCCCGTCGGGGTCGGTGTCGTCCGCCCTGGTGAGGCGACCGGCCGCGTCGTAGGTGTAGGTGCGGCTGCGGCTCTGGCCCGAGGTGTTGGCGTCGGCCACGACCTGGCCCTGGATGCTCTCGTCCGTGCTGTCGGAGGCGATCACACTGTTGTCGCTGTCGCGGGTGTAGACCCGGGACGTCTCTGACCCCGTCTCGTCCTGGGTGACGGTGAGGCTGTAGCCGCCGGGCAAGGCCTGGGTGGTCAGGTCGCCGTCCGCGTCGTAGGTAGCGGCGAAGGTGCCGGCGACCGAGTCGGTGCGGGAGGTTTCCAGACCGCGCGGGTCTATGGCCTTGTCGTAGGTGTAGGTGGTGGTGGACGGGGCGGAGTCGGTGGTCTTCACCGCGCGGCCGAGGGGGTCGTAGGACGTGGTGGCGGTATTGCCCGCGCCGTCGTTGTAGGAGATCTCCCGTCCGAGGGTGTCGTAGGTGTGGGTGATGGTCTGCCCGTTGGAGGTCACGGTCGCCACGTCACCGCTGCCGGCGTCGTACGTGGTCGTGACATCCGGCACCGCCGTACCGACGCCCCCGCTGACGGCCGTCGTCTGGAGCCGGCCTGCGGAGTCGAAGGTGTTGGTGGTGGTACGGGTGACGGAGTTGGCGGTCTCGGTGACCTTGGCGGTGTTGCCCAAGCGGTCGTACTCGACGGTCCTGGTCGGCAGTGCGGTGGAGTTGGAGCCGCCACCGGTGATGCTCGCGGCCGGCCCCGTCGAGCAGACCAGGTCCGCCCACTCGGGGCGGCCGTTGCAGGCACCGCTTCCGGTAGCCGAGTAGTACGTGATCACCGTGGCGCCGGCGTCCGAGCCCGACGACTTCGGCAGGCTGGTCTTGATCACCCTGCCCTGGGAGTCGTACGAGGTGGTCCTGGCCAGTGCCAGCCCGTTCGGGTCGGTGATGGTCTTGGTGGGCAGGCCCTTGACCCAGTCGTACTGCGTGGTGCTGGTGCGTACGTCCGCGTCCGTCGGGTAGCCGTCGACGTACGCGCCCACCTTGGCGGTGGTGACCTGATTGACGACAGTCGCGGTGCCGTCGGTGGGACGGCCCTCGTCGTAAGCGTTGACCGTGTGCTCGCGGACCGGCCACGGGGTGCCCGCGGGCAGATCGGTGCCGCCGGAGCCCGCTGCCAGTGCCGAGGTGAGCGTGACCTGGTGGAGCGGACCCTTCTCGTCGGTCTCGCGCAGCCCGTC
Source organism: Streptomyces sp. NPDC000878 (assembly GCF_053599695.1). NCBI lineage: Bacteria > Bacillati > Actinomycetota > Actinomycetes > Kitasatosporales > Streptomycetaceae > Streptomyces > Streptomyces sp. NPDC000878. The sequence goes on along the minus strand of NZ_JBSFMT010000011.1, from coordinate 159,577 downwards.
GGCGGAGTACACCGAGCGGGTGGACAGCAGTTCGGCCCGGTCGGGGCTGGTCATCTGGTCGATACTCAGCGCGACCTGTTCTGCCAGCCCGGCGCCGCTGGTGGCGAGCGCCAGTTCCCGGTTGCCCGCGGTCAGTTCACGCACGGTGTTGCCGAAGCGGTCGTACTCGGTGGTGGCGATGTGCCCGCCGGGCGTGGCCGTGTTGACCTCACGACCGGAGGCATCGGTGTAGGTGATGCCGGCCCGCTGGTAGTCGGACGCGACCAGATCGGTGCCGGTGTGGGACAACGGGACCGAGTCGGCGGGGAAGACCGCGGTGGCGTCCGTGGGCACATCGGTCTGGCCCCAGTCTCCCACGTCCGAAGTCCCCATCAAGTTGGGCGCCTTGGTACCGGACAGCGGAACGTCGTAGACCACACTGGTGGTCGCCGTCGTGCCGTCGGGGGTGTTCTGGGTGCCCGCCGTGAGGTTCGGCCGGGAGGCGGAGAGCAGCATGCCGGTACCGGCGGTGGCGGTGTTGCCCGCCTGGCCGTAGGTGAACGTCCAGGACAGTTCGCCGGGCGGGGTCAGGGTGGTGACCCGGCCCGAACTGTCGTACGTGTAGGCCGTCTTGAGCGCGGGGCTGATCCGCGGGTCCCACTGCTCGCGCAGTCGGCCGGAGGTGTCGTAGGAGTACTGCGCGACCACGGTCGCGGTCGCCGCCGTGGCGCCCGGGGAGGTGGCCCACAGCTTGATCTGCTTGACCTGCCCTGTGTAGTCGCCGAGCGCGCTCGACGTGGCCGTCGTGGAGGTGGCGTAGACGAACTCCAGCAGGCGGCAGCCCGCCGTCGCCGGGGTCGTCTCGCACGTCGACGAGGACGCTGCCGAGGTGGGGGCGATGACGTACTTCGGTCGGGCGAGGGTGGAGCCGCTGGGTGACTCGGAAACCACCTTGGTGGTCGAGTTCTCGGTCGGCAGATAGGTGCTGGCCACCTGCCAGGTAGTGGCGGCGGAGGTGACCTTCGCGAAGGTCGTGGTGGTGCCTTCGTCGCCCTTGAGGGTGAACGATCCCGTCAGGGACCCGGTCAGCGTGAGGTCCTCGGATCCCGGCTCCGGCTTCCAGCCACCGGAGGAGGTGAGGGTGAACCCGGTCTCATCGCCGTCCACGTCCACCAGCGCCACCGAGCTGGCCGACGACTTGCGCACGTACACCCAGTCGGAGTCGGTGATCTCCGCCGTCGTACCCGAGGTCCACTGCGGCCCGAAGATCGCCACCTGCCCCTCCGCGTCGGAGCCCGCAGTCGGCCGACGCGAGGATGCCGTGCGCGACACCGACAGGTCGAACCCGGAGGCATCGGTCGCGGAGAGAGCGAAGTCACCGGTCAGCGCGTTCACCGCCCACCTGGCGCCGCCTGGACGATGGTGTCGATGTCCCAGTTGGACCAGGCGGCCGGGCAGGCCGAGGAGTACCCGCGCGGCACCAGGTTGTTCACGGCACCGGTGCCGGCCGAGGAGGGCCGGGTGGCCCAGGTCAGGGAGGTCGACGACCGGGAGGACGTGATGCGGCGGACCGTGGTGCCCGCTCCGTCGGTGGCGCAGGTCGAGGAGTAGTAGCTGTACAGGGCGAAGTTGGTGTCGGTGATGTGCTTGCCGACGAACTTCGACACGTCGAACTTCAGGTACGAACGCGCCAGATCCGCGCCGCCGTCGTAGGTGCCCGACTTCAGCTCCTGCGAGGAGACCTGGGAGTCCAGGTAGTCAGGGGTCTGGATCCAGGTGTCCGTGGTCACCGCGAGAGTGGACGTCGGGTCCACGGTCACCGGATAGGTGAGGGCGGGGTCGGCGAGGAACTCCGCGTCCGGGGTCAGAACCAGGGTCTGCGCGCCGTCAGCGGCCGTCTCGACCTTAGTGGTCACCTGGGCCTGGTGCTCCGGGTCACCAGAGGAATCGTTCCTGCTGGAGTCCCACATCATGGGTGCCGGTGCTTCAGCGACCAGCTTGCCGCCGCCGTCCTTGAGCAGCAGGTGCCCGGACTCGGCCTGGGACAGCGTCAGTCCGTCCAAGTGCAGCGGGATGCGGTACGACACCGCGCCGTCCGGCGCCTCGTCCAGGATGACGTTCTGGGAGAAGCCCTGCGCGAGCGCGCTGACCGTCAGGGTCTGCCCGCCGCCCAGGTCGTAGGAGGCCGTGTTGCCCTCGACCGTCGGGGTGGGGAGCTTGTCCTCCCACCCCATCCCGAAGGACGTCTCCCCCTTCGACACCGACGCCAGTGCCGTGTCCCCACCGTCGGAGACGGTGATGTCGGCGGCCGTGGCCTCCGGGGTCAGGCTGGCTCCGGTGTCCGACAGCGACGTATCGATGTCCTTCCACACCTCGCCCTGCTTCACCCGGACCGGACCGGCGAACGTCTCCGTCTGCAACTCCCCGGAGGGCAACGCATATGTCGTCGAATCCGCAGTCCGTTCCGACGTCACCTCGATCCTGCGCCCTTGCAAACGGGCCATCAGCAACGCCGCCGCCACCGAGTCCGCCGACGACGCAGCCGTCGGCTTGGAGTCCGAGGCCACCGCCACTTCGGCGATCCCGGAATCGGCCGCGAACACCTCACCCGACTCCAGCGACACCAGGGCCGTCTCCGCCGCCAGCACGGCGGCAACCGCCAATGCCGTACGCCTCAGCCCGGAGCCCGGCCGTCTCGACCGCCCCCCGAAACGAGGTGCCCATCTCCCCTTGAGCTGCAATGCCCCACCCCTTGATCACACGGCAGCACGCCAATTCGCCACCAGGGGCGTGATCGTACGATCGAGATTTGGTGAAGGATTCATCGCGAAATGTTCATAACGAGACGTCAGATATGCATTCAACAAAGGCCCGACAACGGATTCGCATCACCAAATCAAGCAAAGCGGAAAAGTACATTCCAATCGCCTCGACCGAAGAAACCTGCCGTTCACCCGCCGTCGCCCCAAGGACTCGAAGTCGTGGCGTGATTGTGATGCACACGTTGGCGTGATCCTTGCGCATAGAACCCGACCCGTACGGGCCCTACGCTCCCTGACATGACCAAGTTCTTCGCCACTGTGTGCCTGCCGCCGACGGCTCCCCGGAAGGTCCCGCAGGCAGTGGCCGCGGCCATGGCGCCCTACAACTCCGAGCTGAGCGACGAGTGGAGTCCGGACGGCCACTGGGACTGGTGGGCCATCCACTCCGGCGCGGGCAGCGCGTACCTCGTACTGCCCGAGTACGACGGCGATCGCAGGCTCGTCACGGCGAGGACCGTGCCGCGCAGGAAGGCCAGGCTCGATGCCCTCGGGCCGCTCGAATGCCATGGCGGGCCTCGGGGTCTGCTCGACTTCGACGGTATGCGGGACCGAACGGCGCGCGCGTATGACGCCCTGCTCGCCGCCTGGACCGAGCTGACCGCGATACACCCGCCGGCCCGCCCGCTCACCGACTTCCTCGCCCGCCACGAGGCCGATCCCGACGGGTACTCCCTGGCGGACGCCAAGGAGGAGCATCTGACCCAGCCGCTCGTGCAGGAGGTGGCGCAGCGGGCCGTCGCGGGAGACCCGCACTTCACCACGTCGCTCCTGCTCAGCGACCCGGTCGAGTACTTCGCGCAGGACCAGGAGGAGGCCCGGCTGCGGGCTGTCCGGGGCGCCGTGCCCGGCTTCGCCCTGGTCACCCTCGACGGCTCATGGACGGACGCGGACACCGACGGCCACTGGGAACAGGCCAACCGCTATCTCGACGACCTCGACGCCGAGACCGTCGTCATCAACGTGCTGTGTCACTGCTGACCTCGACCCGGCGACTCCGATGCGTGTTCTCCTGACGACAGTCGGATCGCGCGGGGTCCGCTCCCGAAAGCCGTCACACGGCCCAGGACTTGAGCAACTCGGCCACACTGCGGACCGTGCAGCTCTCCCTCTTCAACTCGTTCGCGAGTGCGGAGACCCGCTGTTGATCGAGCTTGGCCGGAATTCCGGAGGCGATGAGGTACGCGTGGGCAGCCGCGACAGCCACCTTGAGGTTCGATCGCTCCAACCAGCGCATACGGCCCAGGGTGTGCGCGAGGGCCGCCGCCTTGACGTACGGCCCCTGCTGGACCTCCTGTCCGACAAGCACGGCTCGTTGCCGCGATTCACGTACGGGTCTCCCCCTGCTCCCCCTCGATCTCGTCCAGGAGATCGCCGTACTCATCCAGTACTTCCTGTGCGGCCGTCATGAAGACAGCACGCACACGCTCGTTGTCGTTCCGAATGAGCTGCTCGACGTAGGCGCTGACCGGCATACGCCTGGTCTCCGCCGCCTGCCGGGCCATCTCAGCGGTGTCCTTGTCCACCCGGATGTTGATCTGCGTCTTGGCCACAGAGGGAGGATGTCACCTGATACCAACCGCGCCGACCTCACCCGCGATCAGATCAAGGCACCGTCGGTCGACGAAGCCACGGCGCACGGACGCAGGACCATGAGTGAGCCCTCCAAGGCCGCCACCATGGCGAAGGGAAACCGGTCGAGCTCAAGACAGAGGGCGACGTCATCAGGATGGACGCCTTGCCGCACCCCCTCCGCCAGTTCGGCGGCGGCGCGCGAGTCGGCGGCGCGGCGGAGGAACCCGGTGGCGTCCGCCCCGGCCCCGTCGGCTCTGCCGGCGATGTACTGAGCGCACGCCAGATCTTCCTCGGCTTGCCCGTCCTCGCCGGTGACCACGAACGTGACGCTGTCGCACCCGCGTTCCCGCAGGAGCCGGGCCGTCGCCTCCGCCACCACAAAACTGGCGCACAGCACCAGCGACGCGTCCTTGACCGCGAGGGCGCCGACCGTCCCTGCCGTGGTCTTCTGCACGACGGTCCGCCCGCCGAGGTCGGCAGACCGCAGCAGCCCCGGCGAGTTGACCAGCTCGAACCCGGGCGCGACCGGCCCGTCCTTGAGCGCCACCCAGTCCGGGTGGCGGGCCTTGAGCGCCAGAGCGTCGTCCAGCGACTCGGCAAGAACAATCTTCTCCGCCCCTTGGGCAAAGGCCCAGGCAGCCACGGTGAAAGCGCGCATGACGTCGACGACGACGGCCACGGACGGGACTTCGGTCAGTTCAGCGATTCCGAGGAAATGAGTGTCCATTCCGATCATGATCGTGCACGCCCTACCCGAAGCACCCCACGAGTGATGACCGGGCGGCCCTCACCGTCGTACGCGGTCGTGGTCTCCGACGCTCAGCCGGCAGCAACCCTCTCGGGATCGTCAGCCGGAGTACCGGCGCGCAGCCACCGGTACCCGTAGGCGGGCAGTTCGACCTGGAGCAGGCCGTCGTCGGACACCGTGAGACCGGCCTGCTCGTCGCCGAGGCCTTTCGTCGTGCTGGTCAGGGTGGACCGCACGGTCGCGAGCTGGGCGAGCAGGTCGACGCGCTCGCTGTCGAGGGTGGAGGGGACAGAGGGGACGGAGGGGCGCGTGGTCGTGTCATTCACGGTGATCGGATCCTTATGCTGAATGTCGTTGCCGGTCTGGTTGCCGGTCTCGTTGTTCGGCACGGGACGACAGTCGCAGGGCAATAGGACAGCGCGTGACCGCTTCGCGGCGAAGTATCGGCGCGATGCAGCCGTTACACCACCCAGGACTTGAGCAACTCGGCCACGCTACGGACCGTGCAACTGAGCGTGCTGGGCGGGGCGGGGAGGCCCAGGTGGCGTGCCACTGGGCGCCTTCACGGTCACACCTTTCCCGCACCGGAAGTCCACGGAAATAACAGATTTGAGGAACAGTTGAGCTATGTCCGCAGCCCCGTATCGGACATAGCCCACCTTCCTCATCACTCTCTGACGGTGCATGAGATTCCTACTTGCGAATCCCTCCAGGAAAGGGCATTATCTGCCCCGTAACCTGCAAGATCGCCGGAGTAACACCCGCACACGCAGGCACAGTTGGTACAGCAACGGGGGAGTTTTCGATGAGCGTGCATTTCTATGCCCGCGGCCGTCCAGCCACGTCCGCGATCGGCAGTCCGGCGACCGTGTCGCCCACGCCGACGCGCTGACCCGTTTCTGCGGACTCTCGCTGTCCGCACGGTCAGACCGTCACCACGTCCACCCGCAAGGATTCTTTTTTCCCGGGTGAGTTGTTGGCGGCGGCGGTCCGCGTAGCTCCCACACACTTTTCTGACGCATCCACAAGAGTCGGCTTCGCCATGGGCATTGCCATTCTTGCGGCCTATTCATGCGTCGGCTATTCACTCATGAGATCCCGAAGGGAACTGACCCGACATGAATCGTATTCTCAGCACCGGTCTCGCTTCCGCCATGCTGGTCGGCGGCCTGGTCGCCACCGCCTCGCCCGCCTCCGCCGCCGCCCAGGGCTGCCTCGAGGCGGGACAGAAGGGCTACAAGATCAGCGACAAGTCCACGGTCTACAAGGGGACCAACCTCAGAAGCGACTGGTTCCTGGACAGGGACAAGCCCACCCTCGGCTACGAGTCGAACAAGACGGGCACCGTCAGCGCCAGTGGCACCGCGGGAGTGGAGGCCGAGGCCGGCGCCATCTTCGCGAAGGCCAGCACCTCGTTCAGCGTCACCGTGGGCAAGGAATGGTCGAAGTCCCAGACCTGGTCGTACTCCGCCACAGCCGTGAACAAGGCGGGCAAGACCAAGGTCCGGCTGATCATGACCCACGAGGCCAAGAAGTTCAAGGCGCGCAAGTGGGTCATCGTCAACTCGAACGGCGCCTGCAAGACCTCGTGGAAGTGGACCAAGTGGTTCACCGCTCCGGTGAAGAAGAACAACAACGTATGGAAGCTCGAGTACAAGTAGGCCGCGTGCCGTACCGGCGGTGAGTGGTTGAGAGTCTGAGACAGTGAACGGCCCGGCTACCAGAAGGCCAGAAGGAAGCCGGGCCCGTTCGCATACGCGCGCTCGGCCCCCACCGCAATATGCCGACCCCTGTCACGGTGCCCGCAACTCCCCCTTGACCACCTTCCCGCTTGCGTTCCGAGGCAGCCCGCCCACGAACTCCACCGCCCTCGGCACCTTGTAGTTGGCCATCTCCCGGCGGGCCCAGGCGATCAGGTCGTCCCCGGTCAGACTCACCCCCGGCCGCCGCACCACGTACGCCTTGCCGACCTCGCCCAACCGCCCGTCCGGCACCCCGATCACCGCCACGTCCGCCACATCCGGGTGCAGGCCGAGCAGTTGCTCGATCTCCGCCGGGTACGCGTTGAAGCCGCCGACGATGAACATGTCCTTGAGGCGGTCGGTGATCCGCAGGTTGCCGTCGGCGTCCAGGACGCCCACGTCTCCCGTCCTCAACCACCCCTCCCCCGTGACGACTTCGGCCGTGCTCTCCGCGTCCTCGAAGTACCCCCGCATGACGTTGAAGCCCCGCACGAGCACCTCCCCGGGCTCCCCGACCGGCGCCTCCACCCGCACCTCGGCCCCCGGCACCGCCCGCCCGGACGTCGACGCGATCACCTCCGCCTCGTCCCCCCGGCGGCACATCGTGACGATCCCGCTCGCCTCCGAAAGCCCGTACGCCGTCAGGACGGTGGCCACGCCCAACTCCGTACGCAGCCGTTCCACCAGCCGCAACGGCACCACCGCCGCCCCCGTGACCACCAGCCGCAGCGTCGACAGGTCGTACGCGGACCGGGACGGGTGGTCCAGCAGCGACTGGAGCAGAGTGGGTGGGCCGGGGAGCACCGACACCCGCTCCGCCGCCACGTTCGCCAGGACCGTGTCCACGTTGAACACCGGCTGCGGGATCACCGTCGCACCCCGCATCAGACACGCCAACACCCCTGCCTTGTAGCCGAAGGTGTGGAAGAACGGGTTCACGACGAGATAGCGGTCGCCCTCCCGCAGGCCTGCCAACTCGCTCCAGATCTCATACGCCCGCAGCGACTGCGCGTGCGTGATCACAGCCCCCTTCGGCCGCCCCGTCGTACCCGACGTGAAGACGATGTCCGAGGGGTCCTCACCCCGAACACCCTCCGCCCGCGCCCGGACGACCTCCCCCTCCACCCCGTCCCCGCCCGACAAGAAGTCCTTCCACGTACGGAACTCAGCCGGCGCGTCCTCCCCCAGCACCACCACGTCCGTCAGTTCCGGCAGCCCCGGCAGGGGTCCCGAACCGCTCCCCTCCCCCGCCGCCCTCCGCAACGACGCCACGTACGACGTGCCCAGGAACGTCCCCGTCACGAACAGCAACTTGGCCCGGCTGCGCGCCAGTACGTACGCCGCCTCCGTCCCCTTGAAGCGGGTGTTCAGCGGTACGAGCACCGCGCCCGCCGAGACCGCGCCCAGCGCGGACACCATCCAGTCAAGGGAGTTGGGCGCCCAGATCGCCACCCGGTCACCGGCCTCCACCCCGCTCGCGATGCACGCCGCCGCCGCGTGCTCCACCCGCGCGCCCAACTCCGCGTACGAGATGCGGGTACGTCCGTCCACGACCGCCTCGGCGTCGCCGTACCGTTCCGCCGCCGCCCGGACCAGCCCCGGAATGCTGCCCCACTCCAAGTCACCGCGCACCGTCGGCCTCCCCACAACATCCCGCACCCAAGAGCTGACTGACCGTCAGATTAGCTGTAACCTGACGCCCTGTCAGCAGCCAGCCGGGCGCTCGCGCGGAGGTGCACTCACAGCTATGGCAATTACCGCCGGGATCAAGGACGCCACCGCCATCGCCGGGATCGGACAGACCTCCTTCGCCCGCCAACTCCCCGAGAGTGAGCGGACGTTGGCGTGCCGGGCGATCCTCGCCGCACTCGACGACGCGGGCATCGCCCCCGCCGAGGTCGACGCCCTCGCCTCCTACACCATGGAGGAGACCGACGAGGTCGAGGTCGCCAAGGCGCTGGGCCTCGGTGACCTCACCTTCTTCTCCAAGGTCGGCTACGGCGGCGGCGGTTCCTGCGCCACCGTCGCCCACCTCGCCGCCGCCATCGACTCCGGACAGGCCACGGTCGGCGTCGCCTGGCGGTCCAGGAAGAGGGGTTCCGGTCCGCGGCCGTGGCGGAACACCAGCGCCCAACTCCCCACCCCGGCCCAGTGGACGCGCCCCTTCGGGCTCCTCCGGCCCTCCGACGAGATCGCCATGCTCACCCGCCGCCACATGCACGAGTACGGCACGACCCGCGACCACCTCTTCAACGTCGCCCTCGCCTGCCGCAACCGCGCCAACCAGAACCCGGCCGCGATCATGTACGACCGTCCACTCACCCGCGAGATGTACATGACCTCCCGCTGGATCAGCGAACCCCTCTGCCTCTTCGACAACTGCCTGGAGACCGATGGGGCGTTGGCCTGCGTCGTCGTCTCCGCCGAGCGGGCTCGCGACTGCCGGCGCGCCCCCGTCTACATCCACTCCGCCGCCCAGGGCCTGCCCGCCCAGCACCACGGCATGGTCAACTACTGGAACGACGACCCGCTGACCGGCCCGGCCTGGACCGCCGCCCGACACCTCTGGAAACACGCCGACTTCACCCCGGACGACGTCCAAGTCGCCCAGATCTACGACGCGTTCACCGCCCTCATCCCGCTCTCCCTGGAGGGCTACGGCTTCTGCGGACGCGGCGAGGGCGGCGCCTTCACCGAGGGCGGCGCCCTGGAGATCGGCGGCCGGCTGCCCATGAACACCGGCGGAGGCGGCCTCAGCGAGGCCTACGTCCATGGCTTCAACCTCATCACCGAGGGCGTACGGCAACTGCGCGGCACCAGCACCGCCCAGGTCCCCGGGGCCACCACCTGCCTGGTCACCGCGGGTGAGGGCGTGCCGACTTCGGCCCTGTTGCTGAGGAAATGACGTTGCGGAAATGACGTTGTGGAAATGAGGAGTTGAGATGCTGACCCCTGTCGTGGACGACGACGGCGCCCCCTTCTGGGAGTACGCCGCCCAGGGCGAACTCCGCGTCCAGACCTGCGCCGACTGCGCCGAACCCCGCTTCCCGCCCCGCCCCTGCTGCCCCCACTGCCAGTCCTTCGCGAGCGAGTGGCTCCCGGTGAGCGGACGCGGACGCGTCTGGTCGTACGTCGTCCCGCATCCGCCGCTCCTCCCGGACTACGCCGAGCTGGCCCCGTACAACGTGATCGTGGTCGAGCTGGCGGACGCGCCGCGTATCCGGCTGGTCGGCAATCTGGTCACGGGGCCTGACGCACCCCTCAACTCCCTTCCCCCGGACCGGATTCGCATCGGGGCGCGGGTGCAGGTGGTCTTCTCCTCGGCCGGGCTTCCGCAGTGGATCCTGGAGCGCCCGTGAGCAGCCCGAACCTGTCGACCGACATCGACAAGGACACCGGGGTCGCCGTCCTCACCCTCGACCGGCCGCGGATCCTCAACGCCATCGACCTCGCCACCGCCGCCGAACTGGCGGCCACCTGGCGGGAGTTTCGCTTCGACGACACCGTACGGGCGATCGTGCTCACGGGGGCCGGCGAGCGCGCCTTCTGTACCGGGCTCGACCGCACCGCGACCGTCCCGCAGCCCAACTCCCCCTACATGGTGGACGATCCGCTGGAGAGGATCGGGCCGAAGGCCAACGACCTCTGGAAGCCGGTGATCGCCGCGGTGAACGGTATGGCGTGCGGCGGTGCCTTCTACCTCCTCGCGGAGTCGGAGTTCGTCGTCGCCGACCCGACCGCGACCTTCTTCGACCCGCACACCACGTACGGCATGGTCAGCGCGTACGAGACGATGGGCATGGCGCAGCGGATGCCGTACGGGGAGATCGCGCGGATGGCGCTGATGGGGACCGCGGAGCGGGTGTCGGCGGCGCGGGCGTACGAGATCGGCCTGGTCAGTGAAGTGACCGCGCCCGGTGGGGTGTTGGCCGCCGCCGTGGAGTGCGCCCGGGTCATCGCGTCGTATCCGCCGGAGGGGGTGCAGGGCACGGTCCGGGCGGTGTGGGCGGCGAAGGAGGCCGCCCGTGCGCACGCCCTCGCGTACGCCCCGTACCTGGTGCGACTGGGCAATCTCCCGGGGGACCGGCAGGCGGAACTGTTCGCCGCCAGGACCCCGGATTTCCGGTTGCGATAGCAACGCATACCCTTTGCATCATGGTGGAAAACAGCACGGTGGTCGAGCACCGCATGGTGGACGTGAACGGCATCCAGCTGCACATCGCGGAGGCCGGCGAGGGCCCGCTGGTCGTGCTGCTGCACGGTTTCCCCGAGTCCTGGCACTCCTGGCGCCACCAGTTCGGCCCGCTGGCCGCCGCCGGATTCCGGGTCGTCGCCCCCGACCAGCGCGGATACGGCGGCAGCGACCGCCCCGAGGACGTGTCCTCGTACAGCATCCTGCACCTGGTCGGGGACGTGGTCGGGCTGATCCACGCGCTCGGTGAGGAGACGGCGTACGTCGTCGGGCACGACTGGGGCGCGCCCGTGGCCTGGCACACCGCGCTGCTGCGCCCGGACGCCGTGCGCGGGGTGGCGGGCCTGAGCGTGCCGCCGCCGTTCCGGGGCGACCGCCGGCCGCTGGGCGTGATGGAGGCGATGTTCGGCGGCCGTTTCTACTGGAACTACTTCAACCGTCCCGGCGGAATCGCCGACGCCGAACTGGCCCGCGACCCGCGCACCGCCCTCCGCAAGTGCCTGTACGCCTTCTCCGGCGACGGCCCCGACGCGGGCACCGGCAAGCAGCCGCTGGTCGAGGCCGGCCAGGGCTGGCTGGACACGATGCCCGACCCGGAGAAGCTCCCGGCCTGGCTCACCGAGGCGGACCTCGACCACCTCACCGACAGCTTCGCGGGCAGCTTCACCGGCGCCCTCGACTGGTACCGCAACATCGACCGCAACTGGGAACTGACGGCGGCCTGGCACGGGGCGGTGGTGAGCCCGCCCGCGCTCTACGTGTACGGCGACAAGGACCTGGTCGCGGCGTTTCCGGGAACGCCCCGACTCATCGAGCAACTACCGGAGTTGATGCCCAACCTGCGGCGCGCGCCGGTGGTGCTGGAGGGCTGCGGCCACTGGACGCAGCAGGAACGGCCGGAGGAGGTGAACGCGGTACTGGTTCCGTTCCTCAGCGAGTTGAGGGACGCGGCCGGGTAGGACCCGCAACGGAGGTACGGGGCTGCGGAGTTGGCGCCCCTCCGGCGACTTTGCCAGTTCTTTACAACCCGATCCCCGGCTGCCTCGTCTCTTCGCACGATCCGTCACTTCCGGGCGGACCGACGAAAGAGAGCGACTCCATGCGCCGTACCGTGCGCCGTACCGTCCTCAGCGCCGTGGCACTCGCGGCCACCGCCGTACTGGCGGGCACCGCGCCCGCGTTCGCCGACGGCACCGCGACCCCGGTCCCCAGCACCGCGCCGTCCGAGGGCACCGAGGCCCCGACCACCGCGCCGACCCAGGACCCGGCCGAGGAAGCCAGCCCGGTGCCCAGCGAGGCGCCCAGCGACGGGCCCACCACCGACCCCAACCAGGACCCGGCCCAGGTCGCCGAGGTGCCGGCGGGCGCCCCCGACACCGGCGTGACGCCGGCCTCGTCGGACTCCGGCGTACCGGGGACGCTGATCGGCGGGGGCGCCGCCGCCGCGTTCGCCGTCGGTGGCGCGGCCGTGTTCCTCGTAGTCCGTCGGCGGGCGACCGGGGCGTGACCGTGCTCTCCAGGCGCGCCTTCGGCACGGCGGCCACGGCGACCGTTGCCACGCTGCTCGTGGGCTGTTCCTCCGACGGCGAGGGCGTACGGACCTCCGGGACCGCCACGTCACCTTCGGCCTCGGCGTCCAAGAACGCCCCCGCCTCCACGAACACCTCCGCCAAGTCGGTGCCGGCGGTGGGCCGTTCGGCCCCGGTCCGGCTCCGGATCCCCGCGATCGGGGTCGACACCCCGGTCATGCGGCTGGGGCTGGCCCCGGACCGCACCGTGGAGGTCCCTCCGGTCACCGACCACGACCAGGCGGGCTGGTACGAGAAGTCGCCGACGCCGGGTCAGACCGGCCCGTCGGTCATCCTCGGGCATGTCACGGTCGGCTCGTACGGGGACGGTGTCTTCCACGACCTCGGGCGGCTGCGCCGGGGCGAGAAGATCGTGGCGCGTCTGGAGAACGGCACGGAGACGGAGTTCACGGTGACCTCCCTGCGGACGGTGGCCAAGGCCGACTTCCCGGCGGACGACGTCTACGGGAACGTGGACCGCCCCGAGCTTCGGCTCATCACGTGCGGCGGCCCCCGGGACGAGAACGGTTACCTCGACAACGTGATCGTCTTCGCCGCGCTGACATCGTCGACGAGCCCGTGAGCGGGTCGGCCACGAGCCCGTGAGCGTACTTGCGCAGAAAGGACGGCGGAACGGCGGAACGTACGCCGCCGAACCGCCGTCCTCCCCCACGAGTGCCACGCCGGTGGCAACAGCACCATGGAGAGCGTTGAAACGGTCCCGCGACAAGGCAGCGTCCGAGCTGTTCGCTGCCCTCTACCCGCGCCTGGCCGGCTGGTGCCGCCGGCTCGTCGACGACGACGAGACGGCCCACGAGATCGCCTCGGAGGCGTTCACCCGTCTGTGGGCGCGCTGGACGTCGGTGGAGGAGCCACGCGGCTTCCTCTATGTGACGGCGGCCAACATCGTCCGGGACCACTGGCGCAAGATGGAACGCGAGCGCAGGGCGATGCGCCATGTGACCACGGAAGCGGCGCTGCGCCCCCACGCCGACCCGGCGGACCCGTCCATCCGCATGCTGGTCCAGTCGTTGCCGGAACGACTGCGCGTCCCGATCCTCCTGCACTACTACGCTGACATGCCGATCCGGGACGTGTCCGCGCTGACCGGACGCAAGGAAGGAACCGTCAAGGCCGACCTCCACGCGGCCCGAGAACTGCTCCGCGCCCACCTGAGGAAAAGCCTTGACCACACGCTTTGACGACGAAGAAGACCCGGAATTCGGACCGTTCGACCCGACCAGCCCCGAGCACGCCCCGGACGACCCCCTCCTGGTCCTCCTCGGCCCCACGCCCACCTATCTGGGCGCACCCCCGGGCCGCTACGAGGAGATCCGCCGCACCGCGACCCGCCGCCGCCGAGTCCGTACGGCGGCCGGGGTGGGCATGGCCTGCGTGGTCGCCGCCCTGATCGCGCTCCCCCTCAGCCTGACGACAGGGGAGTCCCCCCGCTCCCCCACGATCCCCATGGCCCCACCCGTCTCGACCGTCCCGGCAACACCTCCCACCTCGGACGCCACCACCGACCCCAGCACCGACCCGACGCCGTTGCCCTCCACCCCGGAGTCCCCCGAACCCTCCACTGCCGTCCCCTCCGACGAGCCCAGCGAGGCGGCCACGGCGGAGTCCGGCGAGGCGTCCATCGCCCCGCCCGACCAGGCACCCGTGTCCACCCCGGAGGCCACGACAGGGGCGAGCGCGGCGGACGACGCTCCGACGCCGAGCCAGAACGGGGTCGACGCCGTACCGAGCGCCACGGTGACGCCGTAGACCCGTCGGCCGTCAAGGGGTGAGGATGACGGCGGACGTGCACGGCGGGGGGATCGGTGGGCGACGGAATGATCGGGACGGTGTTCCGCAGTGAGGACGTGCCTGCGGCGGACAGGTTCGACTACTGGCGGGAACTGATCGCCCGTACGCGCTCGAACGATTTCATCAGCACCCACGCGGCCGAATTCTGGGGCGAGCTACGGCTGTTGGAGCTGGGCCCGGCGACCGTGATGCAGGTGTCCTTCCTGCCGACGAGGTTCCGGCGAAGCACACGCATGGTGCGTCAGAGCGACCAGGAGCTGTACCACCTGACCCTGATGCTGGACGGCGCCCTGCTCTCCGACCACCTCACCGGCCTGCACCGCCAGGCCGACACCATCCACCACACGCAATTTCCCAATTCCCCAGCACAGGAGTCGGCTTGACCCCTCGTAAGAGAACCAGCTGGTGCACGGCACCCCTGTTGAGAGCCACGTTGACGGCCGCGTTGGCGACCAGCGCCCTCACCGGTTGCCAGACCCTCACGGATGCCGTCTCCGCCTCGGGCTGCGAGGGCACCGAGAGCCGGGTCGACGAGCTGAAGTCGTACGGCGTTCTCGACTCGCTGCCTCAAGGGGCAGTCGTCCCCCAGGGCTTCGAGGACCTCGAGTCCGGCTGCTGGGAGGACAGCGGCGAGGCATGGCTGTACGCCGAGCGGACCTACGTCCTCCCCGGCGACGGCGAGGGCGACAAGACCGACGTGACCCGGCACTACCGGGCCGCAGCGGAGCGCGAAGGCTGGAAGCCGTCTCAGTCCACCCGGCAGTCCTCGAAGGATGCCCGGCCCGCGAGCCTGTGCTTCACCCGCGGCGAGGCGGACGACACGAAGATGCTGGATGTCTACTTCCTGACCGAGGAGATCCTCGACGCGGAGGAGAGCGAGCCCGGCCCCGAATTCGACTCCGGGGCCGGCTACCGCGTCGCCGTCACCGCCACGGCCGACGGTTCCGCGACGAACTGCTCGGCCTGAGGCCGGTCCGCCGGGAGGCCGGTTGGGTCCGAGCAGGAGACCTGGCGACAGGACTCGCTCCCGCTCGGTCTCCAGGGCCTGTCCGGCGGATCAGGTCGCGGTCAGCGACAGGTTGGCCGTCGTAGCGCGGCCCGGCGGCAGGGTCACCTCCTTGGCTGCCGGGCGGTGACCGGTGGCCGAGGCCGTGATCCGCAGCGGGTTCGGGCGGGCGTCCAGCCAGAGGTCGTAGCGGCCGTCGGAGTCGGTGCGTACGGTGTGGGCGAGGTGGTCGCAGCGGGTCGTTCCGGCGTGCGCCACCGGGCAGATCAGGACGGTGGCCCCGGCGAGCGGCGCTCCCGTGTGCCTGTCGGTGATCGTTCCGGAGAGATGGCCCCAGGTCCGCGGGATCGTGACCTTGAGGCTGACCTTGACCGATGCTCCGGCGTAGGGGGCGTCGGTGCTGTAAGTGAGCCGCGCGGTGTAGGTGCCGGCCGTGGCGACGGCGGAGGCGTCCGCGCGGACGGTGACCGTGGTGGAACGGCCGGGGGCGAGGTCGAACGAGGTCTTGTCCGTCGACAGCCAGGTGACGTCGTCGCCGTCGCACTGGTCGTGCCCGGGCAGGACCTCGGCCGACGAGGCGGTGTCGTAGGTCGTGGTCATGCCGCCGACGCGGTAGATCCCGCAGCCGCCGCCGGCTCGGAAGAGCGTGGAGGCGGTGTTGGGCAGGTCGGACCAGGTGTTGGACACCGGGTCGTATTCGACGACGGTGTTGACCGCGTCCCGTCCGGCGATGCCGCCGACGACCTGGAGTCTGCCGTCGTTCCCGCCGGCGACGGCGCCCCAGCGCGTGTCGGGCATGTCGGCCGCACGGGTCCAGGTGTCGGCGGAGGGGCTGTATCGGTAGGTCGCTCTCTTGGCGTCGCTGCCCGAGAGGCCCCCGGCGCAGACCAGTTCACCGGTGATGCCGGCGCAGGCCGCGCGTTCCATGGGGAACGGGTAGTCGGCGCGGCGGGTCCAGGTGTCGGTGGCCGGGGTGTAGCGGTAGACGGTGCTGACCATGTCCGTACAGCCGGATCCGGTGCAGCCTCCGATGACGTACAGGCTGCCGTCGAGGACGGTCACGTTCGGCATGCCGAACGCCTGGGGCAGATCGGCGCGGCGGGTCCAGGTGTCGGTGGTGGGGTGGTACGCGTAGAGCGTGGCGCGGGCACCGCCCTCGGTCCAGCCGCCGGCGACGTACATGGTCCCGTCGACGAACGCCCCGCCCGGTGACTCCAGGGCCTCGGGGAGGTCGGCGATGGGTGTCCAGGCGTCGGTGGACGGGTCGTGCACATAGCCGCGGCTGAGGTACTCCCCGCCGAAGAGACTGGAGACTCCGGCGACGGAGTAGACCTTGCCCTGGTAGGTGCCCACCGCGTTGTCCATGACGGGCTCGGGGTAGTCGGCGATGCCGGTCCAGGGTCCGGTCGATCCTGATGCCGCTGCCGATGCCGTGGTCGTGGTCGGCGGGGCGCTCGATGTGCTCCTCGCAGCCGAGGAGGTGGAACTCATCGGTCCTGGTGCGTAGTTGCCCCTGACGCGCAGTGTCGGGGCGCCTGTCGAGGAGTCCGACGTGGACGTGGGTGTGCCGTCCGGTGAGGTGTAACCGGTGCTCTGCTCACCGAGGTTGACGTGCAGCGGCGCCTGCCCCTTGTTGGTGAAGGTGACCTTCTTGCTGCCTGATCCGCCCAGTGACTCGCTGACGGAGAGGGCGTCCGAACTCACCGCCAGGCGGCCCGCCTTGAGCGTGCGGTCGAACCGGTTGACCTTGTCCGGCCGGGTGGTGAGGGTGCCGGTCGAGGTGGCGTAGCGGGCGGCGGCCGTCCGGTAGGTGTGACGTCCGGTGGGCTCGCTGAACAGCCAGTAGTAGCCGTCGGCCAACGCCAGGTCGTCGGGGGTGGCCACGGTGGTCGCCGTCGCGTACTTGTCGGCGGTGTCGGTGATGGTGGCGGGCGTGACGGTGTCGCCGGTGTTGCCGTCGACGACCTTTCCGGCGACGATGCCTCCGCTCACGGCCGCACAGGAGCCGACGGTGACGGTGTCGAGCTGCCAGATCGACAGGCCGCTGCCGGAGTAGTGGAAGCGCACCTTCACGTTCTTCGCGTTCGCCGCCCGGGTCAGGGGAACCTCGACACGGCCCAGGTACTCGGCCGTGTCCCGGTGCCACACCGTGGTCCACGTCGCGCCCGAGTCGAGGCTGAGGTCGACGTCGGCCACCGAGTCCTTGCTGGGGGCGTAGAGGGCGTCGAAGGCGAGAACGGGTGAACTCTGGCCCGCCAGGCTGAAGGTGGGCGAGACGAGTTCGGTGTCCTCGCGGACACCGCCCCGGCCCCAGGGGTCGGCGGTGGCCCAGTTCCCGGTTCCGCCCGTGTAGTTGGCCAGGAAGCTGTCGGCGAAGTCCCAGGCGGCGCCGTCCGTCCCGTGATTGACGACGGTCCAGCCGTGCTCCGGCGTAGTGCCGGTCCAGCCCTCGAAACCGGTCTCGGCCGGGTAGGCGTGGCCGGGCGCGACACAGGCCGCCAGGTCCACGTCCGGCGCGACGTCGGTACGTACGTCGGCCGTGCCCACCGGGACGCTCAGGTCCGTGCTCCGGTAGCCGGGGTAGACCGGGGCCACGTGGACGTCGTAGGTGGCCTTCTCCGGAAGGTCCACGCTGTACTTGCCGGTGTAGGGGTCGGTGTAGACAGCGCCGTTCGGATAGCCGTCGATGGTGATCTTCGAGTACAGGGGCCAGCCGTGCCCGCTGCCGTCCTTCACGGTGCCGGACACCGTACGGGTGGGCAGTTTCACCAGGGCCAGGTCGGCGGTGGTGCTCTGGTTCTCGGCGACGCTCACCCCGGAGCGGGTGATCTCCCGGTAGCCGAAGTCGGTGGCGGTGATCCGGTAGTCGCCCACCGCGACAGGGAGGCTGTACGCGCCTTCGGCGTCGGTGGTGACCCGGTACTCCCGGCCGTCCGTCTCCTCTTCGGAGATGGCCAGCCCCGCACCGGCGAGCGGGGCGCCGGACTCGCTGTCGGTGACTCGTCCGGACAGCGTTCCATGGACGCCGAAGGCCAGCGCTGACACGCCCACCGGGGTGCCGAGACCGGTCGGCCCGTCCCAGCCGGCGCCGGCGGTGCACGTCACCGTGCCGCAGTCGTCGTTGGCGCCCTCGGTGACATCGGTCAGCCCGGAGGCGTTGATGTACGGGTAGGTCACCGGGTAGGTGTCCTCGACGGGGGTGCCCGCCAGCGCGTACATCGCCGCGATCAGCGGCGCGGAGAGGCTGGTGCCGCCCACCTGCAGCCAGCCGTCCTCGCCCACCGTGTGGTACACGGCCAGGCCGGTCGCGGGGTCGGCGACCGCGGAGACGTCAGCCGTCGCCCGGGTGTCGCAGCCGGTGGCGAGCCCCCTCTGATAGGCGGGCTGGGCCTCGTACAGCGAGCAGCCCGATCCGCCGGAGGTCCAGGCGGACTCCGTCCAGCCGCGCTCGGTGCCCTCGGCACGGGTCAGCCGGGTGCCGCCGGCGGCCACCACGTTGGGGTTGGTGGCGGGCCAGTTCTGGACATGGCCGGTGTCGCCGGTGGACGCGACCACGGCCACACCGGGATGGTCGTAGTGGTGGTCGTACGCGGTCTGGAAGGCGCCCTCGCCGGGCAGACCGTAGGAGTTGGAGACGTACTTGGCGCCCAGGCGTACGGCGGTGTCGACCGCGGTGCCCAGATCGTCCAGGCTCGCCGAATCACCCTGCACGAGAAGGATGTCGCACGCCGGACAGGCGGCGGAGACGGCGTCGAGGTCGAGCGCGGTCTCCAGTGCCCAGCCCGCGTCGTCGGCGGGGTAGTCCGTGCCACCTCTCTGATCGACCTTGCGGAAGCAGCCGTTGGCGGTGGTGCACTCGGGCAGCCCGTAGTGCTTGCGGTACTCGGCCAGGTCGGCCTCGGCGTGGGAGTTGCCGTACGCGTCGACGATCGCCACCGTCCTGCCCTCGCCGCCGGCGGGAAGGTCGTAGGCCGCCTGGATGTCGGCCGGGCCCAGCGCCTGGGACGGGGGCGCGCTCGCATGCGGCTTGACGATGTGGTCGGAGCCGGTGACCACGTCGGCGAAGCACTGGGCCACGCCGTCCTCGAGGCTCGGATTGTTGCAGCCGGCCGGGACGTAGTTCTGCGGGACGTTGTCCTGCGGCACGGCGTTGAGCAGGTCGGAGGCCCTGGAGGAGTCGGCGGGGGTGGCCGCGGAGGCGGTGGCCGGTGATATCGCGGCGAGAGCTCCGGCGCCGAGACAGCCGGCTATGAGAAGGGAGAGGGGTGCGCGTACGCGCGCACGTCTTGAGGACAGCAAGGAGGAATGCGAAGGGGACAGCAAGGAACACCCTTTTCGTCGCGTTCAGGACCCGATCGGGCCGGGATCAGAGAGGTTCGTAGTCGCTGTTGGGGTCGCTCTCCGGCGGACGGACGCCCTTCCGGTCGTGCCCAGTTGGGGTGCGGAACGGCTTACGGACCCTGCGCGCACTGAGTATCGATCGTCGCCGCGGGTCCTCGCGATGGGGCGGATGACCTAAAGTTCGGTGCCCGTACCGGTGTTGTGGTCTTCCGACGGGGTGATTCCGGCCTGTGTCAGGCTGACCGCCAGTGCGGTACGCGAGGTCACTCCGTATTTGCGCATCGCGGAGTTCAGCTGCGCGGCAATGGTCTTCGGGGAACGGGAAAGTGCCCGTGCGATGGCCGGGTTGGTCAGTCCGGTGAGCATCAGCCGGACCACTTCCAGCTCGCGCGGGGACAGTTGGTCGCCGTAGCCGCGCCGCCCGCCGCGCCACACCTCTCGTACCGGCGCCCCGGCCGCACGGCGCGCGTCGTGCACCCGGGCGGCGTCCGTCCGGGCTCCCAGAGCCGTGAACCCGGCCTGCGCGCGGGCGAGTTCGGCCAGTCCGGTGTCCCTGTCCCCCGCTGCCAGCAGACAGCTGGCCCGGCGTTCGGCCGCGAGCAGTGCCTCGTACGGCCGGGGCAGGCGCTGCCAGGCGGTGACGGCCCGGCCGAACGCGGCGGCTGCCTCGACACTGCGGCCCTCTCCTTGTGCCAGCACTCCGCGGCACGTCTCCAGGGCCGCGTCCGTTGCCGGCAGGTTCCTCCCACTGAGCCCCTCGGCCAGGTCCGCGACGAACTGCCTTGCCCGGTCCGGCCGTTCGACCGCGAGCAGCGCGCCGGTCCGCACCGGTGCGAACTCGGTGGCCCACAGCCAGATGTCCTTGCGGGCCACGACGTCGGCCGGTCCGTCCGTCAGCTCCAGCGCCTCGGCGGCCGACCCCTCGGCGAGCCGGATCCGCGCCAGGGCTGCCGCGGGCTCCAGCGGCAGATCCACGATGCCCCGCCGCAGCCCCGCGTCGAGCACCTGGCGCAGCCGCTCCTCGACGGTCCCGAACCCTCCTTCGGCCACCGCCACCGCCACGGGGCCGGGATCCGCTGCTCCACCGCCGCCGGTCGCCCGGTCCAGCAGGGCCGTGATCAGCAGGGCGTCCAGCTGGACCACGGGTTCCTCTTCCACCCCTGCCAGGGCGGCGGCTCGCTCGGCCAGTCCGTCCCAGGCGCCGGTGAACCAGTCCAGGTGCACCAGCGTCACCCGGATCATGTCCTGGAGCCGCTGATACCGGTGCTCTTCGGCCCTGGCCAGCCCGGTCGTCAGCAGCGCTCTGGCCTCGCCGTAGCGGCCCCAACGCATGGCCGAGTTACCGATGTTGAGTCCGCCGCGGGCCAGCTGCATCATTCCTTCCGGGGTCGTCGCGGTGTCGGGCAGCTCCGCGGCCACGGCCCAGCCGGCCTCATCTCCCATCTCCAGCAAGGAAGTTGCCCGGTCCCCCACCAGAGCAAGGCGCTGGTCCGCCGTCATCGGCAGCCGGGCCGCGTCGGCCGCCCGGTCCAGCCAACGGCGGTGCTCCCCGGCGGACATCAGGGTGCTCGGCGGGCTGCCGAGCGTGTTCATCGCCCAAGCGGCCTGGAACGGATCGCCGGCCAGATCCGGCAGCGCCCTCTCCAACTCCGCTGCTGCGGCAGCGTACTCGGCCGTGTGCAGCAGCATCCTCCCCAGTTGGGTCCGGACGGCCGCGCGGTCGTGCGGAGCGAGTGCCTCCCCCTCCAGCACCCTGCGCAGCGCGCGGGTCAGGTCGCCCCGGCTGACAAGCCCGGTGAAGGCCATGACCGGCATCTTCTGTGCCCACCGGGCCATCGAGGCGGCGGGCGGATCGCTCCCGGTGAGCAACTCGTGGAGCAGTCCTACGGCGGTGCGATGGTCCCCGGAGGCCAGGGCGAGGTCGGCGGTCCGTTCCGCGTACTCGCGCCACCGCCCGGTGTCCCCCGCCTCCCGGTAGTGGTGGGCGAGCCGGGCCACCGGCTGCGGCGTCATGGCCCGCAGTGAGCGGCCCGCTCCCCGGTGCAGGGCCCGGCGGTCGGGCGCGGGCGTCATGTCGTAGACCGCGCGGGCCGCCAGCGCGTGCCGGAAACTGACCCGGCCGGCCCGGTCCTCGCCGAGCAGTCCACTGCGTACGGCGGCGTCCACGGCCCCTCCGGCAACGTTGTCCGGGAGCCCGCTCACCGTCGCGAGGACGGCCGGGCCGACCGGTTCGGCCAGCACGGAGGCGGCCCGCAGCACGCGTTGCGCATCCGGGGTGAGGCGCGCGGCGCGCTCGGCGACGGCGTCCCGGATGGTGGGCGGGACCGCGATGTCGGCCAGCGTCCTGCGCACCCACTCGCCGTCGCGCCGGACCAGATCGGCCCGGTCGCGCAGCAGCCGGACGGACTCCTCGATCGCCAGCGGCACTCCATCGGTCCGTTCCTGGAGGAACGACGCGAAAGTCTCGGAGACGTGTTCCCCGTCCAGCATCGACGACATCAACTCGGCGGTCTGCGGCACGTCCAGCGCGCCGAGACAGATCCGTACGTACCCGGTGCCGGCCGGGGGCCGGGAGATCAGCCGCATCAGCGCGGACTCCGGCGCCACGTCCTCGGGACGGTAGGTCAGCACCAGGCTCATCCGGCGAGACCGTCGAGAGGCGAGGAACAGCAGGAAGTCCAGGGTGGCTTCGTCGGCCCAGTGGACGTCCTCCAGGACCAGCACGCCGACGCCCATGACGTCCAGCAGTTCGGCCAGTGCGCGGAAGAGCCGGTGCCGGGCGGCGCCCGCGTCCGACAGCGCCTCGGGGGCCGGCGGCAGGTCCTGCCCCCACTCCGGGAACAGCGGGCGCAGCACCCCGGCGAGCGGAGTGAGGGCCAACTCGGCGACATCGGGCCGGGCTTCACGGGCGGCATCGACGACCGGGCTGAGGGTGAGGGCCTCCCGGAACGGAGGGCACATGGCGGCCAACACCCGCCGGGCGGCGACACCGGGCTCGTCCAGCGCCTCCTGAACGAGTCGGCTCTTGCCGATCCCGGCCTCACCCTCGACGAGAACCGCGGCCGACGGCCGGGCCAAGGCGTCCGTCAGCCGGTGCAGTTCGGCCGCTCGACCGACGAAACGCGGAACACTGAGGCTGGGCAGCACACGCGGAAGGCCACCCTCGGCAGACCGCTCCATCCGACCGCCTTCCCCACCCCGCCCGGCGCCTGCTCGACCCGAACACCGAACGCCGAACGCCCGTGCGATCGCCGACACCGCAGCATGCCACGATCGCCACGCCGACCGCGCCCGGCAACACCCTTCGCCGACAGGGGCGGCAGATCGGTCCCCCGCCCTACGGGACAGATCAGAGGTCACTCTCCGCGATAGAGGCGGAGCAGGTCGATCAGTTGGATCTCGGTGGCCTCGGTCGCGGTGAACATGAAGCCGTCGCTGGCCCGAGAGACCGCATTGAGGAGAAAGACAATGCCCTGATTGCATAGGATAAGTCCGGCTATAATAACTGCACCTATACAAGGCCCTGTTCTCGTATCGCCACCACCAGGTGGCGTGTAGCGCTGAGTAACCGCCATAGCCCTCGTTTTCCCGGCCGGTGTGGAACACCGGCCTTGACCAGCGCCGCCAGTACCGGCGCCGTGGTCGGGCGGGCGCTCTGTTCCTCGCAGACCTCCCGCCGCAGCTCGCGGGTCACGTCGGGGTGGACGAGTTCGCCTGGAGCTTCCTGTCCTCGCTCCCGGAGAAGCGGCAGCTGCGTAGCATCGTCGTTGTCGCAGCACGATTCACGGGGAGGGGCACTCAGATGGCATTGGTAGCAGGGGAGTACGAGTTCACGTGCAGCGAGTGCGATGGGGACGGATCCCTGCAAGTCATCGGAACCGAAGGCGAACTCGTCTGGGACAAGTGCGACGAGTGCCGCGGCGAAGGAACCGTCAGCTACGACGAGCTGGAGGCGGCAGAAGCCATCGAGGTTGGCCGCACGCCGCTGCGGACACCCCCGACTAGCGATCTGCACAGCAGCCCTCTGAAGGACGAACTCGACCAATGGTTCGGGTTCCTGAGTGACCGCCAAGCCGAGTCGACGCCCCCGGCCAACATCATGATCGGTTACGCCTATGGGTACGCCGAGGCGATGCTCTTGGCCGACCGCGAAGAACCGGCCCGAGAGAAGCTGGACTTTATGATCCGGGCGGCCGAGAAATTCAAGGATCACCCAGGTTTTCCCGGACCTCGGTGACCTGTGTCCGAGTAGGCCCCGGTGTCCTATCTCTGGCCCACGGTGCAAAGTGGCCGAGGGCAGTTCCATGGGCAGCCCAGCAACGTCCTCGGGGTCCAGCCAAGATATGCCCAGAAGCCCATGAGATGATCTTGAAGGTCTACGTGTCGATGCCGGGGACCCTGCGAACGGGACGTCAGGACAGGGCTACCTCGCGGTTCCACCTGGCGTGCGCATGGGCCGCCACCTCGGCCAGCAGACTTCGCAGGGCCTCCCGCGTGCGTCCGTGCGTTTTGACCGCATGGCAGTTCGGGCACAGCGCGACCATCTGCTCGGGATGGTCACGGCCGCCAGCCGCGATCTCCTCCAGGTGATCAACTTCCAGAATCGGAGTCCCATCGTCTTTCACGTCCGCAGGCTGACCGCCACAGTTCGGATTCTCGCACCGGCCGCCGCACCTCAGAAGAACAGCTTCGCGTGCCGCCGGAAGCCGAACCGGCCGGGATCCTCCCGCGCCACTACGCTGACCGCGCGTCCGTGCTTCGCGCTCCTCTACCGCGGCCACTAACCGCCGGTACTCGACACTGCCGACGGCTGCGGCCGGAGCCTCGACGGCATTCTCGCCCGAACTCCGGAGTCCGTCGCACCGCTGGTGTCGGTACCGACCTACTGGCACGCCGCCCTTGCCGCACACAGGGCAGGAACGGGAATCCACCATTGGACCGTCGGCCGCCCGAGGCTGGGGAACCGGTGTGGCGCGAACTTTCTCTGCGTGCGAGACCATGACACCGGATAGCAGGTCGGGAGGTGGTGGCGCTGGCTGCGGTGTCCTTTTCGGAACCGGCCGCCTTGCCCGAACCAGCGACGGGGCGCTCAACTGCTCCTGATAGTGCCGCGCGAGCATCTCCTGAAAGAAACCCTGCGAGGCGTTGGAGGCGACCCGGATCGGCTCGTAGACATTCCGGACGCCATCCGGCCCCCGCGTCGGCTTGCCCATCAGTGTGATCATTCTCGACGTCCAGCCGTGCCGCCTCAGTGTGTGCGCGGTGATTCGCTCACTGCCCGGCACCCGCACTATCGCATCCTCTGGAAGCCTCTTCCGGTCCTCGGTTGACAGCGCCGGACAGGGAACCTCCACTGCCCTCGGCGCAGCGTCGCGGAGGGCAGCCATCAGGACATCCCTGCGTGCCCTGTGCTTTGTGCCTTTGCTCATTGGCTGCTCTCCTTGGGGTCCCAGTAGTTCTCGCCGAAAAAACAACGCTAAGGACTGAGTCGCAGGTCGGGGTTGCGAGATAAGCCCAAAAGGGGCCAAGGAATGATCTTGGAGACGTGAGAGGCGCGGGATCACGGCCCAACTTGGCCCCGGACTCCTATCTCTGACCCACGGTGCGAGTAGGCGCTACAGCTCGAACGTCAGTTGCCCGGAGGCTTCGAGTGGGGCACGGCGGGCTTGGGCTTCTCCGCCGAGAGAGCGGAGGAGGTCGCCTTTGATCGAATCCTTCAGTTCCTTCAGTCTCAATCCTCCGGTCCGAGGAGGCAGTTGCCGCAGATGGATTGCTCGTCCACGGCCCGGAACGGCTGGCGGCAGATCTCGCAGAGATCGGGGAAGGAAGTGGCGCAGTTGAAGCAGAAATTGGTGGGACGGTCAGGCGCGGCAGCGGTGACGGCGCCTCGTACCAGGGTGTCGGTGCCGCAGTCCGGGCAAGGGTCGACCGGAGGAGTGGCCGGTTGGCTGAACACATCGTTTGTCGGCGGGGGGCTGCGCCAGGGAAGGCGGAGGACGTACGTCGCGTAGTTCCATGCGGTCAGCTGGGAGTCGGTGGTTGCCGGACAGAACAGGCATGAGGTCGGTTCGCCTGCCAGCAGGGCCCACTGCCGGCAGTCGGGACATTGGAGGTTGCGTTCCTTGTGCGGATCGAGTTGGTCCTTCAGCCGTTCCATGCGTCGCTGCACGTAGGAACGGATTTTCGTGAGGCCACTGCGGATGTGCTCCACGTCTTCGGTGACCTGGTCACGGTCCGCCGGTTCCAGCTTCGGCAGTAGTGATTCGTCGAGGAACCGGACCAGGAAGTCCAGCACCTCCGCGGTACGGGCCTCGATCGTTCCGTCCGCGTCGGTCAAGCCGTAGTGCTGCAACGCGTTGCGGGATTTGGCCAGGTCAAGAATCTGCTTCTGTTCCTGATCGCTGATGGTCAGCCCGAGGACGCTGCGGAGTCGTTCCACGGTCTCCTCGGGGGTACAGCTGACGAAGTCGCCCCGATCGAAGAGTTCGCGGGTCATCTTCTTGCTCTTGTTCGCCCGGGATACGTCCAGGTTCTGCAAGACCAGGGTCCAGTGTTCGAGGTAGAGCCGGTACTTCAGCAGCACCTCGGTCGCGGCCTGAAGGTGCAGCACTGCGTACTTCAGGTGGCGAGGGGTCACCTCGTGCTGTTCGCGGGCAAGGGACTCGACCACGCTGAGCAGATAGTCGAGCCCGTTCTCGACGGGCGGGAAATGCACTGTTCCGCCTGGCTCATCAGCCGCGCGAACCGGTTCTCCGAATCTCATGCGGGTCTCTTCTCTTGAAGCGGTGTCACCGCTGAGCGGCTGCGAGTTGGTGGGGGACGGCGCCGGCGGCGCGCAGGTCCTGGAGATCGGGGATGTGGTTGTAGAGGGTGCCCGGGGAGATGCCCAGCATTTTGGCGATCGAGGTGATGGAGCGTCCGGGGTCGGGCAGGAGGTCGCGGGCGGCCTTGATGACTTCCTCGGTGGCGACGGTGGGGCGCCCGCCGACCCGGCCGCGGGCGCGGGCGGCGGCCAGGCCCTCGCGGGTGCCCTGGACGATGAGTTCGCGGATGAACTCCGCCAGGGCGGCGAACACGTGGAAGACGAGTCGGCCGCCGGGAGTGGTGGTGTCGAGGTTCTCGTGCAGCGAGGTGAAGCCGACGCCTCGCTCGCGCAGCTCGGCGACCATGTTGATGAGGTCCTGGAGGCTGCGGCCGTAGCGGTCGAGCGAGGGGACCACGAGGGTGTCGCCGGAGTCGAGGAAGGCGTGGCACGCCTTCAGTTCCGGACGGAGCGCGTTCTTGCCGGACTGCTTGTCCGAGAAGATCTTCCGGCACCCGGCGGCCGTGAGGGCGTCGATCTGCCGGTCGAGCTTCTGCCCGCCGCCGGACACCCTCGCGTACCCGATCTTGATCTCGGTGCGGACGAGCGGCTCGGCGACATGGAGTTCGGGGTGGCCGGACGGCTCCGGAGTGTCACTCATGATCCCGGATCATGTCAGAAAACAGTGGTCGAAGGTTCTTGAAGCACACAGGTTTTTGAAGGGGTTTTTGAAGGGCTCCCGGCTCTTTTTAATCTTGAAACGGTGATCTTCAGAAAACGTTCGTTTATTGAAGGCCTGGTGCCGGGCGGAGTAGCCCTGTGCGGAACAGGCAGGCGGCGGCGTCCTCGATGTCGGCGCGGGCTGTGGACGGGAAGATGTACCGCCGATGGGTGTTTGCGACCACCGCCTGATCCAAGCCGCCGTCGGCCGATACCGACTGGAGGATGAGCTACACCCCCGTACGTATTGGACCGCCAGCTCTGTCCTTCAGGTGACGGATTTCTGCTTCCGCACCTGCCGTACTCGGCTCCGGAACGCAACCATGTGATGCACACATATGGCCAAGGAGTCAGGGGGCGGGGACCAGATGGCTCTCGGCAACGGAAATTACGTGTTCTTCGTGACCGATGGCGGTCAGATCTGGTTCACCCGTCGGGCCGTCAACGGCAGTTGGTCACCGGCTCTCCGACTCCAAAATCCCGCTCTCCCCGGTGCAGCAGGCGACCTCGCGGTGAGCCACCTGGGTACTGCGGAGATGCAGATCCTGGCGACAGCTGCCTTCGGCGGAGGGCTCTGGCACTCCCTATGGGACAACGAGGGCAAGGCGACACAGTTCGGCGATGTGGAGACGCAGGCAGGTCAACGCCCGCCCTTCCTCGGCGTCGATGCCGCTCACGGCAGCCTGCAGAGCATCGGAGGGGGCCTGACACGATGGCAACTCCATGTGGTCGGTTGTGACGTGAACGGCGACCTGTGGCACACCCTCAGGTACGGCAACGGTGCCTGGATGCCGTTTGGGAACATCGAGCAGCAGGCCAGCGACATCGGCTCGGCCCGCTCCGTCGCATGCGCCTACTACGACGGTCCGCTCAGCGACCAACTGCATGTGGTGGCGGTCACCAACGACTACCGTCTCAAACACACCACGCTGAGGGTGTCCACCAACGACAGTTGGTCGCCCTTCATCGACGTCGAGATGGTGGCCGGAGAAACAGGCTCGTTTCTCCAGGCGTCATGCGCGTGCATCGGCCCAGATCTGCACCTGTGTGCCATCACCGGCGACGGTAACGTCAAGCACGCCGTCAGGACGCCTGCCGGGGCTTGGACCCCGCTAGGTGATGTGGAGACCCAGGCGGGCGACGTCGGCCAGATTGAGTACGTCGGGTGTGAAGCCGGAGCCCAGAAAACGCTGCAGGTCGTGGTCCTCACGTCAGCACAGCGCGTGCTCCACACCCAGCGAAACCAGGACAGCAGCTGGACACCCTTCAGAGACGTCGAGGGGCAATGCGGCTCCATCGGGAGCAGCTCAGCTCGTCCGCGCAGGGTTGCCTTGTGACGCCCCCCCCGCGATGGTCAGGAGACCCCCGCGTCGTTTCGGTACGTCATCGTCCCCGCCCTCAGGATCGTGCTCGGCATCCAAGGACTGGTCCGGACGGCGGATGCGGCGCTCAGGCTTCCTCGTCGGAATCCTCCGCCGCGTCCGCGGTCGTGGTAGGGAGCGCAGGCCCTCCCCGGAACCCGGATGTCACGCCGGGGCTGCGGTCTCCTCCCCCTGCGGGGCACGCGGGCCTGGCACTGCGGCCCGGATGGACAGGTTCAGATCGAGACGGCTGTTCATGTCCAGCTCGAACCGGCCGTACGGATTCACATGGGTCCAGAACAGCGGCGACAGGGCCCGCCGGTCCGCGTCGGTGAGCTTGTCCGCCCACTTCGGATCGGCCAGCACCTCCTGCACCAGCAGTGTGTTGACGTGCACCAGCGCGGACTGGAGCAGGTGCAGCGCGAGCATGCTGACCTCCTGGGACTCCTTGTCCGCACCGGCCAGATCGCCGTCCTTGCCGTAGAAGAGGTCCTTGTTCGCGGAGTTCCAGTTCTCCACTACCTGCAACCCCTCATGGATTTCTTGGCGCATCTCGACATCGGCGAGGTAGTCGCAGACGAACGAGGTCCGCACCGCCCGGCCCAGCTCCTCGATCGCCCGGTACGTCGGGTGCTTGGGACCGCCGCGGGTGAACCGGCGCAGGACCTGCTCGGCCTCGGCGGTGCTCAGGCGCAGAGCGGTGGTGTACTTCACGATCTGGTCGTACTGCTGGGCGATCAGGTCCCAGTCGATCGTCTTGGTGGAGAGCACCGGTCCCAGGTTCGGCCACTGGTCGTCCTGACCGGCCGCCGGCCGGTACAGCCTCGCGGAGCCGATGTTCTTCAGCCTCGGCATCAGCTTGAAGTCGAGCATGTGCGCGAAGGCGAACCCGACGATGGAGGCGCCGTGCGTGTCGGTGTACTGCCGGTCGACGACCATGTCGGTGCAGTGCCGGAGCACGCCCTCGATCATCGAGGCGACCTCGGAGGCCGAACAGGACCTGAGTTGGGAGTAGATGCAGACGGATTTCCGTTCGACGTGCCAATAAATCATCACGCCGGGGCCCCGGTAGCGCTGGTGCCACTCGGTCATCAGGTTCGAGGACCAGGCGCCGAACTTGCGGCTGTCGGAGGCGCACGCGGTGCCGGTGCCCCACCACATCTCGTCCCGGACGGCGAAGGTGGCGTTCACCAGCTTCCGCAGGGCCGCCCGCATGTTGGCGCGGTTGACGAACAGGTGCCGCACCCTGCGCAGCGTCGCCTCGCTCTCGCCGTGCTTGCCGGTCACCGCGACCCGCTTGATCCCCATGTTCGTGCCCAAGCCGAACAGGACCAGCAGCAAGCGGCGCCGCAGCACGTCCTTGGACAGGTTCTCTCTGGTGGCGACCGAGGTGAACTCGGCGATGAAGTCCGTGTCGAACTCGGCGTACTTCAGGATGTCCAGCAGGTCGATGGTGCCCCAGCGCCGCTCGATCTCGCCCTTGATGGCCACCAGGCTCTCGGGCTCCTCCTGCTTGCCGCGCGGGGAGACCCTGATCCACGGCTCGCCGTGCTTCTTGACGATCGCCACCCCGCCCGTCGTGCCCTCCGCCAGCGCCCGCTCGAAGCGGTCCAGCGAGGTACGGAGCTTGCCTTGCAGAGCGGCGATGAACTCCCCGGCGTCCTGCGGCTGGCCCAGCGCGGCGTAGTGCACGTCCCGGTTGTCCTCGAAGTCCGCCGGCAGCTCATCCTCCGGGTCACGCCACCGGTACGCCCCCACCACCCAGATCTCCCGCCGCCGCACCGCGTCCCGCAGCGCCACCAACACGCACAGCTCGTACGGGATGCGCTCGACACGGCCCTTGTCGTCCACCACCGCCGCCCGCCAGTGCTCCGGCACCACCCCCGCCAGCGGCACACTCTCCGCCGGATCGAAGAACGCGCCCTCCTTCAGCGGCTGCTCCAGGTAGCGCTGGAGCAGATCGATCGCGTCCATCACAGGCCGGTAGGCCGTGTTGTTGCACTTCAGCTCCAGCGCCCCCAGCAGTGGCGAGAGCATCCGGCGCCAGTGTGCCGAGTACGACGACCGCAGCACCGTACGGACCCTCGCCTTGTAGCGGGCCTCGTTCGCCGCGGCCTCCGCCGCCAGCGCCTTCAGCGTCTTCTCCCCGCCGACCACCGGATAGATCACCCGCCGCACCGTGCCGGACGGCTCCGACAAAGCGGCCTCCGCGACCCGCAGCAGCATCCCCTCCTTGCCCCGGACCTTCTTCAGCTCGGCGTTCAGCTCCTTGTCGACCTTCCGCTCCGCCCGGGTGTTGATCTTCAGCACGAGCTGGATGAACAGGTCCACCAGCGAGTCGGTGATCTCCGTCTGCCGCACATGGCACAGCGCCGCCAGCAGCGTCAGCCGCCTCGCAGGCTTCATCCGCTCCAGATTCGCCGGGTACTCCTTCGACGCCCGCGCCCGCCACGCGTCCACCACCTTCTCCGACACGTCCGCGAACAAGTCCGCGGGCAGCTCCAACCGCCGCACCCGGTTCAGCTTGTTCACCTCCGCCAGGAGACTCTCCAGCCCCGGCGCCCCCGGGTCGGCCTTCAACTCGGCGAAGTGCGACCGCCCGCCGCCCGACACCGCACCCTCACCGTCCGCGCCCTCGCCCGTCTCGTCCCCGCTGCCAGCGACCAGATCCTCCAGGCGCGAGCGCGTCGCATGCGAGATCCGTTCCACCCGGCTGCGGCAGAACCGGGCCTCGAAGTCCGTGACCGCCTTGCCCACCAGCCGCCCAACCCGCCCCGGGGCCGGCGGCTCGATGTGATCGTTACGGCACCGGGCCACCACCGCCTCCGCCAGCCGCTCCCGTGACAGCTCCACCGGACACAACTCGGCGGCCAGCCGCTCCTGGTCCTCCTCGGTGTTCGCCCGGAATCCGTACGCCTCCCGGATCTCCTTGCGGTGCCGCTTGATCCGGTCGCCCTGCCAGTCGTAGTCCGCCCACGCCCCGGCGGGCACCTTCACCTGCTGGGCCACGTACTCCACCGCCGCCGCAGGCATCTCCTTGGCGGACTCCGGGAACCGGGCCTCCACCTCGAAGAACTTGAGCAACAGTGCGAAGCCCAACCGGGTCGCCCCGGACTTGTTCCGCACCTTCTTCATGTCGTCTTCGAGCAGCGTCCAGACCTCGATCAGGTCTTCCGGCTCCCAGTCCTGCCGCACCCGTGCTCCCCTCGCCCAACCAGTTGGATCACCACAGGGTGGCGAGGCGGAACCGGAGAGAAGATCAGAAGACCACAACTGTGGCTGGAAGGTTACTCAGCGCTACATGCCACCTGGCGGCAGCTATACGAGAACTGGGCCTACAACTGTGGGGACGTGTCGCGGAGTCCCCCTAGCCCAATCCCCGCTTCGGCCATGCCGACCGCCACAGTCCACACCGGGCTCCAGCACACCCAGGGACATGCCCCGGGTCTCGCACACCGGTTCCAGCTCGCACACGCCGGCAACACCGGCGCAAGGCTGCCGTCGTTGCATGACCTGTTCCGACATCGTCCGTCGGCGATCTTCACGGTACGGTCCAGTCATGCCGCGCCTGGTGGAAGTCCCTGGGTACGTACGCTTCTTGACCGCGTCGGCCGTGTCTGCGTTCGGTTCTCAGGTCACGGGGCTGGCGTTGCAGATTCTTACCGCCGTGGTGCTGAGCGCATCCGCCACGGAGGTGGGCATCGTCAATGCCGCCCGCTGGGTTCCGTATCTGCTCTTCGGACTCATAGCCGGCGTCATGGTGGACCGCTGGCGGCGCCAGCCGATGATGGTCGCCACGGACCTCGGAAGGGCAGTCCTGCTCGGTGCGATACCGGTGCTGTATGCGCTGGATCGGCTCAGCATCCCCGCGTTGTGCATGTTCGTCTTCGTATTCGGGGCGCTGTCTTTGCTGTTCGAGGCGGCCAACCAGTCGTACGTGCCACAGCTGGTACCAAAAGAGCTGCTCAACGCGGGATACGCACGCGTGCAACAGGCCGACGCGGTGGCCGGCTCGACCGGCCCTCTGATCGCCGGGGCGCTGATCAAAGTCATGGGAGCGCCGCTTGCCGTGCTGGTGGACGCCCTCTCCTATCTGATATCCGGCCTGCTGCTCGCCTCGGTGAAGGCACCCGACCCCGTCCCTGATCGAGACGCGCGGCGCAGCCTGGGCAGCGAGTTGCGCGCGGGCGTGGCATGGGTCTACCGGCATCGCACGCTGGCGCCCATCGCCCTGACCTCGCACGCGATGCTCCTCTTCAACAGCATGGTGACCACGGTCTTCGTGGTCTTCGCCCTGCACAGCCTCAAGATCGGGGAGTTCGGTCTGGGGGTCACCTACGCCTTCGCGAGTGTCGGCGTGATACTCGGCGGTGCGCTCTCCGGGCGCGTGGCCAGAAGACTGGACGTCGGCGCCACCCTGATCGCCTTCCGCCTGCTCGCCGCCATCGGCTGGCTGCCTTTGGTCCTGGCCGAACGTGGACCATGGGCGCTCGCCTCCGCGTCGCTCGCCTTCTTCATCGTGTCCCTGGCCATCGGCCTCGAAAGCCCGGTGGAGATGAGCTACCGCCAGGCGGTGACACCCGACCGGCTGCGCGGGCGGATGAACGCGACGATCCGCTCGATGAACTGGGGAATGGTAGCGGTGGGTGCACCACTGGGCGGAGTACTCGCCGACCAGGTCAGCTATCGCTTCGCCCTGTGGATCGGCCTGTCCGGAGCCGTGATCCAGGCACTCGCGCTGGCTGTTTCCCGTACCCGGACGGCCCGTTATGTCGACGAACTCGATCCCTCGACAGCTGATCCGACACGGCACGGCGCAGAAGCCGTTGCCGGGGAGGGCAAGAACTGATCAGCTCGCGGTGGCAATTTACGCCTGGCCGTTTCCTGCTCCGAGTGGACTCGCGTACGGCGATCTCGTTGGCCAGCCGCGCTGTCTCGGCGCGTGCCACCTCCAGGAGGCCGGCGCTGCTGATCGCCTGCTCGGCGGCGTGCAGTCGGCGCGCGGTCTCCGGGTGCCTCTCGATCTCCACGACGACGCCCCACTGCCGGTAGAACATCCGGATCGGTACGACGCTGTCCTCGTCCCCGGCGCGTACGAAGGCCCTCTTCAGGTCATCGAAGAACTCGGGCAACCGGGAGGGAGCGACGGCGGCCACGGCCTGCCGCAGGTCGGGCAGCGTCAGCTCGGGCTGAGGGATGAGCGGGCCGTCCCCGTCCGCGTACGGCATGGTCATCGGCCGCCCCTTCCACTCGTAGAGCCGCGTTCCGGCACGTACCCACGCCAACGTCGCTCCCGTCACGACGGTCGCGTACAAGTTGCCCAGGGCGGAGAGCCGTTCGCCCTCGGGCTGTGCGGTTCACTCAGCTCGCGCTGGACAGGCTCTACGCCCCGGCCGCGGCGAGCACCACGTCGACCAGTCGCTCGGCGGCGTCGGGACGGCCGTACGCACGAGCCCGCTCCGCCATCGCCGAGCGCCGCTCGGGGTCGGTCAGCAGCGGCGCCACCGCATCGCGCAGCCGCTCGGGGGAAACGTCGTCGACCAGCGCGAGCGCGGCGCCGTTGTCCGCCAGGTGCCGGGCGTTGTGTACCTGCTCGTTGCCGGCCGACGTGGCGAGCGGAACGAACACACCCGGCTTGCCGAGCGCGGTCAGCTCGGCGATCGTCCCGGCACCACTGCGGGAGACCACCAGGTCGGCCAGCGCGAGCACATCGGGCAGTTCGGCCCCCACATATCCGGTGAGGTGGTAGCGCGCCGCGCTCGACTCCGACAGGCGCGCGGTGTTCTGCCGCAGCTCCGTGACGTTGTCGGGACCGCACTGGTGGATCACGTTGGCGTTCTCCAGCAGCCACGGCAGCACGTCGCGCACCAGGTGGTTGATCTGCTGCGAGCCCTGCGCGCCCCCGGTCACGTAGACGGTCGGCAGACGCCGGTCGAATCCACGCAGGCCCAACGCCTCGATCGCCTTGTCGGCCTGCCCGGTGAACACCTCGGGCCGCACCGGATTGCCGGTGACCACCGCCGTGGCACGCACGCTCTCCGGCAGCAACGGCAGCGTCGACTCCGACGACACCGCGACACGCGTCGCCGCTCCGGCGAGCGTCCGGTTGGCCAGGCCCAGCCGCACGGTCTGCTCGTGCACGACCAGGGGAACCCGGCACAGCCGGGTCGCCGCCACACCGACCGGCACCGCGACGTACCCGCCCGTCGCCAGCACCACGTCGGGGCGGAAACCGTTGATCGCCTTCCGGGCCTGGAGCACCCCGAGCGGAACGCGGCTCATGTCCGCCACGTTCGACGGCGAGACCAGCTTGAGAGGGTTGCTCGATCGTCGGATCTTGCCCGTCGCCACCGACGTGAACGCGATCCCCTCGGCAGCCGCGACCCTGGACTCCAGGCTGTCGGCCTTGCCCACCCAGAGCACGTCCAGCCCGCCGCCCTGCCCGGCGAGGCGGGACTGAAGGGTGCGGACAGCGGTCAGGGCTGGATACGTGTGCCCGCCGGTACCACCGCCCGTAACGATCAGACGGAAGGGCCGTCCAGCCCTCAACGGAATGCGGTGATCACTGTTCACGCAGAAGTCCAGTCACTCTCGAACGCCACACAGGCCGGGACCTGAGCCTCCCACAACCGGTACGCGGCCTCGTCACTCCTCGACCCCGACGAGCGGAACGGCATCACACCGAACGCCCGCCAGCCCCCACTCCGCCCAAACCGTCTTCCCCACCCCCTCCCGAGGCCCCACCCCCCACTGCTCAGCCAACGCCCCCACCAGCAGCAACCCCCGCCCGAACTGATCCTCCCCGCTCACCTCACGAGGACACGGCACCCGCTCGGCACGGGGGTCACTCACCTCGACGCGCAGCGCGGCGGCCGTGACGGTCAGCCGTACGCGGATGAGGCGTCCCCGGAGACCGCCGTGGAGCAGCGCGTTGGTCATCAACTCGCTGACGACCAGGGCGACATCACCGGCCAGCCCCGGGTGCCCCCACTCGACGACCAGGCGGGCGGTTCGGGTGCGGGCGAGGGGGACGCTACGGGTGACGGGGGTGTAGTCGAGGCGGTCTTCGTGGAGAGGGGCGGTGGGTTGAGGGTCGGGCATGGGGGCCTCCATTGACTCCGCTGTGCATGCGACTGAGTACCGAAAGTAGGGAGTTCCAAGTCTCGGATGCAAGCTAATCGGAGAAAATTGTCTCCATCGAGTGACGAGAGGGGCTTCCACACGCGACACTTGATCCGTGACTCGTACCTCAGAACTGGGCAATCGCACCTCAACTGTCCTGGGCCGCAAGCTCGGTGCCGAACTACTGCGACTGCGCGACATCTCGGAACAGACCCAGCAGCAGGCCGCCGAGGTCATCAACGCGACCAACTCGAAGATCGTGAAGATGGAACGCGGTTGGGTGCCGATGCGGGACCCCGACATTCGCGTGCTGTGCGAGTCGTACGGCTTGAGCGACCCGAAAGCCCTGGCACGGCTGCTGAACCTGGCCCGGCTGGACCGCGAGCGCCGCAAAGCCAAGGGGTGGTGGCAGGACTCGCCTCACCCGGGCTCCCTCTCCGAGTACATCGCGCTGGAGGACGCTGCGAGCCGCGTACGGACTTGGCAACTCTCCCTGATTCCCGGCCTGTTCCAGACCGCCGAGTACGCGCGCTCGGTGACCGTCACCGAAGGTGTGGGGGTATGGGAGGACCCGGACGAGATCGAGCGCCTGGTCGACATCCGGATGCGCCGTCAGGCACGCCTGCACGACGGACGCCCACTTCAGATGTACGCCGTCATCTGGGAAGCGGCGCTGCGGCAGCTGATCGGCGGGCCCGACACCATGCGCGCTCAGCTGGAACGCCTGCTGGAGGTCGCCGAGCTGCCCAACGTACGCGTGCAGGTACTACCTTTCCGTGCGGGCGGACACCCCTGCATTTCAGGCCCGTTCACCATCATCTCGTTCGCCGAGACCGAGGCTGTGGACGTGGTCCACGCCGACGCCATCGCCTCTACTGTGTGGGTGGAAAACGAGACCGAGAGCGCCGCGTACAGCGGGTTCTTCGAACGTACGGCGCGACTGAGTCTCGCACCGCGCGACTCGGTCCAACTGATCGACGCCATCCGCCAGGAGATCTGACCCATGCCCGAGTTCGACTTCGTCAAGTCCAGCTACAGCAACGCCGGAGGCGAATGCGTCGAAGTCGCCCGCAACCTCCCCAGAGTCGTCGCCGTCCGCGACTCCAAGACACCCCCCGAAGCCCCCAACGCCCCCATACTCCACCTCTCCCCCACCGCCTGGCGCCACTTCACCGCCGCGCAGTGATCCCCGCGAGGATCAGATCGATCCCCGCCACGAACTCCTCCCGGTCGTCGTGATCGCGTAGCTGGTCCGCGACGTTCCGGGTGAACGCGTACTCGTCGGGATCGAGGTGCGCCCAGGAGGCCGAGACGGGAGTTCGACGACTGGGCGCCGGAACTCACCGCGCTGACCACCGAGGGTGAGACCGCACCGGTCCTGCGCACGCTCAACACCCTGCCCATCGGGCACCGGTGGGACCGGGGGTGACCCTGCTCGGCGATGCCGCCCACCTCCCGACCCCGAACGGCGAAGGCGCCAACCTGGCCATGTACGACGGCGCCGAACTCGCCGAGGCCATCGCCACCCACCCCGACGACATCGAGACTGCGCTCACCGAGTACGAGCAGGCCATGTTCCCCGCAGCGCCGCAGCCGCCACCGACGGCACCCGACTCCACGGGCTGCTCTACGGCGACAACGCACCGTTCCTAGAGACTGAGCGGTAGTGAGTCCTGTTGCCAGGTCTCATGCTCAGCCGAACGCCCCGAACGGTGTTGGGCGTTCTGGTCCCCCGCATTCGCTCCGCGCCCGGGCGGCACGAATCGTGTCCGTGGTCCGGGGATGCGGGGGCGGGTTCCCTCACGCCCAGCAACACGCCGACCGGCCTGGACGGTCCGATGCCCCGCACGATCACTCCGGTCGTGTGGGGGCGGTGCCGTCCGTCGCCGGATCGGGTGTCCCTGGGCGCGCCTTCCGATCGCCACGGCAGCAGCATCGTGGCGAGTGGTCTTGCGGGTTGTCGTGGTGAGGGGCTTCTGCCAGTGCTGGGCGCCCCATTTCGAGGTGTAGGCCGGATCGACGGCGATGACCGCGATACCCGTCTGGTCCGCCATCGATGACAATCGGGCGCGGAGTTTGCCGGTGGGCATACCGGAGATCAGCTGCCGGAACCGCTTTTTGCGGCCGTGTTTCTCCCGGGTCTTCTCGGCGGCGAAGTCCAGGTCCTCCACCGCAATCGCCTTCACGCCACAGGTGCGGGCCCAGTGCAGGAGGCGGGTCAGGGCGTGGCGGACCTGGGCGTCGCGGTGTTCGGCGATGCCGGACAGGTCGTAGAAGAAACGGCGCGGGGCACCGGTCGGGTTGCCGTGGATGTCGAGGCGCCAGGCGGCCAGGTGATCGGTGTTCATGTCGACGCCAATGACGCCGTGCGCGAGCGCGGCCTCGATCGGGATGGTCGGGGTGGGCGGGATCTGCCAGGACGCGGTCAGATACCAGCGGTCCCCGCCCGTATCGAGGTGGATTCGGTAGGCCACAGCCCGGTTGGCCGCGACACGGTCCGCCCACTCGCCGCCCCGGTGCGCGAACGTGACCCGGCAGGCCAGGACGTATCGTCCGTGTGGGGCGTTCGCCAGATGCGCGAGCGGCGCGGGGAGTTTGAGGCACACCTCGCCCTCGGGACTGACACGGATCGTCTCGTTGCCGTAGCGCCTGCCGGACTCACCGTCCGCCTGGCAGAACCAACGCTCCGCCTCCCAACGCCCCCGCCACGCGGACTCCGTGAGCTGGGCGGCGCCCAGGTGGTGGCGAGTGCCGGCCAAACGTTTGCCGCCGCGTACGACGTGGACGACTCCGGCCTCTTGGTCGGCCCGCGCGACAGTCAGCCGGACCTCGAGCACCCGCAGCCGCCGGGACTTCGCGTACCACTCCCGTCGCGACCGGTACCCGCCCGGGGCGTGTTTGGTTCCCTTCTGCCCGATCGGCTGGGACAGTCGGTGCTCGATGGTGCGGATGCCCGCTTCCAGGTTCTGGATGTGCGCCAGCTGGCAGCGGCGTGCCAGTGTCCACTGGTCATGCGTGGCTTTGGTGATCGACCCCGCCCACCGCGACGACGAGAGGGGCGTCAGCTCCCGCTTCCGCACCGCCCACGCCTCAGCGGAGTGCTCCAGGGCGTCCCGGCAACGCGCCTTGAGATCCTTCGAGGCCAGCGATCCCAGATGCGCGCCCACCAGGCGCAGCACCTTCTCATCGTCCGGCGTCAGGTGCTTGAGGCGGGTCCGGACGGCCACGCCACTGGGACCGGACGCGACGAACGACGCCGCCACGCTCCTCTGCTCACCCACCCCGTCACCCCCATTCGAAGATCCCGTCGCCATGGGAAACGAGCGCCACCGATGAAGGTCACGCATTCGATGAGAGAACGCCAGTTCCCCGCCAATACCGACCCACGGCCGAGGCGCGCGACACGACGCAGACCACCCACGCTCACTCCCACTCACCAGAACGCTCTTGAACGCACTCCAGCGCCAACAGCTTCAAACCTCACAGCCTGATCGACATGTTCACCGGACACGCGTAGCCCCGACAGCCGCCCGCGCAGCGGGAGTTCGGCCCCCAGCAGGAGTTCCGTCGGCCAACCCCTTGACTACGCTGCACGAATGACCACCGCCCTCACCCTGCTCCCGCGCGTCGCCTATCGCGGGCAGGAGGTCAC
Organism: Streptomyces sp. NPDC000878; assembly: GCF_053599695.1. Lineage (NCBI taxonomy): Bacteria > Bacillati > Actinomycetota > Actinomycetes > Kitasatosporales > Streptomycetaceae > Streptomyces > Streptomyces sp. NPDC000878. The sequence goes on along the minus strand of NZ_JBSFMT010000011.1, from coordinate 120,138 downwards.
CGCGCCCCGCCTCCGCGCGCTCCTCGCCCTCCTCGCGGGCGACCCGCGCACCGGCTGCAGCACCGAGCGGCTGGTGGCCGGGCTTTGGCCGGACGAGTTGCCGGAGCGGCCCGGCAAGGCGCTCCAGGTGCTGGTGTCCCGGGCGCGGGCCCAACTCGGCGCCGACGTCGTCGCGAGCACGCCGACCGGATACCGGCTCGCCCTCCCCGAGGACCAGGTCGACAGCTCGGCCCTGCTGCTGCACGCCTCCGCCACCGCGGACCGGGCCAGGGCCGGGGACCACGCCGGGTCGCTGGCCGCCGCCGAGGCTGGACTCGCCCTGTGGGAGGGGAGCACGGACTCCGGCTCCGGCGGTGACAGCGACGACCCCGTCACCGCCCTGCGCGCCGAGCGTGCCCCCGTCCACCGCGCCCTCGCCCGCGCGCGGGCCCTCGCTCTCGCCCGGCTCGGCCGGCACTCGGAGGCCGCCGGGCCGCTGACCGCCGTAGCCTCCGAGCATCCGCGCGACGAAGAGGTGCTCGCCGAGCTGCTGCGCGGCGAGGCCGCGACGGCCGGGCCGTCCGCCGCGCTGACCCGGTACGAGGCGTATCGCCGCGAGCTGCGCGAGACGCTCGGTACAGATCCGGGGTCTCAACTCAAAGCCGTGCAGCGGGAGTTGTTGCGTGGCGGCGAGGCGCCCGTGGTCCGGCACGGGGTGCCGCACGAACCCAATCCGCTCCTCGGGCGGGACGACGACATCGCCGCCGTGGAACAGCTGCTGCGTGCCTCCCGCGCCGTCACCGTCGTCGGCCCGGGAGGACTGGGCAAGACCCGGCTCTCGCACGCCGTCAGCCGCCGCGCCGAGCAGCGCGTCGTGCACTTCGTGCCGCTCGCCGGTGTCACCACTAACGACGAAGTGGCCGCGGAGGTGGCCTCCGCGCTCGGCGCGGGGGAGAAGCGGCCCGGCGCCCTGGGCGGCCACGACCCGGTGACCGGCATCCTCGGCGTGCTCGGCTCCGGGCCCGCCCTGCTCGTCCTCGACAACTGCGAGCAGGTCATAGCCGGTGCCGCGGGCCTCGTACACGCCCTGGTCTCGTCCTCCCGGGACCTGCGGGTGCTCGTCACCAGCCGCGCGCCCCTCGGGCTGACCTCGGAGGCCGTGTACGCGCTGCCCGAACTCCGACTCGCCACCTCCGTCGAGCTGTTCACCCAGCGGGCGCGGGCCGCCCGGCCCGGTGTGGAGCTGCCGCCGGACGCCGTGGCCGGGCTGTGCCGCCACCTCGACGGGCTGCCGCTCGCCGTCGAACTGGCCGCGGCGCGCGTACGGGTGCTGTCGGTGCCGGAGATAGCCCGCCGCCTCGGCGACCGCTTCGCGCTGCTGCGCGGCGGGGCCAGGGACGCGCCGGAACGTCACCGCACCCTGCACGCCGTCGTGGACTGGAGCTGGAACCTCCTCGACGAGGAGGCCAGAGCGGCGCTGCGCCTGCTGTCCGTCTTCCCCGGCGGCTTCTCCGGCGAGGCGGCGGAGCACGTGCTCGGCGAGGACGCGCTGCCGCTGCTGGAGCAACTGGCCGACCAGTCGCTGCTCACCGTCGCCGACACCCCGGCCGGTGCGCGGTTCCGGATGCTGGAGACCGTACGGGAGTTCAGCGCGGCCCGGCGTACGGAGGCGGGCGAGGACGAGGCGGCCGTCGGCCAATTCCTTGCCTGGGCACGGGACTTCGGGGTCACGTACCACGACTGGTTCTTCGGCTCGGGACCCCTGTCCGCCTGGGAGCAGGTCAGGGCCGAGCAGGACAACCTCGTGGCGGCCCTGCGGCACGCCCTGGCCCGTACGGACGGCCCCGCCATCGCCGCACTCACCGCGGTCCTCACCGCCCTGTGGTCCACCGGCTCCAACTTCACCCGTCTCACCGCCCTCGCCGCGGACACCGGCCCGCCGCTGTCGCACTACCGCCCCGAGCCCGAGTACGTCGAAGTCGCCCGCGCCGCCGCGGTGTTGTCCACGGCGACCCTGTTCATGGGCTACGGCCCGCACGTCGTGCGCCAGCTCGTCACCCTGCGGCGGCTGCCCCCGGCCCCGCCGGACACCCTGGTGCGCGCCATCGCGGTGGTGCTGGCGGCGGTCCCCGACATGCGGCCTCCGGACCACGACGTTCTGCGGAGGCTCTGCGCCAGCGATCAGCCGCTGCTCGCCGGTATCGCCGAGTGCGTCGCCACGTACGTCTGGGAGTACGAGCACGACCTCGACCGCGCGCTCGCCTCGGCCCGCCGGATCGTCGCCGTACTGGGACCGGTCGACAATCCGTTCCTCCAGGTCATGGGCCACGCCCGGCTCGGTGAGCTGTGTCTGAGGACGGAGCGGGGCGAGGCCGCGTACCGGCATCTCAAGGCGGCGCTGGAGGCGCTGCCGAGGCTCGGTGACGAGCACGACTCCATCGGCGTACGCAGTGGTCTCGTCCTCGCCTGTCTGCACCGCGGCGACCCCGACGAGGCCGAGTACTGGCTGCGGCAGATCGAGGGCCACAACGCCCCGCAGCAGGACGACTTCCACAGCCCCGGCCTCGGCGGGCGCGCCGAGATCGCGCTCGCCCGCGGGCTGACGGAGGTCGGGCTCGGCCTGTGGCGTAGCGCCGTGGAGGGGATGGCCGAGGCCTCCTCGCTGCACAGCGACGATCCCTTCCTCGACCGGTGGGTGCTTCAGATCCAGTCGGCGGCGGTGACGGCACACGCGCACGTCGGCCGTCTGGAGCCGGTCGCGGAGGTGGTCGAGCGGCTGCGGCAGGCCCTGCGGACCATGCTCGACGGTCCGGCCGGCTCGCCCATGGAGCTGCTGTACGGGACGGCGCTGCATGCCCTCGGCATGGCGGGGCTCGCGTCCGGCGACGACCCCTCGACCTCCGTTCGGATGATCGCGCTGGCCGAACGGCTGCGGGTGCTGCGCGACTACCAGCCGACGATGTCGGCGGACCGCGCCCGGCGGGCGGTCGGGGCCGCCGGGAACGCTGCCAGGGCGGCCTACTCCGACGCGGTGTCGGAGTACGCCGCCCTGGAGCGGGACGAGTTGCGGGAGGCGACCCGCGCGGTCATGGCGGTTACTTCGGGTCGCGGTTGAACTGTGCCGTCGACCAGCGGTAGCCGAGCGCACTCAGGCCGACGCACCAGGCGATGGCGATCCAGCCGTTGTTGCCGATCTCGGTACCGAGGAGCAGACCGCGCAGGGTCTCGATGGCGGGGGTGAAGGGCTGGTACTCGGCGATCGGCTGGAACCAGCCCGGCATGGTGTCGGCCGGGATGAAGGCGCTGGAGATGAGCGGGAGCAGGATCAGCGGCATGGCCATGTTGCTGGCCGCCTCGGGGTTCGGGCTGGCCATGCCCATACCGACCGCGATCCAGGTGAGGGCGAGGGAGAACAGGGCGAGCAGTCCGACTGCCGCCACCCACTCCAGGGCCGTCGCGTCCGTGGAGCGGAACCCGATGGCGACGGCGACGACACCGACGAGGACCAGGCTGGCCATGACCTGTAGCACGCTGCCGACGACGTGCCCGACGAGCAGGGAGCCCCGGTAGATCGCCATCGTGCGGAAGCGGGCGATGAGGCCCTGGGTCATGTCCATGGAGACGGCGATCGCGGCGCCGATCACGGTGGAGCCGATGGTCATCATCAGCAGGCCCGGGACGATGTAGGCGATGTAGTCGGAGCGGTCGGCGCCGCTGCCGCCGATGCCCGCGCTCATCACGTCACCGAAGACGTAGACGAAGAGCAGGAGCAGCATGATCGGCGTGAGCAGCAGGTTCAGGGTCATCGACGGATAGCGGAGGGCGTGCAGCAGGTTGCGGCGCAGCATCGTGTTCGAGTCGCGCACGGCGAGGGCGAGGGCACTGCTCATCGGACGTTCTCCTTGGAGTGGCTGGGCTGGCTGGGGACGTCGGTGGTGCCTGTAGTGGAGGTGGGACCGGTGGTGGGACCGGTCAGCGCGAAGAACACGTCGTCCAAGTCGGGGGTGTGCACGGTCAGTTCGTCCGCCTCGACCCCGGTGGTGTCGAGCCAGTCGAGGATGGAGCGCAGCTCGCGCTGGCTGCCGTCGCTGGGGATCTGGAGCGCGAGCGCCTCGTCGTCGCGGGTGACCTCGCGCAGGGCGGCGGCGGCCGACCGGTAGGCGTCGGGGTCGGTGAAGCGGAGGCGGACGTGGCCGCCGGGGATCAGCCGCTTCAGCTCTTCGGCGCTGCCCTCCGCGGCGATCTTCCCGTCGTTCAACACCGCGATGCGGTCGGCGAGTTCGTCGGCCTCTTCGAGGTGCTGGGTGGTGAGGAAGACCGTCACCCCGTCGGCGACCAGCCCGCGGATGATGCCCCACATGTTGTGCCGGGAGCGCGGGTCGAGGCCGGTGGTCGGCTCGTCGAGGAAGATGATCCGGGGGCTGCCGACGAGGGTCATGGCGAGATCGAGGCGGCGCTTCATACCGCCGGAGTAGGTGGAGGCGGGCTTGGTCGCGGCCTCCGTCAGGTCGAACCGCTCCAGCAGCTCGGCGGCGGCCTTCCGCCCCTCCTGCCGGGGCAGGTGGTGGAGGTCGGCCATGAGGAGCATGTTCTCCTCGCCGGTGATCAGGCCGTCCACGGCGGAGAACTGGCCGGTGACACCGATCGCGGCCCGAACCGCGTGGGGGTGGGTGGCGAGGTCGTGGCCGCCGACGTGCAGGTCGCCCGCGTCGGCGGTGATGAGGGTGGACAGGATCTTCACGGCGGTGGTCTTGCCGGCGCCGTTCGGGCCGAGCAGGGAGAAGACGGTACCGGCGGGCACCGACAGGTCGATGCCGTCGAGGACGGTCTTGTCCCCGTAGGCCTTGCGCAGCCCCTGGGCCGCGATGGCGGGTGAGTGCGATGTCGTCGAGGTCATGCCGAGGAGATTGCGGCAGGGCGCATTCAGCGCGGTTTCACCATGGTTTCAGTGCCCTGGAACCGGGTGCGCCCGCAGGTCTGCCCCCGGGGACGCCGACACTGCCCCCTTTCCTCTGTCCCCCGCCACCGCCCCTGCCTTAGACACGGAACGGAGTGAAAGACCGGGGAACGCCGGGTGATCGAAGGAGAGTCGGCGCATGCGCGACCAGAGCCGCCGGGACGACAAGGGCGCTGACGGCAAGGACCCCCTCCGTGTCGCCCCGCGCCGCACCGACGCACAGCGCACGACCGCGACGGGGACCGGGACCGCCGCCACCGGTCTGCGCCACGGCATGCCCGGCGCCGCCGGACTCCTTTCCCTGCAACGCACCGCCGGCAACGCCGCCGTGTCCCGCGCCCTCGCGGTGCAACGGCACGCCGGCTGCCTGGAGGAGGACAAGGAGCAGGAGCAGGTGCAGCGCAGTACCGGCACCGGCGTCCACGACGTCCTCGGCACCTCCGGGCGCCCGCTGCCCGGGGAGGTCCGCCAGGACATGGAGGCCCGGTTCGGCGGCACCGACTTCGGCGACGTACGCATCCACGACGACTCGGCGGCCCGCCGGTCCGCGCAGGAGATCGGGGCGCGTGCCTACACCTCCGGCAGTCACATCGTCATCGGCGACGGCGGCGGCGACCGGCACACCCTCGCCCACGAGCTGACCCATGTCGTCCAGCAGCGCCAGGGCCCGGTCGCGGGCACCGACCGAGGCGACGGCCTGAACGTGTCCGACCCCTCGGACCGGTTCGAGGTGGCCGCCGAGGAGAACGCCCGCAGGGTCCTCGCCGAGCCCGTGCAGCGGGCCGCGGACCCGGGCACCAGGGCCGGCGCGACCACGGCCACCGGCCACGACGTACAGCGCGCCGGCTCGTCCCGGGGTACGGCCACCGTCGACCGGCCGGCCAGGCGGCAGCGGGTGAAGGTCGAGGACTGCGCCGAGTTCCTCGCGGGTCCGTCCTACACCCGGTCCGCCACCCGCGGGGCCGGCGGGGTGTACTCCTACGCCGTACTGGGCCCCAACGGCTACTCCAGCAGGGGCACCGACGCCGACAGCAGCCTGCCCCGCGCGATCAAGGACGCCCGGAGGACGTACGACATCCGCTTCGTCGCGGGACACCTGCTGAACGCGGACTTCGGCGGCGACGGCAAGGACGCGAAGAACCTGACGATCCTGACCCCGGGCGCCAACTCGAGCATGAAGGCGTTCGACAACCCGATCAAGAACGCCATGGCCAACCTGTACAACGTGTACAAGGAGCTGTCCAGGCTCTACCTGCCCATCGACCGGCTGCAATACGGGATCGAGATCAAGGTCAGCACCAGCGGCCCCGACCACGTCTGGGACTCCACCAGCTATCCCGCCGAGTGCATCTCCTCCTACATCCACACCTCGGCGAAGGTTCTCGGCGAGTCGACGATTGACCGCTGGTACACGGACTATGTGGACGGCGGACAGTACGACGTCGAGACGAACCAGCGCTGGGCCGACGTACAGGCGAAAATGGCCGACGTGCGCACCTGGGTGGCACACGCGAACGCGAACGACATGCACGACAACGAACAGCGGTGATCACCGGTGGTCACTGGCGATCACTGGTGATCGCCAGTGGTCCTCGGTGAGGATCACTAGGCCCGCGCCGTCCCCGTCCCCTTCTCCGCGTCCAGCGCGTACACGCAGCGGTCCTTGCTGCACGCGTACACGACCCCGTCCTTGACCACGGGCGCACCCGTGATCTCGCCGCCGGTCGCCAGCTTCCAGCGCAGCCGGCCGTCGTCGGCCTTCAGGGTGTAGAGGAGGTGGTCCGTCGAGCCGAAGTGGATCCGGCCCTCGGCGACCGCCGGGGCGCCGACGATGTCGCCGCCCGCCTGGAAGCGCCACTTGGGGGTGCCGGTGACCGCGTCGAGCGTGTAGAGGCCCTTGCCGCTGCCCACGTGGACGTGGCCTGCGGCCACCAGGACCGGTTCGATCGACGCCCGCGACTCCGTCGCGATCCGCCAGCGGTCGCGCCCGTCCGCCGCGTCGAGGGCGTACACCGTGCCGAGGTAGTCGGCGAGGTAGACACCGCCGCCCGTGACCGCCGGGCCCGGGGCGAAGGTGGGCGGTGAGAGGAAGACCGCCGGGGCCTCGAAGTGCCAGCGGACATGGCCGCCGGAGACGTCGATCGCCAGGACGCGGGTGCCCGCGGAGACGTACACCTGGCCGTCGGGGCCCGGGGTCAGCCGGACCGGGACCCCGCCGCAGGAGGCGGCGTCGCCGATCGGGTAGGACCAGCGCTCGTCACCCGTACGGGCCTCCAGGGCGCGCAGCCGCCCTTCCTTCCACACGAACACCGTGCCCTCGTGGACGAGGGGCCCGGCCTCCGGGGACTCGAAGTCCGTCTGGACGCCGGCGTGCTCCCACAGCTTCTGGCCGGTCGCCGCGTCCCAGCCCTGGACGCCGCCGCCGCGCGTACCGGTGACGACCGTGCCCCGGTCGGCCTTGAGGGAGTACACCCAGGCGTCCGTGGACAGCCGCCACAGGTCCATGCCCTCGCGGGCGTCGAGAGCGAACAGGGTCGGTCCGTCGGAGGCGTGGATACGGCCGTCCGCGACCGCCATCGACCAGGCGACGTCCCTCGTCTTGAAGCGCCGGCGGCCCGTCATCACGTCCAGGGCGTGCACCTCGAAGGAGGTGACGTAGACCAGGTCCCCGGCGACGGCCGGGGTGCCCCAGACGTCGTTCGACATCCGGAACCGCCACGGGCGCCAGCCCGCCGGGGACTCCGGGGGCAGCGGCGGGGCGGCCTGCACGGGGTTCGGGTCGGCGCCGTTGACCCCGGGGCGCGGGCGCGACCAGGAGGCGACCAGACCGGCCTCGGGCGGGGGCGCCTGTACGGCGGCGGCGCGCACGTCGGAGACGCGCGGACCGGGGCCGATGGGCACGGGGGCGCCGGCCAGCCGGACGGGGCCGGTGTCGGGCGCTCCGGTGGGTACGGGGGCCGGCATGGGGCCGGGTACGAGGCCCGGTCCCGGGCGGGGGTCGAAGGGCGGCGGGTCGTGGGAGGGCGGGGGCGGGATCGCCAGTCTGCCGCCGCTGCGGCCACCGGACGACTGCGGCTTCGGGGCCGGGCGTCCGCCGCGGCGCGTCTCGATGAGGGTCACCGCCCGTTCGGGCAGCCACGCGGACGCCGTACCGCTGTCGTCGGAGCCGGAGCCGTAGAGGTGGGGGGCCAGCTGGGCCTGGAGGTCGGCCGGGTTGGGGCGGCCCGTCGCCTCCATCTGCATACAGGACTCGATGAGCGGGCGGAGTTCGTCCGGCAGGCCTTCGAGGTCCGGGCCCTCCCGCAGCAGCATGAAGACCGTCTCGACCGGGTTCGCGCCGTGGAAGGGGGCGTGTCCGGTGGCCGCGAAGACCAGCATCGAGCCGAGCGAGAACACGTCGCTGGCGCCGGTCACGCTCCGCGAGTCCTTCGCCTGCTCGGGGGACATGTAGGCGGGCGTTCCGACGGCGACGTTCGTCATCGTCAAACGCGTGTTCGAGACGCCGGACGCGATACCGAAGTCGATGACCCGGGGACCGTCCTCGACGACGAGCACGTTGGAAGGCTTCAGGTCACGGTGCACAAGACCGGCCCCGTGGATGGACTGCAGCGCCTCCGCGACCCCCGCCGCGAGCCAGCGCACCGCCTGGGCCGGCATCGGCCCGCACTCGTTCACTATCTCCTCGAGGGAGGGCGCGGGGACGTACGCGGTGGCCAGCCACGGTACGGCGGCCCGCGGATCGGCGTCGACGACGGCGGCCGTGTAGAAGCCGGAGACGGCCCGCGCCGCCTCCACCTCACGCGTGAAGCGCACCCGGAACAGCTGGTCCTCGGCCAGCTCCGTCCGGACCGTCTTGATCGCCACCCGCCGGCCGGAGGCCGAGCGCGCGAGATAGACCAGCCCCATGCCGCCGGCACCCAGCCGTCCCAGCACCTCGAACGGCCCGATCCGCCGCGGATCGTGCTGCGTCAGCTGATCCACCACTTGCCTGCCACCTCCCCGTACGAGCCGCGTCACCTACATATGTACGCGACCCCGTGCAGCGTCTCACCACCGCCACCGCCTTGGCGGCACGCACCCCGATTCTTCCTGGCCGGGGCACAGGTTGCGAACTCGGGTCCGAAACGGGGTGTCTCCACACAACCCGGGGCAAAACAGGTCGTCGCGCGGGCCTTTCCGACCCTGCTCACGCCCGCCCGTACCCGCTCCCAGCGGCTCATTTCCGGAGCAGTGCGAACGACGCTCCCTGATTGTCCGTGACGACCGCCACATTCCCGTACGAAGTGTCGAAGGGCGTCGACTGGACGCGCCCGCCGAGCCGGTTCACCGTCCCCAGGGCCTCCGCCATGTCCTCGACGGCGAAATGGACCAGGAAATGCGGCGGCATCTCGACCGGAAACACCTCGGACACGGCGGCCCGGCCGAAGTCGGGGGCCGCGTCCGGGCCGAACAGCGCCTCGTGGAAGAGGTTGCCGTAGAAGGTGTTCACGACGGCGGTGTCCCGGGCGTACAGCTCGGCCCAGGCGAAGGTGCCGGGCTCGTGCCGGCGGCCGAATCCGGGGTGCGTACCGGCCTGCCAGAGGCCGAAAACAGCGCCGTCGGGGTCGGTGACCAGCGCCGTCGTGCCCAGGTCCCCCACGGGAACCGGCGCGGTGATCACCTGTCCGCCGGCCGCGTGGATCCGGGCGACGAGAGCATGGGCGTCCGGGGTGGCGAAGTACACCGTCCAGACGGTGGGCATACGGCCGTCCGTCTTGTGGGCGAGGGCGGCGACGGGTTCGCCGTCGCACAGGGCCTGCACCAGGCCCTCCTTCTCCTGGAAGGACCACCCGAAAAGCTCACCGTAGAAACGCTTGCCCGCCTCTACGTCGGGCAGCTGGGCGTCCACCCAGCACGGGACGCCCTCTGTACCGGCGGATGCCCTGTTTTCGGCCATACCGTCAAGTTAACGGTCCTTCACGCATCCCGCAGGGCAGCGACTGGAGCAGCACGGCAGTAGCAAAGGATCAGGCGCCGGACCAGGCACAGCCGCCTCTCACCAGCCCTCCCACCGCCCTCTCACCGCTCACAGATCACCATTGCACCCCATTTGCAGTCGGCCGAATCGCGCTCCGATCACCCCTCGGTAAGCTGACGGCATGACAGGACAAGTGCGTACCGTCGACGGCCGTGTGGCCGGCCGGCGTGGGCAGGCGACCCGGCAGAAGCTGCTCGACTGCCTCAGCGAGATGCTCAGCTCCTCCCCTTACCGGGACGTCAAAGTCATCGATGTCGCCCGGAAGGCGGGGACTTCGCCCGCCACCTTCTACCAGTACTTCCCGGACGTCGAAGGCGCCGTCCTGGAGATCGCCGAGCAAATGGCCGCCGAGGGCGCTGGGTTGACCCAGCTGCTCGCGGGTCGGTCATGGGTCGGCAAGGCCGGCTGGCAGACCGCCCAGGAACTCGTCGACGGGTTCCTGGAGTTCTGGCGCAGGAACGACGCGATCCTCCGGGTCGTCGATCTGGGCGCCGCCGAGGGCGACAAGCGGTTCTACAAGATCCGCATGAAGATCCTCAACTCCGTGAACAACTCCCTTACGGACACGGTCACCGAGCTTCAGGCCAAGGGCAGGGTCGACAAGGACGTCAACCCCGCCGCGATGGCCGGCTCCCTGGTCGCGATGCTCGCGGCGGTGGCCTCGCACCAGAGAGGCTTCCAGACCTGGGGTGTGAAACAGGCCGAACTGAAGCCGAACCTGGCCCTGTTGGTCCACCTGGGCGTGACCGGCAAGAAGCCGACGAAATAGCCGACGCGTCCCCTTACTCCAGGTTCCGCAGGCCCTGCCGGGCCCAAGTCCTGTCACGCAGGCGGTGGTTCACTCCGGTTCCGTCCGGGTGGACCACCGCCTGTCGCGCATCTGCCTTACTGGCTACGGGTGTTCGGCTCCATCATCAGCTTCATCGGCTTCAGCGCCGTACGATCCTGAAGATCCGTATCTCTCGCTCGACCCGCGCTTGGTACGTCGCGTACGGCGGCCAGAACGCGAGCAGGGCCTTCCAGGCGGCGGCCCGTTCCTCACCGGCCAGCAGTTGGGCCCTGACCGGGATGTCCTCCCCTTTCCAGCTGACCTCGGCGTCGGGGTGGGCGAGGAGGTTGGCGGTCCAGGCCGGGTGACCGGTACGGCCGAAGTTGGACCCGATGAGCAGCCAGCCGTCGCCTTCCGGCATGCAGGCGAGCGGGGTGCGTCGTGGCAGCCCGCTCTTGGCCCCGCGCACGGTGAGCAAGACGCCGGGCAGCAGCTGGGCGCTGAGCAGCACCTTGCCCCTGGTCAGCCGGTGGACGGCTCGGTCGAGGGCGGGGACGACGTGCGGGGCGATCCGGGCGAAGGCGGGGGCCGAGGAGACCCTCTGGACCGCCTTCACGACCCTCGCGGCTGTCACTGGCATCAGACGGTCACCTCTCCCGCGTCGAACTCGTCGAAGAGCCGCGCGGCCTCGGCGGCATGGGCCCGGAGCCGGTGCACCGGGCCGAACAGCAGCTCGTCGCCTGCGGCGCGCTTGAAGTACAGCTGGGCCTCGTGCTCCCAGGTGAAGCCGATGCCGCCGTGAAGTTGGATGCCTTCGGCGGCGGCGGTGCGGAGGGATTCGATTGCCTGGGCGAGGGCGAGGGCGCCGACTCGCTCGCCCTCATGGGCCGTTGTCGCGGTTGCCCAGGCTCCGTAGTAGGCAGCTGAGCGGGCTGCCTGGACCTGGACGTACACGTCGGCGAGGCGGTGTTTTACGGCCTGGAAGGAGCCGATCGGCCGTCCGAACTGTTCGCGGGTCAGGGCGTGTTGGACGGTCAGCTCCAGGATTCTGTCGGCTGCGCCGACGGCCTCGGCGGCGAGGATTGCGGCTGCGGTGTCTCCGACGCGGGGCAAGTGCTGTGCGGGAGCCGGGTGGGTAGTTGCTTGTCCGCGGGCCGGTGGGGGCTGGTCGCGCAGTTCCCCGCGCCCCTGGAGGGGCGCGTTTCCCAGCAGCTCGGCTTGTACGTTCCGTAGTTCCAGGCGGCCTTGGGGGCGGGTCGCGTCCAGGGTTGTTTGGCGGGTGCGGGTCAGGCCTGGGGTGTTGCCCTGGACCAGGAAGAGGAAGGTTTTGGAGCGGGCGTAGCCGCCTGTGTGGGCCGGGATCAGGAGGAGTTGGGCGCTGTGACCGTCCAGTACCTGGGCCACCTGGCCGTACAGGCGCCAGCCGTCCGGCCGTTGGGTGGCCTGGACGCCTCCTGCTCGCCCCCCTCCCGCCCAGTCCCGGCGAGGCTCGCCGGTGAGGGAGAGGACGGCGGCAAGGGCCGTGCCGGGGACGGCGAGAGTCGCAGTGAGGGTGCCGGAGGCGATCCGTGGGAGGAGGTCGGCGCGTTGGGCCTCGGTGCCGAGGGCGGTGATGAGGGGGGCGGACAGTACGGCGGTCGCGAGGAGGGGGGAGGGAGCCAGGGAGCGGCCCAACTCCTCTGCTGCCAGGGCTAGTTCCGTCGTCGTACTTCCGTCGACTCCGCCGTACGACTCGGGGAGCGCCAGCGCCGGGAGGCCCAAGTGCTCGGCGAGGGCGGTCCAGAGGGCCGGGTCGTACCCGGCCGGGGTGTCGACGGCGGCCCGTACGTCACCGGGTGAGCAGCGCTTGCGGAGCAGCTCGCGGAGGGTACGGCGGATGTGGTCCTGCTCGGGGGTGAAACGGGCGTCCATGACCAGTCCCCCTGGTTCCTTCTCCCGCTTGGTTCCTGATGTCTGACGGTCCGTCATATTAGGGCGGACGCCCTCTGCCGCACAGAGCCAGAGCTGATATACCGTCAGATTCATGGTGAGTCGACGACGGATGGGCAGACGGTGAGCCGGAAGGTCGCGATCGTCGGGGTGGCCCTGTCGGACTGCGGCCGGGTGGACGACGTAACCCCTTACGCACTGCACGCGCAGGCCGCCCGGCGGGCGCTGGCGGACGCGGGGCTGGGCCGGGAGGTGGTGGACGGATTCGCGTCCGCCGGGCTCGGCACGCTGGCCCCCGCCGAGGTCGCCGAATACCTTGGCCTGCGCCCCACTTGGGTCGATTCCACCTCGGTCGGCGGTTCGACCTGGGAGGTCATGGCGGCGCACGCGGCGGACGCGATAGCGGCGGGCCACGCGAACGCCGTGCTGCTGGTGTACGGGTCGACGGCCCGCGCGGATGTGAAAGCCGGCCGGCGGACGGGGAATCTGTCCTTCGGTGCGCGCGGGCCCCTGCAGTTCGAGGTCCCGTACGGCCACACGCTCATCGCCAAGTACGCGATGGCGGCCCGCCGCCATATGCACCAATACGGCACGACCATCGAGCAGTTGGCGTCGGTCGCGGTCCAGGCGAGGGCGAACGCGGCGCTGAACCCGGAGGCGATGTTCCGGACGCCGATCACGGTCGACGAGGTGCTCGACGGCCCGATGATCGCGGACCCGTTCACGAAGCTCCACTGCTGTCTGCGCTCCGACGGGGGCGCGGCCGTGCTGCTGGCGGCCGAGGAGTACGTCCAGGACTGCCGTACGCGGCCCGTGTGGATCCTCGGGACCGGTGAACACGTCTCGCACGTCAGCATGTCGGAGTGGGCCGACTTCACGGTGTCCCCGGCGGCGGTGAGCGGGCGGATCGCCTTCGAGCGGGCGGGAGTTCGGCCCGAGGAGATCGACTTCGCGGAGATCTACGACGCGTTCACCTATATGACGCTGGTGACGCTGGAGGATCTCGGGTTCTGCGGAAAGGGCGAGGGAGGCCCGTTCGTGGAGGCCGCCAAGGGGCGGCTGAAGGTGGCGGGCGGTGAGCTGCCGGTCAACACGGACGGGGGCGGACTGTCGGCCCAACACCCGGGAATGCGGGGGCTGTTCCTACTGGTGGAGGCCGTACGGCAACTGCGCGGGGAAGCGGGCGAGGCGCGGCAGGTGCGTACCGGGGACGGGCGGCTGCCGCGCCTCGCGGTCGCGTCCGGGACGGGCGGATGGTTCTGCTCGTCCGGGACGGTGGTGCTGGGAAGCGACTAGTTGGTGACCGTCTGTCGGCGGGGAGGGAGGCGAAGCCGGTGCGGGTGGCCCGGCCGTAGGCCGCGGGCGTTCTCCCGCCCTCGACGGAGGCGGGCGCCGCGAGTCCTGGCAGGGACACCCGATGACGCGCGGCCCAACGGCAAGCGATGTTCCGGCCGGTCAGGCACCAGCCCCTGTCACCGGCGCAGTTCGGGGATCTCGTCCGCCGGCAGGACATCGGCGATACGCCACAGCCCGATCCAGCTCTTCGGGGCGACCGACTCGTCGAGGAGTACGGCGTTGACCTGGGGGTCGGGGTCGTCGCAGGCGTCGGCGACGACGGTGACCTTGAAGCCGGTGTCGACCGCCCACCTGGTCGTGGACAGCACGGTCCCGGAGGTGGCGACACCCATGACGACGATCCGGCCGACCCCGGCGGCCTCCAGCCGCTCCCGGAGGTCGGTGGTGGCGAAGGCGCTGAAGCTGGTCTTGGTCAGCACGGTCTCGCCCTCGGCGGGGGCCAGGAGCGGGTGGATCTGCTCCTGCATGCCCTGCGGGACGACGAAGAAGACGGGCAGTCCGGCCGTACGGGCGGCGGCGAGGGCGTGTGCGGCGCGCTCGGCGACGGAGGGGTCGTGACTGAAGTTGTCGACGATGTACGTGACGTAGTCGAGGGCGAGGAACGCGGTGCCGGTGGCAGGGCTGGCGGGGGTGGCCATGGGGGCTCTTCTCCTTGCGGGGCAGGAAGCGGGGCAGAATCGGAGAGTGCGCCCCGGTTGACCACACCGTACCGGAGACAGCGCCCCGTTTAAATGCTCCAGGTAGGTTCGACGCGAGTTCAAGGCAGTCGTACGACAGTCCAAGGCAAGGGAGACCCGTAGAGATGCCGCCAGAGAACCGGCCCCTGCGCGCCGACGCCCGCCGCAACCGGGACCGGCTGCTGGAGGTGGCGCGGGAGGCGTTCGCCGCCGAGGGGCTCTCGGTCCCGCTGGACGAGATCGCGCGCCGGGCGGGCGTGGGGCCGGGCACGCTGTACCGCCATTTCCCGACCAAGGAGGGCCTGTTCGAGGCGGTGGTCCACGAGCGGCTCGACCCGCTCCTCACCGAGGCTCACGCCCTGCGCGACGCGGACGACCCGGGCGCGGCGCTGTTCACGGTCCTGGACCGGCTGGTGACGGACGCGGTGACGAAGGCGGACCTGATCGACGCGATCGCCCACGCGGGCGCCGAGGTCCAGGCAACGGTCGACGCGACCTCGGCCGACCTCCGCCGCACACTCGGCCACCTACTGACCCGAGCCCAGTCGGCCGGCATGATCCGCCCCGACATCGGCATCGCGGACCTGATGGCTCTGCTGTCGGGCCTGCTACTGGCACTACGACACCGGGCGAACGCGGGAGCGGACCCGCACCTGGCCCTGAGGGTGCTGTGCGACGGATTGAGGGCGCGGAGCGCCCGATAGGGGCGCGGGGAACTGCGCGACCAGCCACGACGGCGCCGCGGTCGGCCTCAAACAGAAGACCTACGAACAGGCCCCGCACAGCCCCCGATACGTCACCTCGACCTGGGACACCGTAAAGCCAAACCGTTCCTCCGCCGGAAGGTCCGCCAGCGGGTTACCGGTCGGGTGGACGTCGCGGATCATCCCGCAGTTGGAGCAGATCAGGTGCTGGTGGGGATGGTGGGCGTTCGGGTCGTACCGCTTGGCCCGCCCGTCCGTGGCCACCTCTATGACCTCCCCCAGGGACACCAGCTCACCCAGGGTGTTGTAGACGGTCGCCCGGGAGATCTCGGGCAGCCGCTGCGCCGCACGCGCGTGCACTTCGTCAGCCGTCAGATGGACGTGTTCGCCGTCGAGGACCTCCGCAACGACACGCCGCTGGGAAGTCATCCGCCAGCCGCGTCCACGCAGTCGCTCCAGCAGGTCGCTCATATCGTTCACCTATTCAGGTTCGGTGGAATACACGGATTTTACCAGTGGACGTCCGGGTTCCGATAGGATATGGATTTGTCACACTTCTTGACTTGGACCTTGTCCATTGTAGGATCGCTTACGGCGATGGCCAAGGGACCGGAAGAGACTCCAGTACGGCAGGAGACAGCAGCGACGTGACGGCGTGTGTGACCTCCTCCACGCGCTCCGCGTCCCCCCACCCCCAGTTCCTGAGCACGCAGTTCGTCAGCACCACCGAGATCTGCCCCGTCCGGAAGGATTCCCATGTCTGAGAACCATGACGCGATCGTCACCGACGCGAAAACCGAGGGCACGGGTGGCTGCCCGGTCGTGCACACGCGCGCCCCGCACCCGACCCAGGGCGGCGGCAACCGCCAGTGGTGGCCCGAGCGGCTGAACCTGAAGATCCTCGCGAAGAACCCGGCCGTGTCGAACCCGCTGGGCGAGGAGTTCGACTACGCCGCCGCGTTCCAGACCCTCGACCTCCCCGCCGTGAAGCAGGACATCACGGCGGTGCTGACGGACTCCAAGGACTGGTGGCCGGCCGACTTCGGGCACTACGGCCCGTTCATGATCCGTATGGCCTGGCACAGCGCGGGCACCTACCGCATCAGCGACGGCCGTGGCGGTGGCGGCGCCGGTCAGCAGCGCTTCGCCCCCCTGAACAGCTGGCCGGACAACGGCAACCTCGACAAGGCCCGCCGTCTGCTGTGGCCGGTCAAGAAGAAGTACGGCCAGAGCCTCTCCTGGGCCGACCTCATGATCCTCGCGGGCAACGTGGCCCTGGAGTCGATGGGCTTCGAGACCTTCGGCTTCGGCGGCGGACGCGCGGACGTCTGGGAGCCCGACGAGGACGTGTACTGGGGTCCCGAGAAGGTCTGGCTCGACGACGAGCGCTACACCGGCGACCGTGAGCTGGAGGAGCCCCTCGGCGCCGTCCAGATGGGCCTCATCTACGTCAACCCGGAGGGCCCCAACGGCAACCCGGACCCGCTCGCCGCGGCCCGCGACATCCGCGAGACGTTCCGCCGTATGGCGATGAACGACGAGGAGACCGTCGCCCTCATCGCCGGTGGCCACACCTTCGGCAAGACCCACGGCGCGGGCCCGGCGGACGCCGTCGGCGACGACCCCGAGGCCGCCCCGATCGAGCAGCAGGGCTTCGGCTGGAAGAGCACGTACGGCACCGGCAAGGGCGGCGACGCGATCACCAGTGGCCTGGAGGTCACCTGGACCGCCACGCCGGCCCAGTGGAGCAACGGGTTCTTCAAGAACCTCTTCGAGTACGAGTACGAGCTGACGCAGAGCCCGGCCGGAGCCAACCAGTGGGTGGCGAAGAACGCCGAGGCGATCATCCCCGACGCGCACGACCCGTCGAAGACGAAGCTCCCGACGATGCTCACGACCGACCTGTCGCTGCGCTTCGACCCGGCGTACGCGGAGATCTCCCGTCGCTTCTACGAGAACCCGGACCAGTTCGCGGACGCCTTCGCCCGCGCCTGGTTCAAGCTGACCCACCGTGACCTGGGCCCGGTCGTCCGCTACCTCGGCCCCGAGGTCCCGTCCGAGACGCTGCTGTGGCAGGACCCGCTGCCCGAGGTCACGCACGAGCTGGTCGACGCCGCCGACGTCTCCGCCCTCAAGGCGCAGATCCTCGCCACCGGCCTCACGGTCTCCCAGCTGGTCTCCACCACCTGGGCCGCGGCGTCCTCCTTCCGCGGCAGCGACAAGCGCGGCGGCGCCAACGGCGCCCGGATCCGCCTCCAGCCGCAGTCGAGCTGGGAGGTCAACAGCCCGGACGAGCTGGCCACGGTGCTGCGCACCCTGGAAGGCGTCCAGGAGACCTTCAACTCCGCGCAGTCCGGCGGCAAGCAGATCTCGCTCGCCGACGTGATCGTCCTCGCGGGTGCCGCGGGCGTCGAGAAGGCGGCCAAGGACGCCGGCTTCGACATCGAGGTCCCCTTCACGCCGGGCCGCGCCGACGCGACCCAGGAGCAGACGGACGTCGAGTCCTTCGCCGCCCTGGAGCCGACCGCCGACGGGTTCCGCAACTACCTCGGCAAGGGCAACCGCCTCCCCGCCGAGTACCTGCTGCTCGACAAGGCCAACCTGCTCAACCTGAGCGCCCCCGAGCTGACCGTCCTCGTCGGCGGCCTGCGCGTCCTCGGCGCGAACCACCAGGGTTCCTCGCACGGCGTCTTCACCGACACCCCGGGCCTGCTGACGAACGACTTCTTCGTCAACCTGCTGGAGCTGGGCACGGAGTGGACGGCGACGTCCGAGGACCAGAACACCTTCGAGGGCCGCGACGAGTCCGGCCAGGTCAAGTGGACCGGCACCCGTGCCGACCTGGTCTTCGGCTCCAACTCCGAGCTGCGCGCGGTCGCGGAGGTCTACGGCAGCGACGACGCCAAGGAGAAGTTCGTCAAGGACTTCGTCAAGGCGTGGGTCAAGGTGTCGAACCTGGACCGCTTCGACCTCGTCTGATCCATAGCTCAGCCGAGCAATGACGTCCAGGTCGGCCCGTACGGGTCGGCCTGGACGTTTTCGTCGATACCCGATACTCGTCGCATGCACCTGTCACCGCGCCCTGACCCCGATCTCCACGAGCTGCTCAGGACCCTGCGGGTGTGGTCCCCCGAGGTCACAACCCTGCCCGCCTTCGACCCGGACGCGGCCCCCGCCGAACCCCTCCCCCTCTTCACCACCTGGTTCGCGGACGCGGTGGCAGCCGGTCAGCCCGAGCCGCACACCATGTCCCTGGCGACGTCGGACGCGGACGGCCTGCCCGACGTACGCACCGTGATGCTGCACGGCGCGGACACCGACGGCTGGTCCTTCGCCTCGCACTCCGGGAGCGGCAAGGGCCGGCAGCTGGCGGCACGCCCGTACGCGGCGCTCCACTTCTACTGGCCGGCGCTGGGCCGCCAGATCCGCCTGCGCGGCCCTGTCGAATCCGCCCCCTCCCCCGAAGCACAGGCCGACCTGCACGCCCGCTCGACGGGAGCACTGGCCGCCGCGCTGACCGGCCGCCAGAGTGAAGTGCTGGGCTCGCTGGACGAGTTGGCGAGCGTGTCGCAGGCGGCCTGGGAACGGGCGCAGCGCGAGCCGGACGCCCCCTCCCCGACCTGGACCCTGTACCGCCTGCGCCCGGACGAGGCCGAGTTCTTCCAGGGAGAGGCTCAGCGACGACACGTACGGCTCAAGTACCGCCGTACGGAGGAGAATTCGAAGGCGGGTTGGGTCAGGGAGTTGCTCTGGCCGTAGGCAAGGCGGCTTCCGGATCCGGATCCGGACCCGAATCGGGGTCCTGGGCTATCCGCCCGTGCAGATGCACATCCCGGAACACATCCTGCCGCCCCTCCTCGAACATCGCGCCCCGCAGTGTCCCCTCGTACCGGAATCCGCAGTGTTCGGCGACGCGGCAGGAGGCGTCGTGGCCGAGGGCGTGGCCGAGTTCCAGGCGGTTGAGGCCGAGGCTGTCGAAGGCCCAGCGGGTGCCGAGGGCGAGGGCGCGGGTGGCGACGCGCCTGCCGCGGGCCTCGGGGAGGACCCAGTAGCCGACGCGGGCGAGGCGGATGAAGGGGTCGATGTCGTTGACGCCCAGGTGGCCGAGTATCGCGCCGCTGGCGGCGTCCGTGACACAGAAGGACACCCGGGTGCCGTCGACCGTGGTCCCGGAACGGGTGCCGAGGGAGTCCCGGGCGCTGTCGAGGTCGGTGACCGGCTTCATCGGGGTGTTCCAGCGCCTGAAGTCCGGATCGGTCAGCCCGCGCAGCCACGCGTCGACGTCGGTGTCGGAGTCCGCGCGCCACTGCCGCAGCCGCAGTCCGTGACCGAACAGCTCGGGAAACTCGGGGATCGGGCGGGTGAGGGACCGCTCATGGATAGGAGCCATCACCCTATTGAAGCCGTACGGCTGTACGACTCCCACCCCGTGGACGGAACACGGGCACCCCCTCCCGAAATGCGACCTCCAGTCCCATCCCGACCCGCAACTCACCCTCCGCAGCGTCCACCACCTCCGTCATCATCCGCGGCCCCTCGTCGAGATCGACGACGGCGGCGACGTAGGGCGTCCGCTCCCCGAAGGGCGCCAGATCATTGCGATGGACGACGGACCAGGTGTAGAGCGTGGCCAGCCCGCTCGCCCCCTCCCACACCACGTCCTCGCTCCAGCAGGACGGGCAGAACTCCCGGGGGTAGTGATGCGCCCGCCCGCAAGCCCCACACCGCCGCACGAGCAACCGCCCGTCGGCCGCGGCGTCCCAGTAGACGCGCGTGAAGGCGTCGACGTCGGGAAGATCGAACCGATCGGTGCCCCTGCCCACTGCGGCCCCCTGACAACCACCCGAATCTGACGGTACGTCAGTTCAGTATGACCTCACCGACCTCCCACAACCAGGCCCCCTACGCCACTCGACCCACCCACCCCTCCCACAGCCGTGATCAATCCGCAACCAATTCCGGTCTTGACCGAGACCCATCAAGTGAGCAGGTGAATACGCTCAGGCACATGACCGACTCCTCGACAGCACCTTCGACCTCGACTCCGACGGCTCCCGTGTACGTCATCGGCGGCGGACCCGGTGGTCTCGCCGTCGCGTACGCGCTGCGGGCCCAGGGGGTACGGGCCGTCGTGCTGGAGCGGGGGGAGCGGGTCGGGACGTCCTGGCGGCGGCACTACGACCGGCTGCATCTGCACACCACCCGGCGGCTGTCCTCGCTGCCGGGGCTGCCCATGCCGCGTTCGTTCGGGCGGTGGGTGTCGCGGGACGACGTCGTGCGGTATCTCGACAAGTACGCCGAGCACCACGAGCTGGAGGTCGTCACCGGCGTCGAGGTGTCCCGGGTCGACCGGACCGCCGACGGCACCGGCTGGCTGCTGCACGCCACCGGCGGGCGCGAGCTGACCGGCAGCGCGGTCGTGATCGCCACCGGGACCAACCACACGCCCCGGATTCCCGAGTGGCCCGGGCGCGACGCCTACCGCGGCGAGCTGCTCCACGCCGCCCAGTACCGCAACCCCTCGCCCTACACCGGCCGCGACGTCCTCGTCGTCGGCATCGGCAACACCGGCGCCGAGATCGCCGTCGACCTGGTGGAGGGCGGCGCCTCCCGGGTACGGCTGTCGGTCCGCACGGCTCCGCACATCGTGCGCCGGTCCACGGCCGGATGGGCGGCCCAGTTCACGGGCATCGTCGTACGACGGCTGCCGGTGCACCTCGTCGACAAGCTCGCCGGGCCGATGGCCAAGGTGAGCGTGCCCGACCTGTCCGCCCGCGGACTGCCCCGCCCCGACACCGGCCTGTACTCGCGCGTCACCGCCGGCTCGATCCCCGTCCAGGACGTCGGCCTCATCGACGCCGTACGCAAGGGGCGGGTCCAGATCGTGGCCGCGGTGGAGGGCTTCGAGGACGGCAAGGTCGTCCTCGCCGACGGCGAACACCTCGAACCGGACGCCGTCATCGCGGCCACCGGCTACCTCCGGGGCCTGGAAGGCCTGGTCGGCCACCTCGACGTCCTCGACGCACGCGGCAAGCCGGTCGTGCACGGCCCGCACTCCCCGAAGAACGCGCCAGGGCTCTACTTCACCGGCTTCACCAACCCCATCAGCGGGATGTTCCGTGAGATGGCGATCGACGCGGCACGCATCGCGAAGGCGGTCGCGCGGCAGGCCACCGTACGGAGCTAGCCGACCGCACGGCCACAGCCGACGGCCCTACGGCAACCGTCGACCGCGGCCCTTCCGCAGCTTCTGTGTGCACGCCGGTTCCTGACGGAGTGTCAGTTCAGTAACCTGACACTGCGTCAGTTAATTGGCTGTCACACAGGAGCGGGCGGACCGATGCTTGGATCAACCCACGGCACCCTCACCACCGACTCCCGCCGGGCCCGGGTCATCGCCTGCGGCGAGCAGCCCTCGCCTGTCGTGCACGGCAGGCCCGCCGACGTCGACGATCTCGACGTCGGCGGCCGGCCGCTGTACGCAGGCGTGCCCGATCTCGACCGCTTCTTCCGGCCCGAGTCCCTGGCGGTGGTCGGTGCCTCGGACGCCGAGGGGCGGCCGAACACCGGTATCACCCGGCAGTTGCTGGCGTGGGCCGAGCGGGTCGGTGCCCGGCTGCACCCCGTGCACCCGACCCGCGAGGCCGTCTTCGGCATACCCTGCTTCCCTTCCGTCGCGGACCTGCCCGAGCAGATCGATCTCGCGGTGCTCCTGGTCGCCGATCCCCTTCCCGTGGTCGAGCAACTCGCCGAGACCAAGGTGAAGTTCGCCGTCGCCTTCGCCTCCGGGTTCGCGGAGACGGGCGAGGCGGGCGCGGAGGCACAGGCCCGCCTGGCGACTGCCGTCCGCCGCTCCGGTCTCCGTCTCCTCGGCCCGAACACCAACCTGAACGCCTTCGAGCACTTCCGCGAGGATCTCGACGGCCCCGCGATCGCCCTGATCACCCAGTCCGGCCACCAGGGCCGCCCCGTCTTCGCCCTCCAGGAACTCGGCATCCGCCTCTCCCACTGGGCCCCCACCGGCAACGAGGCCGATCTGGAGACCGCCGACTTCATCTCGTACTTCTCCGAACAGCCCGAGGTGGGCGCCATCGCCTGCTACGTCGAGGGCCTGAAGGACGGCCGCTCCTTTCTCCTGGCCGCCGACCGGGCCGCCCGGCGCGGAGTCCCGGTCGTCGCGGTCAAGGTGGGCCGCACCGAGACCGGCGCTCGCACCGCCGCCTCCCACACCGGCAAACTGACCGGCGCCGACAAGGTGGTGGACGCGGCGATGCGGCAGTACGGGGTGATCCGCGTCGACGGACTCGACCAACTCCAGGACACTTCAGCCCTGTTGGCCCGCGCCCGCCGCCCGCTTGCCGACGGGGTCGCCGTCTATTCGATCTCGGGCGGCACGGGCGCACACTTCGCGGACCTGGCAACGGAGGCCGGCCTGCACCTGCCGACCCTCTCCGCCGCCAAACAGTCCGAGCTGCACCAGTGGATACCCGACTACCTGAACGTGGCCAACCCGGTCGACAGCGGCGGGCATCCGGTCGGCGACTGGCGCGGCCGGAAGATCATCGACGCGATCCTCGCCGACCCGGAGGTGGGCGTCCTGGTCTGTCCCATCACCGGCCCCTTCCCTCCGATGAGCGACAAGCTCGCGCGCGACCTCGTGGAGGCTGCCGAGCAGACGGACAAGCTGGTGTGCGTGATCTGGGGGTCGCCGGTCGGCACGGAGTCGGCGTACCGCGAGACCCTGCTCGGCTCCTCCCGCGTGGCGACCTTCCGCACTTTCGCGAACTGCGTGACGGCTGTCCGCGCCCACCTCGACCACGCCCGCTTCACCGCTTCCTACCGCTCCCCCTTCGACGAGGCCCCTCGCACCCCGTCGCCCAGTTTCCGCAAGGCGCGGGCGCTGATGCGGCCCGGCCAGGCGCTGAGCGAGCACGCCGCCAAGCTGCTGCTGCGCGCGTACGGAATCCGCGTACCGCGCGAGCAGTTGGTGACCAGCGCGGCGGCGGCCGTCCGGGCGGCGGGGCTGGTGGGCTACCCGGTGGTGATGAAGGCGTCGGGCGGCCAGATCGCCCACAAGACGGAACTCGGGCTGGTGAAGATCGGGCTGACCTCGGCCAGTCAGGTCCGCGACGCCTACCGCGAGCTGACCGACATCGCCCGCTACGAGGACGTGGCCCTGGACGGCGTACTCGTGTGCCAGATGGTCGAGCGGGGCGTGGAGATGGTCGTCGGCGTCACGCACGACGAGTTGTTCGGCCCGACGGTGACGGTAGGACTCGGCGGCGTACTGGTCGAGGTGCTCCAGGACACCGCCGTACGCGTGCCGCCCTTCGGCGAGGAGCAGGCGCGGGACATGCTGACCGAACTGCGCGGGCGGGCCCTGCTGGACGGGGTCCGGGGGCGCCCCCCGGCCGACCTGGACGCGCTCGTCGAGGTCGTCATGCGGGTGCAGCGCATGGCACTGGAACTCGGGGACGAGCTGGCGGAGCTGGACATCAACCCGCTGATGGTGCTGCCCAGGGGGCAGGGCGCGGTGGCGCTGGACGCGCTGGCGGTGTGCGGGCCAGGACCGGACAGCCAGAACGACCAAGCCGGCCAGAACCGTCAGAGCGTGCACCAGCCGCCGCTCTAGCCGCCGCAAGAATTGGAGCAGCACCCACATGACTTCCTCCCCCGAAGAACCCGGCACGCCGGAAATATCCGCCGTGTCAGCTGATTCATTGATACTGCACGCCACTGACAATCACGTCTCGTGGATCACCCTCAACCGCCCCGAAACCCTCAACGCCATCACCCCTGACCAGCGAGAACGCCTGATCCAACTTTTTTCGGAAGCCTCCGCCGACCCCGCCGTACGAGCCGTCGTCCTCACCGGCACGGGCCGCGGCTTCTGCACGGGCGCGGACCTGCGGGGAGGCGGGCAGACGACTGGCGAACGGATCGCCGGTGACGTGGCGCGAGTCATCCGCCAGGGCGCCCAACGCCTGATCGCATCGGTCATGGACTGCGAGAAGCCGGTGATAGCGGCGGTGAACGGCACGGCGGCGGGCCTGGGCGCCCACTTGGCGCTCGCCTGCGACTTAGTACTCGCGGCCGAACAGGCCAGGTTCATCGAGGTGTTCGTCCGCCGGGCCCTGGTCCCGGACGGCGGCGGCGCATACCTCCTCCCCCGCCTGATCGGCCCGCAGCGCGCGAAGGAACTGATGTTCTTCGGCGACGCGCTGACCGCCCCGGACGCGGAACGCCTGGGCCTGGTCAACCGCGTCGTCCCGCCCGAAGACCTCCACAAGACGGCCCGCGAATGGGCGGACCGCCTGGCCACCGGCCCGACCCGCACCCTCGCCCTCACGAAACAGCTGATCAACGCCTCCCTCGACTCCGACCGAGCCACCGCCTTCGCGGCCGAGGCCACGGCCCAGGAGATCAACATGGGGACGGCGGACGCGGCGGAAGGCATCGCGAGCTTCGTGGAACGCCGAACCCCTCGCTACGGCGGGAGCTGACCGCCTTACAGGGCTTCACTTCTGACGATCCGTCAGTTCCAATGGAACGTATGTTGGGACAAGCGGGAATGGCGGCGGCTGCCGTCCGTTATCTCAGGTCGGCCGGTGCACCCACAGCGGCACCCGCCGTCGCGCGCGCCGTCGAAGCGCTGCCCCGACCGGCCTTACGGGCGGTCAGGGACGACGAGCGGGCACCGGTCCCCCCGGCCGAATTCCGGCGCGTACTGGGCAACTTCGCGACCGGCGTCACCGTCATCACCGCCCCGCCCGCCGAAGGCGAGACCACTCCCGCCGGCTTCGCCTGCCAGTCCTTCGCCGCCCTCTCCCTCGACCCACCCCTCGTCGTCTTCATGGTCGGCCGTACGTCGAGAACCTGGCCGCTGATCGCCCGCGCGGGCGTCTTCTGCGTCAACGTCCTGGCCGCCGACCAGGGCGAGTTGTGCCGCGGCTTCGCGAGGAGCGGCACGGACAAGTTCACGGGCGTCGACCACGAGCCGACACCCGTCTCCGGCTCCCCCCGCCTGGCTGGCGCCTCCGCCTGGATCGACTGCACGATCCAGGCGGTGCACACGGGCGGGGACCATCTCATCGTGGTGGGGCGGGTGGAGGGGCTGGGGACGGGGGACGAGGACACCGCTCCCTTGCTGTTCCGCAAGGGACGCTTCCTCTAGACCTCTAGACCTCTAAGCCTCTAAGCCTCTAAGCCACGGCGGACCGCATTCCCGTGGCGACGGTCGGCCGCCTCCGTATAACCAACGCCATCAACGCAGCCGCAGCACACAGCGCCCCCGACGCATACCAAACAACGTCGTACGACCCGAAGACATCCCGTGCCATCCCCCCGAGGAAGGCAACCAGCGCCGCCCCGACCTGGTGGGAGGCGAGCACCCAGCCGAAGACGATCGCACTGTCGTCGCCGTAGTGCTCGCGGCACAGGGCGATGGTGGGTGGGACTGTGGCGACCCAGTCGAGGCCGTAGAAGACGATGAAGAAGATCATCGGAGGGTGGATCGAGGGCGCCAGCAGCATCGGGAGGAAGAGGAGCGAGACTCCGCGCAGCGCGTAGTACACCGCCAGGAGGCGGCGCGGTTCGTAGCGGTCGGTGAACCAGCCGGAGGCTATCGTGCCGACCACGTCGAAGACCCCGATGACCGCCAGCAGGGAAGCGGCGGCCGTTATGGGCATGCCGTGGTCGTGGGCCGCAGGTACGAAGTGGGTCTGGATCAGGCCGTTCGTCGACGCTCCGCAGATCGCGAAGGTGCCTGCCAGGAGCCAGAACGGGCCCGTGCGTACCGCCGAGAGGAGAACCTTCACCGTGCGGCGCGCAGCGCCCTGCACCGGGGGCGGCTTCGGTACGAACTCCTTTGCCCCGTACGGCTTCAGGCCCACGTCCGCCGGGTGGTCGCGCAGCAGCAGCCAGACGAAGGGGATGACCGTCAGGGCTGCCAGGGACACCGTCACCGCCGCCGGGCGCCAGTCATACTTCTCGATGATCCACGACAGCAGCGGCAGGAAGATCAGCTGGCCGGAGGCCGACGCTGCGGTCAGGATGCCCGTCACCAGGCCCCGGCGTTCGGTGAACCAGCGGTTGGTGACCGTCGCCGTGAAGGCGAGCGCCATCGAACCGGCGCCCAGGCCCACCAACAGGCCCCAGCACAGCATCAGTTGCCAGGCGGCCGTCATCCACACGGTCAGGCCTGAGCCCAGCGCGATGATCGCGAGGGCGACCGCCACGACCCGCCGGATGCCGAACCTGTCCATCAGCGCGGCGGCGAAGGGTGCCGTCAGCCCGTACAGCGCCAGGTTGACGGAGACGGCGGCGCCGATCGTGCCGCGCGACCAGTCGAACTCCTGGTGGAGCGGGTCGATGAGCAGCCCGGGCAGGGAGCGGAAGGCGGCGGCGCCGATGATCGTCACGAAGGCCACGGCGGCGACGAACCACGCCCTGTGGATGCGGGGGAGGCGCGGGGCCCGGCCGGGCTTCCGGAGATCACTGGCGGTATCGGCGGTATCGGCGGCATCGGTGGCAGTGGCGGCATCGGTCGGCTCTGTCGTCGTCACGCCGTCAAGCTTCCGACCTGCGGACTCCCCGAACGAGTGGCCCGAAGGACAGCATTCGCTAGGATCGGGCCATGGCCATCACCCCCATCACCTCCACCCGCCCGCAGGGGGACGCGGACTTCCGGCCCCACCGCGTCGTCGTCCTCGCCCTCGACGGTCTGCTCCCCTTCGAGCTGGGCATCCCGCACCGCATCTTCGGCCGCCCCAAGGACGCCCGGGGCCGGCTCCTCTACGAGGTCGTGACCTGCTCGATCCGCCCGCCGGGCCCCGTCGAGACCGACGCCGACTTCGCCATCCAGGTCGCCCACGGCCCGGAGGCCCTGGCCACCGCCGACACGGTGATCGTCCCGGCGTCGTACAGGCTCGGCCCGGTCTTCGAGGAGGGCGTGCTGACCGACGAACTGGCCGCCGCCCTCGCCCACATCCGGCCCGGCACCCGGCTCGCCTCCATCTGCACCGGCGTGTACGTGCTCGCCGCCGCCGGTCATCTGGACGGCCGTCCGGCCACCACGCACTGGGCCGACGCCGAGCACTTCCAGCGGACCTTCCCGCAGATCGAGGTCGACGCGGACGTCCTGTTCATCGACGATGGCGACGTGCTGACCTCGGCCGGCGTCGCGGCCGGGATCGACCTGTGCCTGCACATGGTCCGCCGCGACCACGGCGCCGCCGTCGCCAACGAGGTGGCCCGCCGTACGGTCGTACCGCCGCACCGCGACGGCGGACAGGCCCAGTACATCCAACGCCCGGTACCCGCACCCCAGTTGGCGACCACGACCACCGCCCGCGCCTGGGCCCTGGGCCGTCTCCACGAACCGCTCCAGCTGCGCGACATGGCCGAGCAGGAGTCGATGTCGGTACGGACCTTCACGCGCCGCTTCCGTGAGGAGGTCGGCGTCAGCCCCGGCCAGTGGCTCACCCAGCAACGCGTGGAGCGGGCCCGGCATCTCCTGGAGTCCACCGACCTGTCCGTCGACCAGGTCGCCCGGGACGCGGGCTTCGGCACGGCCCAGTCGATGCGCCAGCATCTACAGGCGGTCCTCGGCGTCACGCCTACCGCGTATCGCCGCACCTTCCGGTCCGGGGGCGTGGGGGCGGGCGGGAGCGACCGGATCTCCGGCCGGTCCGGCAGCGTCGACAGCCACGACGCTGTCGGCACCCTGCGCTGAGCCCTGCGCAGAACGCCCCTCGGAACGCGTCTCGCCCCACCACCCGACGGCCGTCAGCACCAGCGTCAGGGCCACGCCGGCCAGGACGGCCGTGGACGGTGCCGTCACCTGGAGCAGGGCGCCCGCGAGCGAACCCGCCGCCGCGTAACCCGCGCCGGCAGCCGCGTACATGACGGAGTAGCCCGCGGCCAGGGCATCCGCCGGAAGCGCCTCGCGCAGGGACAGGTTGCGGGTGACCAGCGCGCCCGACTGGAGCATGCCGCCCATGGCCAGCGCGGCGGCGATTCCTGCCGTGTCCGGTATCAGCGCGGCGGCGGTCACACAGACCGACATGCCGCCGATCAGCACCACGCTGCGGGTGCGCAGCCGCCCCGGCCAGGCCCGGACGCCGTACATGAAGGCACCCAGTCCCGCGCCCACCGCCAGGCCGGTCAGTATCGGGCCGGACCAGCCGACACCGATGCCGCGCTGTTCGAGCAGCGCGGGCAGGACGAGTTCGGCCAGGCCGAGCAGGGTGAGTCCGGCCGCACCCGTGACGTACACGGGCCAGGCGGCGACCAGAAGCCCGAGCAGCGAAGGCCCCCTCCCCTTCTGTCCCTTCCCCTGTCCCTCCGTCCGGTGCTCGTCGTGCGCCGCCCAACCCGCCGGAAGCAGCCACAGGCCGACGATCGACGACGCCATCAGGACGGCGGCGAGGATCAGCGGGACGCGCGGTGCCACGCCCAGCGCGAGGCCGGTGACGGCGGCCGGGGAGACGGCCCATATGCCCGAGTTCAGCATCGACTCGGTGGACAGCGCCTGTGTCACGGCGCGCGCCGGGACCAGGTTGGTGAGCATCGCGCGCAGCCCGCCCGCGACCGCGGCCGGAGCGCCACCGGCAAGGAACGCGAACGCAGCGAGGACTACGGGATGCGCCCCCGGTATCACTCCGAGCCCCGCGAATCCGACGGCCCCGGCCGCGAGCGCCGCCGCCAGCTGAGGACGCGCCCGGTCCGGACGCAGCCGCAGGCCGACAACCGGGGCACCGATCATCTCCCCGACCACGAACGCGGCGGCGAGCGCGGCGCCCAGGGCATAGCCGCCCGGCCGTTCGCGCACCAGGAACACCAGGGCCAGCGGCGCCATGGCCATGGGCATGCGGGCGCCCACGGAGGTGCAGGCCCAGATGAGGACCTGCTTCGAGGCGACATCGCGATAGCTCATGGTCCGAAGGTAGAGGTCGGCACCGACAATGCCCCAGGGGATTTCCGGCACCTGTGGACAACTCCTGGCATGCCCCGCTCAGAAAGCGATCCCGCCGCCCGGAGAGTGATCCTCCGAGTCAGAACGTCAGCACCCCCCGAGCCACCCGCCCCGCCTCCGCGTCCCCCACCGCCTTCTCGAAGTCCTCCACCGGATAGGTCTCGGTCACCAACTCGTCCAGCAGCAGCCGCCCTTCGCGGTACAGGTCGGCGTACAGCGCAATGTCCCGCTGGGGCCGCGAGGACCCGTAACGGCAGCCCAGGATCGACTTGTCCAGGTACATCGACGAGACGAGGAAGGACGCCTCGGCGGTCGCGGGCGGTACGCCGAGCAGCACCGCCTGGCCGTGCCGGTCGAGCAGGTCGATGGCCTGCCGTACGAGTTCCACGCGTCCCACGCACTCGAAGACATGGTCGGCACCGGTCGGCAGAACGTCCCGTACCCCCTCCGTCGAGGTCAGGAAGTGGGTCGCGCCGAACAGCCGCGCCACCCCCTCCTTCGCCGGGTTCGCGTCCACGGCGACGATCCGCAGGGCGCCCGCGATCCGCGCGCCCTGAAGGACGTTCAGCCCGACCCCGCCCGTACCGATCACCACCACACTGTCCCCGCGGTCCACCTTGGCCCGGTTGAGCACGGCGCCCACCCCGGTCAGCACCCCGCACCCGATGAGCGCGGCGGAGGACATGGGGATGTCCTTCGGGATGCGCACCGCCTGCACGGCCTTCACCACCGTCCGTTCCGCGAAGGCGGAGTTGGACGCGAACTGGAACACCGGCCGCCCGCCCCGGCTGAACGGCCGCCCGGGCCGCCCGATCGCCTTCCGGCACATGGTCGGCCGCCCCCGGTCGCACTCCGCGCACGCACCGCAGTTGGCGAGCGTCGACAGGGCGACGTGGTCCCCGGGTACGACATGCGTGACCCCGTCCCCGACGGCCTCCACCACCCCCGCCCCCTCGTGCCCGAGCACGACGGGAACAGGAAAGGGAATGGTCCCGTCGACAACCGACAGATCGCTGTGACACAACCCGGCAGCCGAGACGGCGACCAGCACCTCCCCCGCCCCCGGATCACGCACCTCCAGATCGTCAACGATCTGGACCTGCTTCCCGTCGAACAGCACCCCGCGCATCAGCCAACCCCCTTGATTCCCTTGGATTCCCTGGATTCCCTGGGCAGACCGAGCACCCGCTCGGCGATGATCGTGCGCTGGATCTGATCGGAGCCGCCGTAGATCGTGTCGGCCCGGGAGAACATGAACAGGTGCTGCGCGGCGTCGAGTTGGTACGGCGCCGCCGCCGACCAGTCCACCGGCCCCACGGCGGCCCCCGCACCCCGGACCAGCATCGCCAGCTCCCCCAGCCGCTGATGCCACCCGCCCCACAGCAGCTTGGCCACGCTCGCCGCGCCGCCGACGTCCGCCGAACCCCCCAACGTCCGCAGGGCGTTCCACCGCATCACCCGCAACTCGGCCCACTGCCGCACGAGTCGCTCCCGTACGACGGGATCCGCCACCGCGCCGCTGTCGACGGCCGCCCGCACCACGCGCCCCAACTCCCCGGCGAACCCGATCTGTTGGGCCAGCGTCGAGACCCCCCGCTCGAACCCGAGCAGACTCATCGCGACACCCCAGCCGCCGCCCTCACCCCCGACGACATGCTCCGCACGCGCATGCGCCCCGTCGAAGAAGACCTCGTTGAACTCGCTGGTCCCGGTCATCTGCCGAATGGGCCTGACCTCGATCCGCCCCGGCTGATCCATGGGTACGAGCAGAAACGTGAGCCCGTGATGCCGCCTGGACCCCGCCTCCGTACGGGCGAGCACGAAGCACCAATCGGCCTCATGGGCAAGGGAGGTCCAGATCTTCTGACCGGTGATCCGATACGTCCCGTCAGACGCACGCTCAGCCTTCGTACTCACCCCGGCAAGGTCAGAGCCCGCCCCGGGCTCGCTGTACCCCTGACACCACAGCTCCTCGCCGGCGGCAATCGGCGGCAGAAACCGCCCCCGCTGCTCATCGGTCCCATGCGCGAGGAGCGTAGGCCCAAGCAGATTCTCCCCGATATGCCCGGACCGCACCGGCGCCCCCGACCGCGCGTACTCCTCGGCCCAGGCGACTTGTTGGGTAAGACCGGCGGTGCGATTCCCATACCCGGACTCCCCCCAGGAGAGCCCGATCCACCCGGCCTTCCCCAACACCCGCTCCCAGGCCCGCCGATCACCAGCCCCATCAACATGCGCACAGAGCCAACCCCGAGCTTCCCGACGGAACTCCTCATCAACGGCACTGAATCCAAACTCCA
Organism: Streptomyces sp. NPDC000878; assembly: GCF_053599695.1. Lineage (NCBI taxonomy): Bacteria > Bacillati > Actinomycetota > Actinomycetes > Kitasatosporales > Streptomycetaceae > Streptomyces > Streptomyces sp. NPDC000878. The sequence goes on along the minus strand of NZ_JBSFMT010000011.1, from coordinate 88,475 downwards.
CAGGGCTCCCCTCTCAACGCCGGACGCGATGTCCCACCCAGGGGCGCGGGGAACTGCGCGACAAGCCACAACGAACCCGCACCCGCCAAACAACACACGCACCCGAGCTACTGGGCGTTGGGCCGAGCCCCCTCCCGCGCAGCCCTCTCCATCTCCTCCAACCGCACAAGCATCGGCATCGGATCCACCCCCACAGACCCCGGCAAAAACTCCGCGATCCGCTCCGGCGTCCACCCGCCGGAGTCAGACGCATACGCCGCCCGCAACTCCCTCGGCTGCGCCCAAACCGCGATCTTCGGCCCCGCAACCGTGTACACCTGCCCGGTAATCCCCTGCTCCCGAGCCCTCTCGGACAGCAGATACACCACCAACGCGGCCACATCCTCCGGCTCCCCGATCTCCGCCAACTCCATGGGAACGTTGGCCGACATCCGCGTACGAGCAACCGGCGCAACCGCGTTCGCACTCACCCCGTACTTGTGCAACCCCAACGCAGCGCTCCGCACCAGCGAGATGATCCCGCCCTTGGCCGCGCTGTAGTTGGCCTGCGACACCGACCCCTGGTGGTTCCCACTGGTGAACCCGATCAGCGTCCCCGCCCGCTGCTGCCGCATCACCGCCGAGGCCGCCCGGAACACCGTGAACGTGCCCTTGAGATGCGTGGCGACGACCGGATCCCACTCCTCCTCGGACATGTTGAACAGCATCCGCTCGCGCAGGATCCCGGCGACGCAGACAACACCGTCAAGACGCCCGTACGACGAGACCGCCACGTCGACAACCCGCTGACCGCCCGCCATCGTCGAGACATCGTCGGCCACCGCGACCGCCTCCCCACCCGCCGCCTCGATCTCCTTGACGACGCCCTCGGCGACCTCGCTGGTCGGGGACGCGCCGTCCATCGAGACGCCGTAGTCGTTGACGACGACCCGCGCCCCCTCGGCCGCCGCGCCCAGCGCCACCGCCCGGCCGATCCCCCGCCCCGCGCCGGTCACGGCGATCACCTTGCCTGCCAAGAAGTTCCCCATGCCGGCCCCTTCCCGCGGTTTCTGACGGACCGTTAGATTTTATGGCCCGTCAGATATCCGGAGGCAAGCCCCGGGAGGGACCGGTCTCCAGGAAGGAACCGGACTCATGTCACTGCCGGCCGAGTTCCACGCCATCGCCAAACGCGTGAACAACTGGGGGCGTTGGGGGGAGGCCGACGAGATCGGCACCCTCAACCTCATCACCGACCAGGTCGTCCGCGAGGCCGCCGCGACCGTCCGCACCGGCCATCGCGTCCCCCTCGCCCTCCCCCTCCAGCAGGACGGCGTCCAGACCGGCGCGATCCCCGGCCGCCTGAACCCCGTACACGCGATGATCCAGATCAACCAGGAGCTGTTCGGACCGCCGGGCGGCGGGACCGTCGCGACCAGCGACGACATCGTGACCCTCGGGCTCCAGGCCGGCACCCACTGGGACGCCCTCGCCCACGCCTCCCACTCGGGGAAGCTCTACAACGGCCGCCCGGCGAGCAGTATCACCGCCCACTCCGGCGCCGAGTTCGCCAGCGTCGACAAGGCGCGGCACGTCGTCTCGCGCGGGGTGCTGCTGGACGTGGCCCGCGCGCGGGGTGTCGACCGGCTCGACGGGGGGCACGCGGTCACCCCGGAGGACCTGGAGGCTGCGGAGGAACTCGCCGGAACGCGCGTACGAGCGGGCGACATCGTGCTCGTACGGACCGGGCAGATGCAGGTGTACCTGGCCGGGGACAAGCACGGATACACGTATCCCTCGCCCGGGCTGTCGATCCGTACGCCGGAGTGGTTCCACGCGCGGGACGTCGCGGCGGTCGCGAACGACACTCTCACCTTTGAGATATTTCCGCCGGAGTCGGAAGATCTCTGGATGCCCGTACACGCGCTCGACCTGGTGGAGATGGGGATGCCGCAGGGCCAGAACTGGAATCTCGAAAAGTTGTCCACAGCCTGTGGACAAGAGTGCCGCTACGAGTTCCTGCTGTCGGCGACCCCGGAACCGTTCACGGGCGCCACGGGCAGCCCCGTCGCACCCGTGGCGATCCTCTGACCCCTGTCAGCCGGCCGGCGGCGCGCCACTGCCCACCCCAAGTACGGCACGCGCGCCGCCACCCGCCTTCGACGTTCCCACCCCGCCCCCTTGACCCTGAGGAGGCCGACGCCGAATCGCGATCCGCACTCGCCGAGGGCCCCCGTCACCGAACCCTCGCCGTCCCCTCACGGCGAATCGCGCTGAACACAAGCGTGTTCAAGTGGTCACGTCACGTCAACACCCGTTCGGGGATTTATCGCTTACGCCCTTTTTGCGACAACCGCGCACAGGGGCACACCCCGGCGCACCGCACCACACCCGGCAGGAAAACCGGGCATTTCTGCACCCGTGCCCCGCCGAGCGCCGCACCAACAGGCCGCAGACGCAGACGTCACACGGCTTCGTACGCCGCCATGCCCCCGTACGCGGAAGCAGTGACCGAGGCCGAAGCCGTAGCTGTAGCCGTGGCCGCGGCCGTGACTGAAGCCGTGGCCGTGGCCTTGGCCGCCACCGCGCTTCCACTTCCCCCTCCGTACGGCGCCGGAGGGGCCGGACATCGGTCCAGCTCGCACCAGATGCGCTTGCCGATGCCCTCGGGACTCCACCCCCACCGGTCGGCGAGCCCGTCGACCAGCTCCAGGCCGCGCCCGTTGGTCTCGTCGCCGTCGGCGTGCCGGGGCGCGGGCGGGCAGGGGCTCAGGTCGGCGACCTCCAGCCGGACGAACCCGCCGGCCCCGCCCTGCGGACCGCACACGCCCTGCGCACCCCACACACCCGGCGCGCCCTGGAAGGAGAGCCGCAGCACCGCCGGACACCCGGTGTGCACCACCGCGTTGGTGACCAGCTCGGAGACAAGGAGGATCAGCGTCTCGGCCAGCGGCTCGTCGTCCGCGACCCCGGACCCGGCGAGCCGTGACCGCACCCATCTCCGGGCCCGCCCCACCTCCGCGGGGTCGGGCCGGATCTCCAGCTGCACTTGAAGCACCTGCACCGCTCACACCATCCGAACCGGCGGACACATCGCCCCGCGCCGCACGAGGGCCACGATCGTAGCCATTTTCTGCATGCCCAGAACAACGGTTGGGCCAACGGCCAGATCAGGGATCACGGAACGTGAGTCCCTTACGAGAAAGCATGGTTGACGTACAGTCACCCCAACAAGCGCTTCGGGCATATTCCAACGCGAAGGAGTACGCCTGGGGCATACTGTGCGACGCTCGCCGCGGGGAGTCGAACAGGCGGGCACGGACCTCCGACCCGCCCCACGAGCGGCGCGCACTGCCGGATCCGGGGCCGCCTCAGGGGCAACACCGGGATGGCTCGACCTCGGAACCACTCGCATCCCACAGAAGGTACCGGAGCGAGCACACGACTCCGGGCCGTGACGAGTCACGCGAAGGACACAACCCGGTATCGACGCTCAGTAACTACCGCACACTTTCATCACACTTCCGTCACGCCACGATCCATGACATGAATCCGGCCGGTCCCGGCCGATCCCAGCTCCGGACCGGCTTCCGGGTCGCGTCACGACGCCTCGGCCAGTAACTCGGCGGCGAGCAGCTCCTCACACTCCGTCACCGAACCGGGGCGCCGGGCCCGTACCCACGCCCGTTTCAGATACAGATGGACGTCCGATTCCCAGGTGAAGCCCATCCCTCCGTGTACCTGAAGGCAGTCGCGAGCCCCGCGTACGGCGGCCTCGTCGGCGAGCAGCCGGGCCGCCGCGATGTCCGCCGGGTCGCCGGTGACGGCCGCCGCGTACACCGCCGCCCGCGCCACCTCGACCCGCACCAGCATCCCGGCACACAGATGCTGCACCGCCTGGAAGGCCCCGATCGACCGCCCGAACTGCTCACGGGTCCGAGCGTGTTGCACGGCCAGCTCACCCACCCGGGCGGCGGTACCGAGCTGCTCGGCGGCGGTGAGGAGAGAGGTCAGGAGTACGTCCGTAGTACGGGCGTCCGACGAGGAGTCCGGACCGGCCACCCGGTGCAGCGGCGTGAGCGGATCCGCCGACCGCACGGGTACCGCCCCTGCGGCATCCCCCTGTACGACATCGGCCACCGCGAGCCACTCCACCGCCCCGCCCGCGTCGACGACGGTCACCACCGTCTCCCCCGTCGCCGCGCCCGGCACGACGCCCGCCGCGAGATGGGTGGCGATGAGCGGCCCGGGCAGCAGTACGCGCCCCGCCTCCTCGAACACCAACACCGCCTCGGGCAGCCCGAGTCCGACCCCGCCCGCCGCCTCCGGCAGCCGCAGCGAGAAGAACCCGGCGGCCCCCAACTCCCGCCACAGTCCCCGGTCCAGCTGGGGTGCATCCCCCTCCATGGCCGCCCGGAGCCGCTCGCGCCCGAAGCGCCCCGCCAGCAGCCCCCGTACGCCCTCCCGCAACGCCCGCTGGTCTTCGGTGAGTTGGAACCGCATGTGCGAGGTCACCGTCCTTTCGGCAGCCCGAGAACGCGTTCGGCCAGGATGTTGTGCTGGATCTGGGAGGTGCCGGCCGCGATGGTGTACGAGAGGGAGGACAACCGGTCGAGCACCCAGGGCCGTTCGAGATCCAGCGCCGCCCAGTCGCCCAGCACCTCCGCCGCCGCCTCGTACAACTCCTGCCGGGCGTGCGAGTACCGCAGCTTGAACACCGACCCGCCGACCCCGGGCACCCCCTCGCTCGCCTCGCTGACGTTCCACTGCGTCAGCCGCCACAGCGCCCGGAACTCGGCGTTCAGCCGCCCGAGCCGCCGCCGCAGTACGGGGTCGTCCCAGCGCCCGTTCTCCCGTGCCGCCAGGGCGAGTTCACCCAGCACCCGGCGACAGGCGACCACCTCTCCGACGAACGCCGTACCGCGCTCGAAGGACAGCGTCACCATGGTCACGCGCCAGCCGTCGTTCTCCTCGCCGACCCGGTTGGCGACGGGCACCCGGACCTCGTCGAGGAAGACCTCGGCGAACTCGTCCGTCCCGGCGAGCGTGCGCAGCGGCCGTACGGTGATGCCCGGCGCATCCATGGGCATGGCGAGCCAGGTGATCCCGCGATGCTTCGGCGCGTCGAGGTCCGTCCGCACCAACAGCTCGCACCAGTCGGCGACTTCGGCGTGCGAGGTCCAGATCTTGGAGCCGCTCACCACATAGTCGTCGCCGTCGCGCCACGCGCGTGTGCGCAGCGCGGCGAGGTCCGAACCGGCGTCCGGCTCGCTGAACCCCTGGCACCAGACCTCCTCGCCGCGCAGCACCGGCGGCAGCCAGCGCGCCTTCTGCTCCTCGCTCCCCTCGGCGGCGACGGTCGGCCCGGCGTGCAGCAGCCCGACGAAGTTGGCGCCCACATAGGGCGCGCCGGCCTTCTCCGTCTCCTCCAGGAAGATCATCCGTACGGCGGGGTCGGCACCCCAGTGGACCTCGCCGTACCCGGCGTCGTACAGCGTCCGCTGCCAGCCGAGGTCGTACGCACGCCGCCCGGGCCAGTCGTCGGGCGAGGGTTTCGCGGGGAGGGAGGGAAGCGCCTTCGCCAGCCACTCCCTCAACCGCGCCCGGAATTCCGCCTCTTGGGGATTGTCGGAGAGGTCCACTACTTGTCCAGGTCGAGGCCGAGCATCCGGATCGCGTTGCCGCGCATCAGCTTGTAGACGGTCTCGTCGTCGAGGCCCTTCACATGGTCGAGGGCAACTTCCTTGGTGTGCGGGAACGTTGAGTCGACGTGCGGGTAGTCGGTCTCGAAGGTGGCGTTGTCCCGGCCGACGACGTCGATCGAGGCGACGCCGTGCTTGTCGCGGAAGAAGCAGCAGAAGATCTGCCGGTAGTAGTACGTCGAGGGCGGCTCCGGGATCAGATCCCGGACCCCGCCCCACGCGCGGTGCTCCTCCCACACGTCGTCGGCGCGCTCCAGGGCGTACGGGATCCAGCCCATCTGCCCTTCGCTGTACGCGAGTTTGAGCGCCGGGAACTTCACCAGCACGCCACTGAACAGGAAGTCCATCATCGACGCCATCGCGTTGTTGAAGCTCAGCGAGGCCTGTACGGCGGGCGGGGCGTCCGGGGAGGCGGCGGGCATCTGGCTGCTGCTGCCGATGTGCATGTTGACGACCGTCCCGGTCTCCTCGCACACCGCGAAGAACGGGTCCCAGTAGCCGGAGTGGATCGACGGCAGCCCGAGATACGTCGGGATCTCCGAGAACGTCACCGCGCGCACCCCGCGTTCGGCGTTGCGCCGGATCTCCGCGACCGCCAACTCGACGTCCCACAGCGGGATCAGGCACAGCGGGATGAGCCGGCCGCCGCTGTCGCCGCACCACTCCTCGACCATCCAGTCGTTGTAGGCGCGCACGCAGGCCAGCGCGACCTCCTTGTCCTCGGCCTCGGCGAAGGTCTGCCCGCAGAAGCGGGGGAAGGTGGGGAAGCAGAGGGAGCCCTCGACGTGGTTGAGGTCCATGTCGGCGAGCCGGGCCTTCGGGTCCCAGCAGCCGCGTCGCATCTGCTCGCGCGTGATCCCGTCGAGGGTCATCTCGTCCCGGGAGAAGCCGACGGCCGCGATGATCCGCTTGTACGGGAAGAGCAGCCCCTCGTACTGCCACCAGTCGGTGATCTGGCCCTCGGGGTCGGTCGTGAACCGGTATTTGCCGCCCACGTAGGCGAGTTCACCGATTCCGGCGGTGAAGGGCTTCGGTCCCTTGTCCCGGTACTTGGCCGGCAGCCAGGTCTCGAAGAGGTGCGCGGGTTCGATCACGTGGTCGTCGACGCTGATGATGCGGGGCAGTTCGGTCATGGGTCCCCTCCGCCTGCTGACGTATCCCTGGCTGGCCAATCTGACGATCCGTCAGATCTCTTGCCTCTAGCAGGCTAGTCGCGCACCTATGGACCGACAAGGCGTCAAGCTCTACGCTCCCGGCACGATCTGACTGTCCGTCAGCAACAGGGGGCCACGTGAACGCCGTCGACACCGCACACGCCCTGGGTTCGGCCCGTACCCTCTGGGAACTGGTGACCCGCCGCGCCGAACTCACCCCGGACCGGCCCGTCCTTCTCCAGGACGACCGCGCCCTGAGTTTCGGCGAATTGCGCGACCGCTCCGAGCGGGTCGCGGCCGGCCTGTACGACATGGGCGTACGCCCCGGCACGGTCGTCGCCTGGCAGCTGCCCACCCGTATCGAGACCGCCCTGCTCTCCTTCGCGCTCGCCCGCCTCGGCGCCGTCCAGTCGCCGGTCATCCCCTTCTACCGGGACCGCGAAGTCGGCTTCGCGCTGCGGGAGTCGAAGGCGGAGTTCTTCGCGGTGCCGGGCGTGTGGCGCGGCTTCGACCACACGGAGATGGCTCGGCGGCTGGGCGCGAAGGGCATCTTCCAGGCGTACGAGAGCGATGAACTGCCGGACGGGGACCCGGCGTTGCTGCCACCCCCGCCCGCCGACGGCACCTCCGTCCGCTGGATCTACTGGACCTCGGGCACGACCTCCGACCCCAAGGGCGTGCTCCACACGGACCGTTCACTCATCGCGGGCGGCTCGTGCCTCGCGCACGCGCTGCGGCTCACCGAGTCCGACGTCGGCTCGATGGCCTTCCCGTACTCCCATATCGCGGGCCCCGACTACACGGTGATGCTGCTGTTGTACGGCTTCCCGGCGGTGATGTTCGAGCAGTTCGCGCTGCCGGACGCGCTGGAGGGGTACCGCAAGCACGGGGTGACGGTGGCCGGCGGGTCCACGGCGTTCTACTCCATGTTCCTCGCCGAGCAGCGCAAGCAGCCCGGCGTTCCGGTGATCCCGTCCCTGCGGCTGCTCGCGGGCGGCGGGGCGCCGAAGCCGCCGGAGGTCTACCACTCCGTCGTACGCGAGATGGGCGTGCAGCTCACGCACGGGTACGGGATGACCGAGGTGCCGATGATCACCATGGGGGCGCCGGACGACACGGTCGAGAACCTGGCGACGACGGAGGGGCGTCCGCCGGAGGAGATGGAGATACGGGTGGTGGACGGCGAGGTGCGGCTGCGCGGGGAGGCCGTGTGCCAGGGGTACCTGGACCCCGCGCAGACCGCCGAGGCGTTCGACGCGGACGGCTTTCTGCGCACCGGTGACCTGGGATTCCTCACCGGGAGCGGGCACTTGGTGCTCACCGGGCGGCTCAAGGACGTCATCATCCGCAAGGGCGAGAACATCTCGGCGAAGGAGATCGAGGATCTGCTGCACACGCATCCGGGGGTGGGCGACGTGGCGGTGATCGGGCTGCCGGACGTCGAGCGGGGGGAGTTGGTGTGCGCGGTCGTCGAACAGGCGGAACGGGCGGCGGGGGCCGGGGAGTTGACGCTGGCCGCGCTGACCTCGTATCTGCGGTCGGAAGGGCTGTCCGTGCACAAGCTGCCGGAGCGGCTGGAGGTGGTGGACGCCCTTCCGCGCAACGAGACCCTGCGGAAGGTGCTCAAGTACAAGCTGCGTGAGCGCTACTCCGAGTCGGGGACGGTGAAGTAGCGGGCAAACGCGTCGACGATCTCCGCCTCGGCGATCCGGCCGTCCGCGTCGGTGTCGAGGGTCGCGGCGGCCAGGGCGGCGATGTCCTCGGGCACGCCGAGCGCCTTGAGGACACGCACGGTGTCCCCGACGGTGGCCGCGCCGTCGCCGTCCAGGTCCGCGACGGCCAGGGCCGCGTGCAGGAAGGGGCGGGCGATCTCGGCGAACCGGCCGGGGTTGTCGCGCAGCCGCTTCACGGCGCCGTTCACGAACTCGTCGCGGGTGATCCGCTGGTCGCCGTCCCGGTCCGCTATCCCCGCCATGCCCTGCCAGAAGGCCTCGGCACCGCTGTAGAGGGCCTGGCCCTTGTCGGACCGGGCGGGAGTGTCGAACTCGGCGAGCAGCGCCTTGGCCGCCACGCTGAAGTCCGCCCGGTCGATGTAGCCGTTGGCGTCCTGGTCGAAGGTGGCGAACCGGGCTGTGATCTTCCGCCCGTACTCGGAGCTGACCATGTCTGTCGGGCCTGCCTTACGTCTGCGTCCTGCGGCTGCGTCGTGCATCCGCGTCGAGAGTCTTTCCCGCACGGAGCGTACGACGCGCAGGTGACAACCGGGACACGAAAACGACGCCTGTGCCAAGACTGGGGGAATTCCGCGACAACGGCGTCACGCGCGCGTGGGGCGCATGGAGGCAGGTCACGCGCGCGTGGGGGGCGGTCGTCACCCGTGTGTGGGGGCCTGTCACACGTGGGTGGGCGCGGAGAGCGGGGCCGCCGTCTCGTCGGCGGCCGTGGCGAGGTCCGCGTAGACGTCGAAGAGGCGGCGGACCCCCAGGGCGCCGAGGACCCGGTTGACGTGGTGGGCGTGGGCGCTGTCCGCGATGCCCTGTGCGGGCAGGATCAGGCGCAGGCGGCCCTGACAGGAGCGCAGCAGCCGGCGGGTGGCGATGAGGACGCCGACACCGCTGGAGTCACAGAAGACGACCTCGGAGAGGTCGAGGACGATACGGCGGCGGCCGTCGGCCACCGCTGCGTGCACCCGCTGCCGCAGTTCCGGCGAGGTGACCAGGTCCATCTCCCCGGACACCTGGAGCACGGTCCAGCCACCGCGCTCGCCGTCGGTCACTTTGAACGCCACCATCACGCCTCTCGTTCAACTCGTCCGACGGAAACGGAAGCCTGTCCTACGCTTCCTGTCGACGCGGCTGCCCAGCCGCTGTGCCACCAAACACCGCACATCTACTCGGCCCAGATCGCAAGAGACTTGCAAGCGGTTTGCAAGGGACTTGTTTCGGTCACCCGTGATCCTGTGTGATCAAAAGAGGGGCGACTTGAGTTCATGAATGGTCGACATCAGCCACTCTCGGTCGTTCTCCGTCGGTTCTCTACCATCGGAGGCCCCTCGGAGGGCGCACATTGCCGTAAAGAGGAGTGGGCTGTCAGAGGCGCCGACTACATTCGAGGAGAGGGTGGGCAGCCGCCGGACCTGGACAGAAACACGGCACGGGCACGACTGGGACGCACGGAGACCTGACGAGACCTACGGGGGTGAGGGGACCGCATGGCGAAGAGGGACACACCGCCCCGCTGGGACCGCAAGATGCAGCAGCGGCTCGCGCGCGGGGAGGCCGCCGCACTCGGTGAGCTGTACGACCGGTTCGCCTCGCTCGTGCACGGCCTCGCCCACCGTGTCCTGGCCGACGAACAGGCCGCCGACTGCATCACCCGCGAGGTCTTCGCCCACGTCTGGCAGCACCCCGACGCCTACGACCCCAAGCAGGGCCCCCTGCGTTCCTGGGTGGCCACCCTGACCCACCGCCTCGCGGTACAGCGCCTGCGCCAGACGGAGACGGCCGCGCTGACCGACCCGGAGGCACCACCAGGTGTCACCGGCTCGACGAGTTCCCTGGAGGAACTGGAACGCCGGGTCCGCCGCGCCTCCGTCGCCGCCCGCGCCGACTACATCGTCACGTCGATGCCGGCCCCGCTGCGCGCCGCCCTGGAGCTGGCGTACTTCGACCGCCGCGACTACCGCCAGACCGCCGTCGACCTGGGCGTCACGGAGGCCGAGGCCCGCCGCCGCCTCCGCCTGGGCCTCCAGCTCCTGTCCACGGCCCACGACACCGGCACACCGGGGGCACCCCCCGAATACGGGGGTGCGGTGTGAGCGGCGCGGGTCACGAGGACGGGGACTGGGAGGGGTACGAGGGGCACGGCCCTCAGGGCCCCGCCAGTGGCGACGGCAACGGCGGCGGCAACGGGGACGGCAAGGAACGGGACGTCGGCGCCGGCCCACCCCGCATACCGATGCCGCGTTCCTCAGTGGAGGACACGGGCCACCCCCTACCCGAAACACCCGCCGGACCCCCCGTACCCCCCGTACCGCTGGTCCTGGAACACGACGTGCTGAGGTCGCTGCTCGGGGCGTGGGCGCTGGCGGCGTGCGCGCCGGAGGAGACGCTGGCGGTGGAGGAGCACCTCGGGGAGTGCGGGGCCTGCGCGGACGAGGCGAGGCGCCTGCGCGAGGCGGTCGAACTGCTCCAGCGCCCGGAACCCCTCGACCTGGACCCGACCCTGCGCACCCGCGTCCTGGAGGGCTGCCTGGACCGGCGCCCGCCGCGCATCCCGGTCCCGGAGTGGGCGACTCCGTACGACGCGGAGACCGCCCGCCTCGACGCCCTGCTCCAGGACTTCGGCGACGCGGAGTGGCACGCGCCCGTGCGGCTGCGCTGGTTCGAGGGCGACGAGCAGACGACGCGTCGGACGACGGTCGCCGGTGTCATCGCGCATCTGCTGAGCGTGGACGGCCTGGTGGCGGTCGCACTGGGCCTGGACGACCCGCTCACCGGCAAGCAGGAGGGGCCGGTCACCCCGACTCCGGCGGCCCGCACGGAGGCGTACTGGCGGGCGTCGTACTTCCCGCCGACCCGTTCGGTGCGGATGCCGTGGCGGGAGCAGAGCCACAACATCGTACGAACGGTCTCCTTCGCGGGCGGCGGCGCGGGCAAGCTGCCGGTGCCGTACGGCGACTTCGAACTGCCGTTGCACGACGCCATGTTGGACCGCGCCTTCGAGTGCTGGGTGCACGCGGGCGACATCGCGGAAGCGGTGGACTACCCCTACGAACCTCCCTCCCCCCGTCACCTCCACGGCGTGATCGACCTGGCGGCCCGTATGCTCCCGGAGGCCCTGGCCGCCCGCCGCCAGGCAGGCCTGGCGACACCGAACCGAACCACCCGCCACCTGGTACCGGCGGGCGAACCCGGCCGAAGCCTCCGCCTGGAGATCGAAGGCTCCGGCGGCGGTGAATGGCTGATCCCCCTCGACTCCCCCGCCGCCCTCCCCTCGGCCGCCCACGAGGTGGCCCATGTGGCCCTGGACGGCGTGGAGTTCTGCCAGCTGGCGGCGGGCCACGTCTCCCCGGAGGAGGCCGCGGCGGGACAGGACGGCGACAGGGAGGCGATCAGGGACGTGCTGTTCGCGGCGGCTTCCCTGAGCCGGATGTAGGCGGCGGCCGACTCCAGGTCAGCCGATCGTCCACTTCTGGTTGGCGCCGCCCGAGCAGGTCCAGATCTGCAGCGGGGTGCTGTTGGCCGAGTTGTTGCCGGTCACGTCCAGGCACTTGTTGGCCTGTGGATTGACGATGTCGTTGGCGGAGCTGACGGCCCATTTCTGCGCGGCTGAGCCGTTGCAGTCGTAGAGCTGGACCTTGGTGCCGTCCGCGGTGCCGCCGGCGTTCACGTCCAGGCACTTGCCGAGCGCGCGGATCGTGCCGTCGGATCCCACGGTCCACTGCTGGGCGGCGGAGCCATTGCAGTCGTAGAGCTGTACGGGGGTGCCGTTGGCGGAGTTCGCCCCGGTGACGTCCGCGCACTTGCCGGCCAGGCCCTTGATCGCCACGCCGGTGGCCGTGTCGCCGGTGGTCACCGTCACCGAGTCCACCACCAGCTGGGCGGGGAAGACCGTGGAGCTGTTGGGGTCGCCAGGCCAGTAGCCGCCGACCGCGAGGTTGAGGATCAGGAAGAACGGCTTGTTGAAGGCCCAGGTGTTCCCACCCACGTCGGCGGGCGTGCGCGTCTGATAGACGACGCCGTCGACCGACCACTTGACCGAGTTTGGCGCCCAGTCGACGGCGAAGGTGTGGAAGGCGTCCGCGAAGGCCTGGCCGTTCGAGAGTGTGTAGCCGGCGCCTATGCCGGCCGAGCCGGAGTAGCCGGGACCGTGGAGGGTGCCGTGGATCGTGGAGGGCTCGAAGCCGACGTTCTCCATGACGTCGATCTCACCCGAGTTGGGCCAGCCGACCGAGCCTATGTCGGTGCCGAGCATCCAGAACGCGGGCCACATGCCCTGCCCGCGCGGGATCTTCATCCGGGCCTCGACATGCCCGTACTGCGCGCTGAACTTCCCTGAGGTGTTCATCCGGGCCGAGGTGTACTGACAAGTCCCGTACCAACACTGGTAGTTGGCCGGGTTCTCCTTCTTGGCCGTGATCACCAGGTGGCCCTGGCCGTCCAGGGCCGCGTTGTTGGTGCCGGACGTGTAGTACTGGCGCTCGTGGTTGTTGACGTTGTCGCCGGTCTCCAGCGACCACCTCGAGGAGTTGACGGCGCTGCCGGCGGCACCGTCGAAGCTGTCGGAGAACGTCACCGCCGCGACGGAGACATCCGATGGATCCGAAAGATCCGATAGATCCGCTGGATCCGCGTGCGCGGCACCGGTCGCGGCGGACGCGACCAGCACGGCGGACAAGGCGGCGAACAGGCATCTGCGAAGCAGGCGTGGGGAAGCCATGTCGCGGTCCTTCCGTACGGCGGTCGAGCACACAGGTGAGCCGACCGGAGTGGGGGGAGTGAAGGCGTCGCCTGTTGATTTTGAGGAGCGGGGCAAGGACGAGTCAATACTTTGGTACGGACCAATCGATACTTTGGTGCGGACCAATCCCCGACAACCGAAAACCCCGGACGCCCGGGCTCCGATCCCCCGCACATCGGAGGGCTTCAGCCTCAGGAGTGGCCTTGCTCCAGCGAGACGGTGAGGCAGGACGGCGGCAGGGAGGTGTTCAGGGACCCACGCTCAAGAGGTCGCCCTGTTCGGGCTGTTCAGGCTCTCGTGGTGGTCGCACAGGGCCACGACGGAACGGGCGAGCCGCTTGACGCGCTCGAACTCGCCTGCCAGGCCCGCCCGTTCGATCTCGTCGAGCCGCCGACGGGCCTCACCGACACCGGCGAGCGCCACGTTCGCCGACACGTCGCCGCCGGGAAGGCGCCCGGCGAGCTGCTCGACGCGCGGAATCAACCGCCACAGGTCCCGATGGAAGACGTGCCCGTACCGCTGCACGGTCTCGTACCGCGGCAACACCGGTTCACCGAGAAACCGGACCGCCGCATCGCGCATCGCCACGGTCTGTTCGGGGTCCAGGATCTCAACCCGCCGCTGCACCGTCATACCGCCGGACCCCCGTGCCGAAGCGTGTGCGCCAACCGCAGGGCCACGTCCGCGCGTACGCGCCCGAGTTCCACGAGGCCGAGGGCGGGCGAGGCCGCGTCGACACCGAGAGACGGGAGGACGATCCCGACCTGGTGAAGCTGGTGGTGACAGCATCCACACCAAGGGGAGGCGGCCATGGCACGACGACTGCGCTTCAACGGCACGAACAGCAAGAACGGCGGATGCCCAGCCATTCACGAGGATCTCGACTCCGGGCAGATCATCATCCAGGGCGAGCCACTCACCGACCCCGATGACCTCGCCCAGCTCCAGCACTTCGGCCCCACGGACGCGGCAGTCGTACCGCGTGAACTCATCGTCAACCACGGCCCGAAGGAGATCGACCGAGTGCCCAAGTTGATCGACCTGACCGAGTTCCGAGGGCTCTTCGATACGTTCGAGTACACGGCCTGGCGCCTGGAGACCCGCCGGGGCTACGCATCGGACCGCGAGGACCCCACGTACGCCGAGTTCGTCGAGACCGGTGGCATCACTCTCGACTACGACGACGAATGGTCACGCACCATCCGGACCCAGACCGAGTCCGGCAAAACCATCGGCCGCGTACGGGTCGTCGACCAGCAGCCGACCACCGGCCAGCTCTTCCTGCTCACCGACGCACCGCGCAACGCGGCGGCTGGTGAGGACATGCGGTACCTGTGGCGCAGCGATGCCGAAGCACGGCGGCTTCCCACCGAAGACTTCTGGATCTTCGACAGCCGGTTGGTCGCCCTGCTCAACTTCGACGAGGATGACGTCCTCCACGACGTGGAGGTGATCACGGAGCCTGCGGAGGTGCTCCGGTACTGCCAGGTCCGCGATGCCGCGAGGCATCACGCCGTACCGTACGACCAGTTCGCGGCGCGGCTCGGCGCGAACGGATAGCGAGCGAGGCCGGTGAGCACAGACTTTCAGCAGGCCCGGGAAACCCTCGGAGTGCGTCTCCGAGAACTACGGCTCTCGGCACCCGGAGGCCGGCTCACCGGCACCGACCTCGCCCAACGACTCGGCTGGCCGCACTCCAAGATCTACAAACTGGAGAACGGCCGCCAGACCGCGACCACCGAAGACCTACGGGCCTGGGCCGAAGGGGTGGGCCAACCCGACGCCTTCGCCGAACTGGGCGCGCTTCTCAACGGCTATCGACAAAGAGCGCGAAGCCGAAGACGATTCCTGACGCATGCACTCTGCCCGGGTGGCGCAAGTCCAGTTAGATCGAGCAAGAATTCAGCAGGCGGTTACATCGAGAATCACCAGCCCATCCCGGTGGCATTCCGGCCCGCAAATCAAAAAATCCCCATGGTCCGAGCTATTACCGTAGCAGCACTCGCCCAACCAGCCCTCGCCACCACGTTGCCGTCAAACCCACGGAAGCCCCACCAGAACGAATTCTGATGGGACCTCCGCAAGTCACTCAATCTCCTCCGACGCCCGCCTTGCAAGCTCCGCGTGCGCAGCATCGTGAGCCCCCCGCAAATCCGCCCATGCTGCAGAATTGTGCACGATCCTCTTGGCGTCAGGAAGTGCGCATGACTGCAATGCCATCACCACTCTGACGCAATCAATTACACTGAACCCTTGAGCACGAAGATCAACTAGGACGGAATTGACCGACTTGCCGTTTTCGACAAGCCCAACTTCCCTCTCCAGCACATCCTCGATATCGCGAGGCCTGACCATGGATGCCCCCTTCATTTGGCGTATCTGCTCAAGTTAAGCGTCATGTCTACCTGGTGCCCAACATTTCCGCTCAATCTTACTGCGGTGATTCGAAGTTCCGTGAACCCTTGTTGAGCGGCTGCTGGAGCAATCATCGTCCTCAGTTCCCTTAGGACCGCCGAGGAATCGAGAGCACCGCGCGACATATCCCCGGTTCCATACACAGCCACGTCAGAGAGATGCAGCTTAGTCCCGTCGATCTTCACACCCGCCAGCATTTCCACATCTCCCTTATCGGTCGGCATCGAATGATAGAAGGTGTCACCCCCGCGGAAATTACCCACGCCGCAAAGTCCATCCGAGTTATGGACCAAAACCGGTGTGTCGCCCGCCAACACATAGTACGTGTGCAGGTCATCGACAGTCAGGTTGTACGTGGTGGCATGCTGCGTGTAGGCCCGGTTGCCCGTGACAATGACAGTGCCGCCATCATCCGTGAGCAGAGTCATTCCCTGAGTGAGGTTGCCAGCCTTGACCCACTCGTTCGCCGACGATGACCAGAACGGGTGTTCATGGGTCGCTGTCAGCTTTTCGATACCGTCTTGCGTGGCGATCGACAGTTCGTTGAAGTGCTTGTCGTCTTCGGTGACGATGAGACGGGTGACCTCACGCGGGCCGGTCTCCCCGGTTTCCGGGTCGGTCGCCTGGACCACGTCACCGAGTTCGATGTCTTCGATGTCCTCGGTCGTGCCATCGGCCATGAGGACGTCGGTGCCGGCCAGAAAGCACTTGCAGGCGTTCTTCGCGGCCTTAGCCGCCTTCGCGGCATCAGCGATGTTGTCCGCTTGCTTGGGCAGTTTGGCAACGTCACCCCCCGGCAGGAAGCCGATGAGCCCAGTGACAACCCCGACCGCGTCACCGTCCTTCCATGAACGTTTGAGGTCATACAGGTCGCAACCGGCCCCGAGGACAGGAACCCAACCGCACCCCGCGATGGCTACTTCCTTGGCCACCGGGTCTATGACCGGCGTCGTGTTGGTCCAGTTCTTCAGTGCCGGGTCACTCAGGATGGGGTTGTAGAAAGGACCACTGCCGAGAGCAGGGCCGGCAAGGCCACACCCACACCCAAGAAGACTGCCACCGTCATCGCCACTACCACCGCTGGAAGCCGCCGTACCACTGCTGCACGAGCCGTTGTGGCAGGAGCCACCGCCCGGGTTCCCCGGGTCGATGGGGCCGTCCTCGATGATCTCGCCCGAGCCATCCCCCTTGGGAGTACCGATCCCGCACACGTCTGCGAAGCAGAGGCCCGTCGGGTCGGAGTAGCTGGTGGGGTTGTTGCCCGCGTAGCTGTAGCCGTTGAGTGACTGGTGCTGGTCCAGAACGAGCACCGGGTCCACGCTGATGAAGCGGCCGGTCGACGGATCGTACTCGCGGGCGCCTACGTGGGTCAGCCCTGTCTCGTCGTCCACTGTCATACCGAGGAAGGACTTGTCGTCCGACCAGTTGCCGGTTCCGCCTTCCCGTTTTTCGCCGAACGGTGTGAAGTACCGCTTCGTCACGGCCTGGTCGGTGGAGGCGAGGGCCAGCGTCGAGGTGCCGTGGTGGTCGCCGGCGAGCCACGTCAGAGTGTCCGTGCCGGACTCATTGGTGCGCAGCGCGACGGTGGAACCGGCTGCCGAGTAGTAGCGCTGGGCCCAGGTCTTGTCGGTGTCCGCGTTGTAGTGAACCTCCGTGGCACCGAGGTAGAGGACAGTCTCACCCTGGAGGTTGCGGCGGATGAGCAGGTCGCCGTTGGCGTCGTAAAGGTAGTTGGCAGTGCCGTCGGCGGCGTTCGTGCCGGTCTCGGCCAGGGTAGCGAGCTTGCCCTCGTTGTCCCACGTCAGCATCTGGGTAGCGGTACCGTCGGGGCGAGTTGTGGTGTTGCCTGTCGCGTCGTAGGCGTACTCGTCCTGTGCACTGGTGCAGGTGCCGGTGCCGGTGGTGATGGTGGCGGCCATCGTGTGAGGACGGTCGGAGTCGTAGCAGTAGGTCTCCGCCGTCGTAGCGCTGGAGGTCCGCTTCGTCGCGTCGGTGCGCAGACCCGTGTCGGTGTACTTGTACGAAGTCCAGTACGGAGAGGCCCCGTTGAGGTTCCCAGTGGTGCGGCCTGTGGGGGAGCAGTCGGCTGCCGCGGGGGTCCAGGCCTCGGTGAGGCGGCGATGGCCGTCGTAGTTGAAGCACTGGTAGTCGGCCTTGCTGGTGCCGCCCAGTGTGGTGGGGTCGAAGATCGAGGTGACGTTGCCCGCGTCGTCGTAGCTGTAGTTGAGTTCCTGGAGTGAGTAGGCGTGCGTCTGGTCGGTGACCGCGGACTGAGTGATGCGTCCGGTGCCTTCTTCGAAGGTGTTGGTGATGTACGCCTTCTTGGTGCCCGTGGCTTCGGAGACGCCCAGCGCCAGCTGCGTGACTTCACCGATGGCCGTGTAACTCGCACCCAGCAGGTATCCCGTTGTTCCGGACGACATGCTGACGGGCAGCCCAAGGCCGTTGTACTTGGTCCCGATCTGCTCGGCGGCAAGGCCGCCCACGGCCGGTTCCTTGGTGTACTGCTGGGTGCCGTCGATGTTGTAGGCCGTGGAGAAGTCGAGTGTGGCGGACGGAACCGCAGCTTCCTTCACCAGTTCGTCTTTGTCCGACAGGATGAGCTGCGTGCCAGTGGCGCGATACAGGGCGTCGTAGGCGGTGACCTTGCTGGTGTAAGCCCTACCCGAACTGCTGCTGCCGCCGACGTAGCGGACCGCGGTGTCGGGTTGCCCCTTGAACAGGGTGTCGTAGGTGTGGGCGGTGAGCTGGTTCGCGGCGACCTTTTCCTCGGTCGTGGACGTCAGGTCGGCCGTGGACGGAGCGCTCCAGGTGCCGGTGATCCGGCCGAGCACGTCGTAGCCGGAGATGACGACGCGGCCCTCCGCGTCCTTGGTCCACGAGACCTGGTCGAGGTCGGTATAGCCCGTGGTGCTCGTGCCCGTGTCCGGGTCGGTGGCGGACGTTTCCCTGCCGTACAGGTCGTAGTCGTACGACCAGAGAGCGTTGTCCGGACCTGTGACTGTGGACAGCTTGCCGTCGCGGGTGTAGTCGGAGGCGGTGGCGGTGTACGAGGCCCCCGTTCCGGCACCGTAGGCGGCGTCGGCCGGTGAGGTGCCGGAGTACTCGCGCCGCTCGGTGGTCCGGCCCAAGGCATCGGTGATCACGCGGGTCGCGGAGCCGCCGGCCGGAGCAGTGGTGGCTACGGAGTCCCCGGTGTAGCTGATACTGGTCGTCCAGCGCTTGGCACCCGCCGTGTAAAGAATGCTCGTGGTGGCTCGCTCTGCCCCGTCGTAGGTGGTCGCGGTCTCCTGGGCTGCCTCGCCGTTCGAAGAACGGGCGAAGGCACCCGAGGGGGTCGCGTCCTGGTCGAAGAGGTCGGCGAAGGTCTCGGCGGCCAGACCCCGGTTGTCGTACCGGGTTTCCGTGAGCAGTCGTCCGCCCTGCGGGGTCGGGGACTGGGTCTGGAGAGGGCGCAGCAGCGAGTCGTAGATTGAGTAGGTCGTGTTGTAGGTTTCGCCGTCCGCCTTGAGGGTGCCCATCGAGGTCCACGGGGCGGCTGTGTTACTGACGGAGTAGCCGAAGACGTAGTTGGCCGTCTGGGGGCTGGTCCGCGATCGGTTCGGCAGCCAGACGGCGGTCGCCCGCCCGAGCGCGTCGTACGCCGTCTCCGTCAGCTTCGTGTTGACGTCGTACGTCTTGGTCGTCGAGCCGCGGGCCGGGTCGAAGTAGGCGTAAGACTTCTGTGTCTTGGCGTTGGTGGTCGCCGTCCTGGTCAACGGACCCGTATCGGTGGGGGTATAGGCCGTGCTGGTCGTGTTGCCCGCCGCGTCCGTCACGCTGAGGGAACGGCCGAGGGAGTCGTACGTGCCGGTCTTGGTGACCGTCTGCCAGGACGTGGGGTGCCGCTCGCCACTGGTCGCCGAGACCGGGTACGCAGAGGCCCGTCCGGTCCAGGAGGCGTTGCCCAGGGTCGGTGTCTGCGAGGCGCTCCAGGCGGCGGCGCTGGTGTTGTCGTAGACGGTCGCGGTGTCCGAGAGCACGTCGCCGCGTGAGGCCGCGTTGGCGGGCAGTGACAGCGACGTCTCGGCCACCGAGCAGGGTCGGCCGACGGCGCGGACTCGGGAGATCAGGCTTGTGATGCCGATGGACAGGCCGGTGTCGGGATCGGTGTCCGTGTTGCGTGCGTACCAGGTGCGGGCGCAGGTCTCGTCGCCGGACTTGGCGGTGTCTCCCACGTCGTTGGTGGTGGCCGCCATGCCGTACTCGTCGAACGTGGTCGAGACCGCGCGGGTGCGCCAGCTCGACGACGCGGTGAGATAGGTGTGGGTGGAGGACTTGGCGGTGCGGACGTAGTAGGACTCGGTGTCGGCGTACGACTTGTGCTGGTTGGCTGTCCGCTGCGACCAAGGATCGTTGACCGCGACGGAGACGGGAGTCGATCCGTTGTAAGTGATCTGCTCCCGCAGGAAGCCTGCGAAGGGATCGCTGTCCGTCTGGTCGGGGACGTCAAGACCGCTGAAGTCGACCCCGTCGACGGTCACGGAGCGCCGGGCGGTGGCGTCCAGCGTGCCGTCCGAGGCCAGCAGACGGTCGCCGTGCATGCCCTGCAAGTAGACCGAAACCGTCTTGGACTGGCCGCTGCCCACACCCTTGGTGGTAGTCACCTTCCCATAGCCTCGCCAGACGGACCAGGTGCGCTCTTCGGACGGCACCATCGGGTTCTCGTCGTAGTGCCAGGCGGGGGCCGAGTAGGAGTAGGCGTGCTCCATGTCGACGTTCCGGCCGGTGGGGTCGGAGGTGACGACCGCGAGGACGCGGTACTTGTGAAACCAGTCGATTGAGGCTTCTTCGGCGCCGTTGATGTGCCAGTACTGGGGATAGCAGGATTTGGTGTTCTCGTCGGCGGCGGTGGGCATGTTGGAGCCCCGCACGCACTCGGGCTCGGAGAGGGTGACGTCGGTGATCGCCCCGGTCTCGGAAGCCACGGTCGAGATGCGAGGGCGGGTCAGGGGCAGGATGTTGTCGGTCGCGTCGACCCGGTTCTCACGCATCTGGTAGGTGAACGTCACCGGAGGCAGCGTGATGGCCGTGCCGTTCCTGCCGGTGTGCCTGATGCTCTGCAGCGCGAGGGACTGGTCGGAGGTGTCGTCGACGAGATCTCCTCCGTCCAGGAACATCTGTTCCAGCTTCCAGGTGTCCACTTCGGTGAACGCACCGGCTGTCGCCGACCAGGCATGGGTGTCGATCTGGGTCAGACGCTTGCGGGTGAAGAAGAACGGCGACACCGCGTCACAGTCGGCGTCCTTCTTGCAGATCGAGTCGAAGGGGACGTCAGGCCAGTTGTCGGAGGTGGAGTCCTTGAGTTCCGAGCAGTCGGAGGCCGTGCAACGCTCTGCGTAGGTGAATGTGACCTTGCCCGAACTGACCCCGGTGAAAAGGGCGTTCGCGCGCTGGCCGTAGAGGATCTTGTTTAGATAGCCACCTCGCGTGTACTCGGTCGTCGCGGTGGATGCCCCGTTCTTGGCGTAGGAGTTCGTCTCCGGCGTGTACCAGTACGACATGGCGTTGCCGTGCAGGTCCTCGACGTAGTCCAGGTTCCAGCGCCAGGCCTGTGTCACGGACCGCCCGGAGAAGGAACTCCCTTGGTCGTAGCCGGGTTCTCCGGAGTCGTCACCGTAGACCGGAACCGTCCACACCGAGTTGGTGCGCTCTGTGCCTGCGCCCGGGAGTTTGTTGAGTCCGAAGACGTACTTGGCGCCGTCGCCGGTGACTACGGTCCAGTACTCGCCGCTGTTGTCTTCGTTGTCACCGTCTGTGGACCGCGTCACGATGGACGCGTCGTCGTCCTTCAGCCGCCACGCACCCGTGGTGTCGTCCTTGACCAGTTCGCTGGACTTCCCGTTCAGGACCAGCGAAGCATTCTCGTACTTCCAGCACAGATCGGCCTTGTCTGTCTGGCCGTCCTCATCGCAGGAACCGTAGGACCGCTCGATGTAGGACGACGAGGAGATGTCGAAGCCCTCACCGACCTGGGTCGTCTGGTTGTTCGTGGAAGCGGTACGGCCGTCGATGCTTCCGGAGTCGTACGACAACGAGATCGATGGGGAGGGCCCCGCCGCCGCAGGGGGAGTGTCGAGCCCGTATGACCAGGTGAACGCGCCGGACGAGCCGCCGGCCTCCCAGGCTGAGGACGAAGAGAGCGGAGTCGCCGAGTAGTTGCCGGAGCCTGACGCGGACGCGCTCGCGGTGGCGGCCAGAGCCAGCACGGTGGCCGTGGACGAGTCCGACGACGCCAACGGGACGTCAGCTGTGACCGACTGTCCGGAGACGTCGTTGTGCGAGGCCAGCGGCGTCTTCGTCCGGCAGGCGGCCTTCTCCGGTGTGGTCAGTACGCAGGCGGGCAGCCGCAGCAGCCCAAGCCGGCCTGACCAGCCGCCACCGTATGCGGAGGCGAACGCCGAGTAGTCGACGCTGACCTTGGCCCGGCCTGCTTCGGCGGCTGCCACGGTCAACAGCACACCCTTCACTCCGGCAGCCTCGGTGATCTCACGGTCCAGTACCCGCACTGCGGCCTCACCAGCAGCGGTCTTGGAGGCGGCCTCCGAAGTGATCGTGACCGGAAGGCCACCTGTCCTGACAGAGACACTGCCGGTGCGAGAGCCGGGGAGAGTGATCGTCACCTTGGCGGGCTTCGGCCAACTCACCTGCTGCTCGGCAGCAGCGCGGCGCGCTTGAGCTGCGTTTTCCGCTCTGTCCTGGGCAACTGTCGCACGCGCCTTCTTCGCACCAAGGCCCGAGACAGCGCGGACGTCGCTGTCGCGTTGCGCGGGTACATCGGGCGCACCCAGGCCTCCGCTCGTAGTTGCGCCGACTGCCTGCGCCGTGGGCAGCGCGTTGACGGGGACCGTCAACGCGAGCACCAACGTCGCCGCGACAGCAGCTCGTCTATCACGTATCCAACGGACCACTCTGGTACCGGTATTCACGACAAACCCCCACCAGGAACCAAGGAAGGAAGGAAAAGGAAGAGAAGGAGAACTGACCTCAGTTGCTGCGCCACTGCTGTGGCCGTCAGCTGCTGGTCATGGTGTCCACCTGGCTCCCGTTCGCTGCCGCGCCCGCCCAGATCCGGATGCGTGAGATCTGCCCGGGCAGGTAGTGGCTCCAGTCACTGTCTACATAGCCCTTGCCGACGGCGAGTTCGCCCGTGCCCAGCACCGCCGCATAGACCTTGTCCGTGCCGTTCTGGGTCGAGTCGAGGTAGAGGGCGATCTTTCCGGCCTCGGCGTTGTGGACCCCGGTAAGTTGGGCCCGTCCGTCCACCACGGCAGCGGCGTCCGACTGAACTGCGGAGAAGTCACCGTTGGCTTCAAGTCTGCCGAAGTACCAATAGCCGACGGGAACTTGCTGTTCGTTGCCGTCGTCATCGATCGTGGTCGTCGTACCCGTCAGCTTGTACCACAGCCCCCACGCGGAACCGTCGGCGTTGCGCTGCCCGATGACCTGCGCGGTGTAGCCAATGGCCTTGGTGTCCAGTGCTTTCTTGTCCAGTTCCACCTCTGTGGTCACGGTGAAGGAGCCGGTGTCGTCGACGACCGGACCGGAGACGGTCGCCGCGCCGTTCGTACCGTCCAGGACGATTGCCTCGCCGTTCAGTGAGGCGCCACCGGACAGAGTCAAAGTACGGCCTTCATATCCGCTTAGGGTGTCGGCCAGCGTGGTGCCGCTCGCCTGCTCCGGGTTCCAGTCAGCAACTAGTTCGGTGGCGGTCGACGTGTTGTCAGAGTTCAGCAACCGGGCCTCCTCGGCAACGTCCACGGGGCGCAGGGCTTGCTGGAAGACGGCGACCTCGTCGACTCGCCCCTGCCAGTAGTCCTGGTACGTACCTGGCTTATAGGCGGCGCGGCCGAACTGCATGGGCCCGTCGAACACCTGCGTTTCCGCACCGGCCGGGAGGACGACCGGGCTGCCCTGTGGGCGGCCATTCACGTAGAGCTGGATCGTGGCGTCCTCAGCGTTGTACACACCCGCCAGATGGGTCCACGCGTTGAGCGTCACGCCCTCCACGTCGGCTTCCGCTCCCACTGCCTGCCGGACCTTGTCCTTGTCGGCCCAGCTCCAGAGGAACACCCATTTCCCTATGCCTGCCGAGTAGTAGAGGGAGAACCCCGACTTGTCACTACCGGTCTGCGACAGGACGGTCCGGTAGTCGGAACTGTTCCTGAGATTCGCCCAGGCCGAAACCGTGAACGAGGACTGGGTGTTGACCGGCGCACTACCAGTCACCGCGTAACCGGCGTGCCGAGTAGTGTCGTTGGTGGCGTTCAGCCACAGCGAGCGGTCGCCCTCACCCCGTCGGGCCAACGAGGACCAGCCAGCGCCGGTGGTGTAGAGGGTCGCTGGGTGTCGCGTCCCCTCGGTCGTGGCGGTATCCGCGGCGGTCGTCCCGTCCGAACCCGGGGCACTGTCGTCGAAATGCCAACGCCCAGTTGCCCCCGGGCGTTCCTTGACGTTGAACTTCACCCTTGCGGTCAACCCCAGACGTCCGCTGTCCACATCGTCCTTCGCCCGGACTTCAAGCACCTGTGTGCCGGACAGGTCCGGGGCGATCTGCCTGGTGACCGTCTGGCCGGGTATCAATGCCGACCAGGACGTGGAGGAGGCCAGCTTGTAGACGTAACCCACAACACTGTTGGTGTCCACGGACGCCGGAGAGAAGGTGAAATTGCCTTTGACTCCCGGCCCTCCGGCCGGGTCGCAGAGGTTGGCGGAACACACCGAGTACGGCCCGCCAAGCGTGATCACCGGAGCCCGGGGGGACAGCAGGTCGACCTTGAAGTAGCACCAACCCTTGGTCGTCACCGTGCTGGACGACTGCACATAACTGGCACCGCTGTAATACGAGCGGGTGAACACAGCCATGCGATAAAGGCTGTTCTCAGAGAAGGCGATCGGTGACTCGTCCTTCACCGTCGCTCCGTCAGCGCGATATCCCTCGATCGGCCTCACGGGCTCGGTGACCACATCCCACGAGTCGGCATCCACCTTCTTCTGCACGTAGAAATGAGCCCGCAAGCTGGCATCGGCCTCACCTCCCGCCGCGGTCTGAACAACGGCGGAGAACATCGGCTTGGTGTCCGACAACAGGTCCGGGTCGCCGGCGTCCGTCTCACAGGAGGTCACATCCCCGGAGAGCACACCGGGGCTGGTCGGCGGCGCGGGAACACCGACATAGTCCACGTCCAGCGTCGCGTCGTCGTCGAACCTCTTCCAGCCGTTGGGGTCGCCCTCGTCGTGCGCCTTCAACATCAAAGTCAGGCGGGAGAAACCGCCGGCCGCGAAGACCTTCACCGTGTTGGTGAGGTTCTCGTAGCTCTGATCCGGGTCGTCGTTGAACTCAACGGGCGCATCGGGCTGACTCGGAGTGCACGCCGTCCCACGGCCCGCAGCGACGGTACGGTCTCCGAGCTTGTCCCAATTGCTGGTCGGGCCGGGCCACTTGGTCGAGGACGAGATGTTCGGCGTGCGGACAAGGTCGACGACCGTCTTCTCACACGACATCGACCAGCGCTCGGTCACCCGAAACGTGGCGTCCAGCACACGCTTGCCGCGCAGCTGGTTCGGCGCGAACTCGAAGTACATCCGCTGCTTGTAACCCGAGCCGCAGTAGTAGCCGATGCCGCCCGTCACGTACGTCCCGCAGTAGCCGACGCCCTCGCCGTCGTCGCCGCCGGAGAAGTTGTAGAAGGTGTCGCCGTCCGACGACAACAGCGTCCGCTCCGACTCTCCCCAGGAAACATCCGGGTCGATGTAGAGCGGGTAGACCGTGCCCGCGCCGGTCAGCAGTTCGGCGTCCGGCACGACTGTGATCGAGTCGGTGTCCGCGGTGACCGGCAGGACGACGGAAGCATCCCCGTCGCTGGGGCCTTCTGCGGGATCGGAAGTGAAATCACCGTCGTGAACGGGAGCGTCGTTCGCCACGCCGGTCGAGTCCGAAGCGGTGAGCGACATGGTGGTGGTCCCGGATTCCGCTGCGTCACCGGCAGAGTCCCACTGACGCGCGGCGGGCGTGCGGAACACCGCGTTGCCGTTCTCGTCGAGTGCGTTGAGGCCGCCGCCGACACCGCCGCGCAGCGTCAGCCCTTGCGCCTCGACAGGAAAGTCCAGCTTCTCCAGTTCATCACTGGCCGCCGCTTCGGCTGTCTTGACCACCAGCACCTGGCGGTAGCCCTCAGTGGTCGCCGTCATCCTCAGATCCACTCCGGGCAGCACATCCGCGTACACCGCTGACGCACCGTCCAGCACTGGCTCGGGCAGTTCCCCCGGCCAGCCCACCATCAACGACCGCTTGCCTTCGGCCACCGTCACAAGACCGGCGCCGTCACCCCCGGCGGAGAACGACACCTCCGCCACGGCCGCCTTCGGGCCGATCGAGCCGTCGGCCCGCCGCTCCAGCGTCGCGTCCGGCTCGGCCCACGAGCCGTCCGGCTGTTCGACTCGCACCGGAACCGCAGACTGGCTCAGCGAAAAGGTCACGCCATCCGGATTCGCGAACGTCGTCGCATACTCGGTGCGCTTCCCGAGGATTTCCACCCGCTCACCGGTATCGGCCGCCTCCTCGGCAGCTGCCCTGGCCTCCGAGGTGGCGTTTTCGGAGCCAGCATCTGTGGAAGCCCCCGAGGACGAGTCCGCACTCGCCGCAGTGGGAACAGCAAAAGCGACCGGCGCGGGGAGACCCGCGAGCACGGCCGCTGTCACAACAAGAGCAAACGACTTACGCATACGTCTTGCACGTACGCCGACGTGACGAAACGCCGCCTCCGACCCCACAACGCCCCCCGCTTCACAAAACTGGACAGCAATTTACCGGCGATGCGCAACTTGACCGCATATAGTCGCACTTGCAGCTTGTAGCGAATCCGTTAGATCACAACACGTGCCACCAGGGGCACACAAGGCAAATAACAAGCCAACTCGATCGAATGTTCGATTAGCGAGAGCTGTCAGATCACCCCGTCGAACCACCCGGGCACCTCAAACGTGATCGCTCGAACCGGCGGTGGTTCCCATACGCCGCCTCGACGCATCTGACGTCGAACTTCCCTTAGAAACCGGGCAGTTGGATCACCAGGTATCGATCAGAAGCGCCCGGCGCCACACAGAGCGGTTTCGACGGGACTGGCCGGAAACCACTCACGCCACCCCAGATATCAACGCCGCCCGCAGCCATGCGCTACCCACGCGGCACAAGGCAGCCGCCGAGGGAATGCCAACCCTGGGCGGACAAGGACTGTATCGGTGCGGCCATCGGTATCCGGGTCCCTGGCCACCGCCCCAAGGGCCAGTCCGAGCAGGCCCTGCACGCCGACACCCGCGCAACGAACTCCCTGATCAGAAACGTCTGAGCCCTGGGCGAACGCACCACCGCCGAACTCGAACAACCTGGCGCACCCTGCACCATGTCGCCCTCAGCCCACGGCGAATCGGCGACATCACCCGCACCGCCCACGTCCTCAACTGACACCGGACGTGATCTTCGATAGAAGACGTCACCAACCGGCCCGTCCTCCCCAGGACTCGGCGGACAAGACAGCTAACGCGCCACCCGGTGGCGGAGGTAGACAACCCTCGAGCTGAAGGTGCGGGTCTCGACGAGTTCGAGGTCCACCCGGCGCTCGTGCCGGGGAAAGTACGGAATGCCGCCGCCGACCAGGACCGGGTAGACCATGGTCCGGTACTCGTCGATCAGACCCGCCGCGGCAGCCTCCGCGGCGAGAGTCGCCCCGCCGATCGCGATCTCGCCCTCCCCCGGCTCGGCCCGCAACCGCTCGATCTCCTCCGCGACGCTGCCGGAGGCCAGACGGGCATGTCCCTGCACCTCCGACAGCGTGGTCGAGAACACCACCTTCGGGAGCGGGTTCCAGAGCGCGATCCACTCGAGTTCCGCCTCGCCGAGCGAGGGATCCTGGTCGGCGGTCTCCCAGTACAGCATCGTCTCGTACAGCCGTCGTCCCATCAGGTGGACGCCGACGTCTCGGATCTCGTCGATCCAGAAGCGGAAGACCTCGTCGGGCATCGCCCAGTCGAAGCCGCCGTCCGGCCCGACGATGTAGCCGTCAAGTGAAACGCTCATCGAATAGGTCACGCTGCGCATCAGAGGACCTCCTCGGTCAACGGGTTCGACAGTACGGCCGACGGTCGTTGACACAACCTCACCGGGCCGGATGCAGAGCAGGCCGGTAGACCAGTTCCTGGATGTGGTCGTCGAGCGTCCGGTGCTCGATCAGTTCGAGGTCGAAGTCGGCAGCGCCCTGGAAGATCGGGTCCAGCCCGGTCCGACCGGTGATCACCGGGAAGAGCGTCACCTGGACCCGGTCGACCAGACCTGCGGCCATCAGCGCCCGGTTCATCGACAGGCTGCCGTGCGAGCGCAACGGCACCTCGGACTCCTTCTTGAGCCGGGCGACGACATCCACGGCATCGCCGCTCACGACGGTCGCGTCCGGCCAGTCGAGGGGGCCTTCCAGCGTGGTCGACACCACCGTTGCCGGGAGGTTCACCATCCGGGTGACCCATGGGTCACGCACCTCGGAATCCTCGGCACTCACGGCCAGCATCCCCGCGAACGCCCGATACGTGTTGGCCCCGAAAACCATCCGCTGCTCCTCGTCGTACAGGGCGAGACGGTGGTCGAGAAGCTCCGGACCCTGCTTGCCCCAGTAGCCGGTCCAGTCGCCACCGGCGGCGCCGAAGCCGTCGAGGCTGGAAAAGACGTCGAACGTGTAGGTCACGGTCACGATGCTCTCCTCAAGGGCAGTTGATCGCGTGTCGGAGATACAGACTGGCGGCGACGGCGGAACTCATCGCTCGCCGTCAGGCGAGTCGGATGCCCGCGACAATCGGAAGGTGGTCGCTGCCCGTGGCCGGCAGGGTGCGGACATCGGTGACCGTCGCCGCACGCGCCATGACGTGGTCGATCCGCGAGACCGGGAAGGCCGCAGGCCAGCTGAACGCGAAGCGTCGCTCCGACAACTCCGTCCGCGAGGTGACCGGGGTCAGGCCTCGGTCGTCCAGCGTGCCGTTGAAGTCGCCCAGCAGGATCACCTTCGCCGTCTTCTCGGCGGCGAGGGCCTCACCCAGCAGGCCCGCGCTCTCGTCCCGGTGGTCGGACGCGAAGCCGGTCGGCCCGATGCGGACCGAGGGCAGGTGGGCCACGTACACGGCGATCTCGCCCCACGGCGTACGCGCTCCCGCCCGCAACCCGCGGTTCCAGCCCTCGCCGATCCCCTCCGGCCTGATGTCCAGCAGCCGTACGTCTGTCAGCGGGTACTTCGACCAGAGGCCGACCGTGCCTTCGACCGCGTGGTGGGGGTAGGCGGGGGCCAGGGCTCCCTCGTAGAGCGGCAGCGCGGACGGGGTCAGCTCCTCCAGCGCGATCAGCTCCGGGCCGGCCTCGATCAACGTCTCCGCCGTGCCCACCGGATCGGTGTTCTCGTCGCTGACGTTGTGCTGGACCGCCGTGATGTCAGGTGTGCCGCCCTCTCCGGGAAAGACCATCCCGCCGAAGAGGTACGTCCAGACGGCCGCCGGGAGCAGCAAAGCCACCAGCGCCGTGGTCGAGCGGCGCAGCAGGGCCAGAAGCAGCAGCACGGGGATCGTCAGGCCCAGCCAGGGGAGGAATGCCTCCAGCAGGCTGCCCATGTTGCCGATGGCGTTGGGCACGGCCGAGGGGAAGGCCAGCAGGGCAGACGTCAGTACGGCCAGCGACGCGAGCACCCGTCCGCGTGTCCAGGACGACCGGCCTTTGGCGTCCTTGCCCCACCGCAACCACCGCAACCACTGCGATCGCCGTAACCACCGCACCGGCTCTACGCGAACACCACCGTCCGCCGACCGTTCAGCAGAATCCGGCGCTCCCCGTGCCACTTCACCGCCCGTGCCAGCGCCTGGCACTCCACATCGCGGCCGATGGCCACCAGTTGGTCGGGCGTGACGTCGTGGGCGACTCGCTCGACCTCCTGCTCGATGATCGGGCCCTCGTCCAGGTCGGCGGTGACGTAGTGGGCCGTGGCGCCGATCAGCTTCACGCCCCGGGCGTGCGCCTGGTGGTACGGCTTCGCGCCCTTGAAGCTCGGGAGGAAGGAGTGGTGGATGTTGATGATCCGGCCGCTCAGGGCCTTGCACAGGTCGTCCGACAGGACCTGCATGTAGCGGGCCAGGACCACCAGCTCCACGTCCTCCGCACGGACCAGCTCCAGCAGCCGCGCCTCCGCCTCCGCCTTTGTGTCCTTCGTCACCGGGATGTGGACGAAGGGGACGTCGTACGAGGCGACCAGTTCGGCGAAGTCCGTGTGGTTGGAGACGACCGCCGCGATGTCCACCGGCAGCGCGCCGATCCGGGCGCGGAAGAGGAGGTCGTTCAGGCAGTGGCCGAACTTGCTGACCATCAGGACGACCCGCATACGGTCCTCGGCCCGGTGGATCTGCCACTCCATGTGGAAGGCGTCGCCGATCGCCGCGAAACCCGCCCGCAGCTTCTCCACCGTCACCGGCGCCTCCGCCGAGAAGTGGACGCGCATGAAGAACAGTCCCGTGTCGTGGTCGCCGAACTGCTGGCTGTCCTCGATGTTGCAGCCGGTCATGAAGAGATAGCTCGACACGGCGTGCACGATGCCCTGCTTGTCGGGGCAGGAGAGGGTGAGGACGTACTGCTCGGCGGGAGCCGTTGCCTGGCTGGACTGCTCGTTCATGCCGGACAGGGTCCCATATCCGCCCCGACCGGCCGACTCCCGTCCGCCACCCGGAACAGCCCGACGGAACCACCGACTCCTACGCCGAGCGCGTCAGTATCCGCAGTACCTCCAGCGTGCGCGGCGGGACGTCCGGTTCCTCGCCGTCGCTCGCCGACAGGCGTACGTGGGCGTCCCGGGCCGCCCGGACCGCCTCCGGCCAGCCGGCGTGGTCGAGGTAGGCCGAGACCCGGGCGTCCGGGCCGACCTGGTGCATGATCCGCAGGACGCGGAGTACGGCGGTGTCTACGAGGGCGGCTTCCTGGGAGTCCCGGAAGATCGTGCCGACGTATTTCTCGGCGGACCAGCTGTCCAGCCAGGTGTCCTCGACCAGGCGGTACACGGCGTCGGTGACGTCCCCGTATCCGTCGACGCCGGCGAGCCAGACGTCTCGCTGGAACACCGGGTCGGAGAGCATGTGCAGCGCGGAGCGCACATTGCTGCGCCAGCGCCACCACGGCATGTCGTTGAGTGGCATGCCGCCCATGGTGGAGGAGCGACGGCCGCGACGGGAAGAGTCTTCCGAACCTTGCACGGTCATCGATCGTACGTTCCCTGTGAAAACGAGAACAACAGCCCCCGTAATTCACCTCCGCGTCACCGGATATTGACCGAGGGTCACACCCGGGTTGGCCATGTGACGGAATCGTGCATGCCCATGACCGGCAGGCGACGCACCCGCAGCACCTTCCGTACCACCACCCTCCGCACCCCCTTCAGACTGAGCGC
This sequence comes from Streptomyces sp. NPDC000878, assembly GCF_053599695.1. Taxonomy (NCBI): domain Bacteria; kingdom Bacillati; phylum Actinomycetota; class Actinomycetes; order Kitasatosporales; family Streptomycetaceae; genus Streptomyces; species Streptomyces sp. NPDC000878. The sequence continues at coordinate 57,263 of NZ_JBSFMT010000011.1, read as the reverse complement.
GCTGGCCGTGTGCGCCGCGCTCGCCGCCGGCTGCGGGGTCATCCCCGGCACCTCGGACGGGGCGGGGAGCGGCGGCATCACCGTCATGACCTGGGCGCCGGAGGACACCAGCGCGACCAACAAGCCCGGCATGCCGGCCATGGCACAGGCGTACGCCCGCTGGGTCAACTCCCAGGGCGGTCTGAACGGGCGCAAGCTCAAGGTCCTGACCTGCAACGACCACAACGACCGGGTGGCCGCCGCGAAGTGCGCCCGGCGGGCGGCCGACGAGGACGTCGTCGCGGTCGTCGGCTCCTACAGCCAGTTCGGCGACGACTTCCTGGGCCCGCTGGCCTCCGCCGGAATCCCGTACATAGGCGGCTACGGCGTCACCAACGACGAGTTCACCAACCCGATGTCCTACCCGGTCAACGGCGGCTCGCCCGCCCTCCTGGCCGGTCTCGGCAAGGAACTCGCCGCCGTCTGCGGTCCCGTCGCCCTGGTCCGCCCCGACACCATCGCCGGCGACCAGCTGCCCCAGCTCCTCGACTCCGGCCTGAAGGCCGGCGGGCACGCCCAGGCGCTGGACCAGTTGGCCGCCGAGGACGCCACCGAGTACGGAACGCAGACGAAGCGCGCCCTCGAACGGACGACGGAAACAGATACAACGGACACAACAGACACAGAGGGCGAGGGTGACGGCGAGAAGGAGGGGTGTGTGGTGCCGGCGCTCGGGGACCGGACCAACACCTTCATGGACTCCTTCCGGCGCGACCGCGCGGACTACCCGGACGTCCGCACCGCCACCGTGCTCGGCAGCGTCGACCAGACCGTGATCAACGCGAACGGCGGCAGGTCGGGCCCGTACGAGGACTCGTACATCACAGGCTGGTACCCGGTGGCCAGTGACGCCCGCTGGGACGACATGAAGAAGGTCATCAGCGAAGAGGCGTTCGACGACAACCGCATCGACCCGCAGGACGCGGGCGTGCAGACCACCTGGATCGCGTACACCGTCCTGAAGGCGGTCGTCGAGTCGCTGGACGGCGAGGTCTCCTCGACCACCGTCCGGCGGGCCCTCGACGACGGCCTACAGGTCAGCACCGGCGGCCTCACCCCGACCCTGCGCTGGCGCTTCCAGGACCTGCTGTCGGTGGTCGGCTTCCCGCGCCTGGTCAACGCGCAGGTGACCCTCCAGGTCGTCCGCGACGGCCGCCTCGTCGCCGCCCGCAAGGGCTTCGTCAACACGACGAAGCTGCTGGAGAACGCGGCGGACGGCTGACCAGCGGACTCGCCGAGGGCGATCAGAGCTGGGTGGACTGGCGTTCCGTCAGGCCGTACGACTTCGCGATCGAGTTCCACAGCTCGGCCGCCCTGGCCTTCTGCGTGGTGGCGATCCCGCTCTGCTTGTTGCCGTTCTGGGTCTGGCCCGTCGTACGGGCCTGGCCCTTCTTGCAGCCGTTCTTGGCGGCCACCTGGTCGGCCCAGGCCGCGTAGTGGTTGTCGGCCGACTGGGAGGCCTGCCACGCCTTGGTGAGGGCGGCGGTCAGCGCGGCGTGGTTCGGGAGCTTGTCGACGGGGAGCGCCGCGAGCCGGGTGACCAGTTCGCCGCGCTGCTGGGCCGCGCCGCGCAGGTCCGAGGCCGCCTGGCCGAGGTTGGTACAGGACTTGACATCCGCCACGGCCTTGATCACCGCGTCGCGGCTGTTGTTGCTGTCGGCGAGCAGCTTGTCCAGCTCGACGGCCTGCGCCTCGGCCGGGTCGGCGGCCGGTGACCCGGACTCCTCCGGTGCGGCCGAGGTCGCCGCGACGGTCTTGTTGCCCGCGTCCTCGTCACTGTCCCCGCCGCCGCTCAGCAGGGCACCGGCCCCGACCCCGAGCACGGCGATCCCGATCCCGAGGGCCGCGATGACGGGCACCCGCGAACGTCTGCCCCCACCGCCACCGCCCCCACCGTGCCGGTCGTCCAGGACGTGGGGCGCCTGCGGCGCGGCGTTCGGGAAGCCGTACGAGGGCTGCTGGGCGGCGTACGGAGCCTGCTGGGCGTAAGGGGGGCCTGGCTGCTGGGGCTGGATGCGGGGCAGCTGCTGGGTGGCGCCGGCCGGTGCCGCATCGCCCTGGCCGCTGCGGAAGAGGTTGTCGAAGTCGGACGGCGGCTGACGGTCGTCGGGGGCGCCGTACGGCCCTGCGGGCACCGGCGGGATGTACTGCGTGGCCTGGGCGTCCGGATGCGCGGGGGCCTCCTGCGGCACCCGGCCCAGGAACGTGGTCGCCTCGGCGTTCGTCTCGGGCGGCAGCGCGCCGGGCCCCACAGGCGGGAGGAACTGCGTCGCCGCCTCGTTGACGTGCGCGGGAGGTGCGGGTGCGGGGGTGTGCGCCGCGACCGGCGGGAGGTAGTGGGTGGCCTGGTCGACGACCGGGCCGGGGGTGCCGGGAACGGGCGGTATGTACTGCGTCGCGCCCTCGTCGGCGGGCGGCAGCGGAGCACCGGGCGCGGCGGCGTACGGGACGGCCGTACCGCCCTCGGGGGGCAGCGGGGCGGACGGGGCGCCACCGTACGGCCCGTACGCGCCGGGGTGCTGGTTCTGGCCGTACGGCTGCTGCTGATGCTGCTCGTGCTGCGGCATGGGGGCGCCCCCGGCCGCGGGCGGGAGCGGCGCGGCCTCGGCGCCCTGCGGGGCGTGCGGTACGGGGAGGGGGGCGCCCGGGGTCGGCTGGGCGCCGTAGCCGGGCTGCTGGGACCAATCCCCGGACGCCCTCGGGTCGTTGTTCCACGCCGGGGCCGACGGCGCCTGCTGCTCGGGCTGTTGCTGCGGTTGGGGCTGGTGCTGGGGTTGCGGCTGGAGCTGGGGCTGGAACTGGTCCTGGGCGCCCCACTGTTGGTGCTGCTGGGCGTCGGGCGTCACCGGCCACCCCCCGGCCGCCGGAGACTGCCCCTGGCCCTGGGCCTGGGGCTGCCCTTGGTACGGGCCCTGAGGCTGACCCTCGTACGGACCCTGGTTCTGACCCTGAGGCTGGCCCTCGTACGGACCCTGAGATTGCCCCTCGTACGGGCCCTGAGGCTGCCCCTGGTGCTGGTTCAGGTCCGGGCCCCACGGCTGGCCCCAGGACTGACCGCCGGTCGGGGTCGGCGGGGGCGGGGGCGGTGCCTGCGCGGGGACCGGCCGGCCGGCGTTTCCTCCCGTCATGCCCGGGAGCAGCGGTTCGCCGCCGTCGGAGGGCAGCACGATGCCTTCGCGCGCCACGCGCGGCGAGGGCTCCTCGCCCTGTCCACTCTGCGTCACCGGGACTCCTACTGATGGGGGACCTTCGGAATCGTCGGTTAACGCTACCGGGTCCCCGGAATCCCCTTTCACGCAGCACAGGACCAGACCACTGCCCCACCAGCCGCTCAGCCCCTGGCTGTGTCTCCCGTCACGCCGCCGCCCGCAGGTCCATCCGTGCCCCGAACTCCCGGACCACCGGCTCGTCGCGGTACGGCTCCAGGCGCAGCTGCAGGTCCTCCAGGTACTCGGCGCCCCGGTTGGAGCGCAGGGTGCCCAGGAGTTCCACCGCGCGCAGACCCGTGTGGCAGGCCTCCTCGACCTCGCGCTGCTGGACCTGTGCCGAGGCCAGCAGCACAAGGCCGATGGCCCGGCGCCGTGCCCGTGTCTCGGGGTGCCCGTCCAGCGACTCCTGCGCGCATCGCGCCGCCGCCTCGGCCTGGCCGAGGTCCCGGTGGCAGTGCGCCAACTCGTCGGCCAGGTAGGCCCCGTCGAAGTGCGCGATCCACGCCGGGTCGTCCCCGGACTCCGGATCGGCCGCGTCCAGGGCGTTCACCGCGCGCCCGGATGCCAGCTGGGCCGCCCGCGCGTCGCCCATCAACGCGTGCCCGCGGGCCTCCGCCGCGTAGAACATGGCCTCCGCGCGCGGGGTGACCCTCCCACGCGCCCCCTCCTGCGCCGCCCGCGCCAACTGCGCGATCTCCCGCGGGTTTCCGAGCTGCGCGGCGAGATGGCTCATGGACGCGGCGAGTACGTACCCTCCGTACCCTCTGTCCCCGGCCGCCTGGGCGAGGCGGAGCGCCTGGATGTAGTAGCGCTGGGCGAGGCCGGGCTGGCCGGTGTCGACGGCCATGTACCCTGCGAGTTCGGTCAACCGTGCGACGGCGGCGAAGAGGTCACGCCCCACCGCCTCCCGGTACGAGCCCGCCAGCAGCCCGGAGACAACGCTGTTGAGGTAGTGCACGACGACCGGACGCACATGCCCGCTGCCGTACTGGTGGTCGAGGTCCGTGAGCGCCTGGGTCATCGCGCGCACCGCCGCCACGTCCGACGGCCCCACGCGCGGGCCCGCCTGGCGGGCCACCTGGGAGTCCGGGGACGAGATCAGCCAGTCTCGGCTGGGCTCCACGAGCGCGGACGCGGCGACGGACGAACCGGAGAGGAAATCGCGCCGGCCCACGTCACTGCGCCACAGCTCACACACCTGCTCGATGGCGCCGAGGACGGTCGGGGAGAACTGGAGCCCGACGCCCGAGGCGAGGTTCTTGCCGTTGGCCATGCCGATCTCGTCGATCGTGACCGTACGGCCCAGTTTGCGGCCGAGGGCCTCGGCGATGATGGCGGGCGCCCGGCCCCGGGGCTGCTGTCCGCGCAGCCAACGGGCCACGGACGTCTTGTCGTACCGCAGATCGTGGCCGTGCTCCGCGCCGCACATGTTGACCCGGCGGGCCAGCCCGGCGTTCGAGCAGCCCGCTTCCTGGATGAGCGCCTGCAACCGTTCGTTCGGCTGCCGCGCGACGAGAGGCCTTGCGGCCATGGCGTACCCCCTGTGGCTGCGGTGCCCTGCCCACGCACCGAGTTGACGTGTCTTCCGTGCCCGGAACCCCTCCCGTACTCGTCCGCGTACAGCGTCCTCGTACGGCGAAAAGATCCGGCCTTGAAGATCAATGCCCCGCAGGCATGCCGAAAATGCGAGGCTTGTGAGGATTGCCGGGGTAAAGGCGGATGCCAGCCCCTCCCCTGCCTACCCAGCCCCGCCCCGGATCCTCCTGCGCGCCCCCACACATGCATCCATGCGCCCCAGATGCGGAATCGATGCTCCTCCCCCGCGCATGTGACAGGCGTAACTCATGATTCCCACTAGAGTTGTGTTCATCGTGGAAGAGACCATCGCGGGCCCTGATGCTGCCCAAATCCCGAAGCAACGCGGCGAATCCCTCTTGGAAACCGCCGTCCGTTACGCCGAAGAGCGCCACTGGGACGTGTTTCCCGGTACGTGGCTGGAAGCAGTCGACGGGGTGCAGCGCTGCTCCTGCGGCGACGCCGCGTGCGCGCTGCCCGGCGCACACCCGACACGGCCCGACTGGATCACACAGGCCACGGGCAGTGCGACCGTCGCGCGCCGGCTGTGGACCGAGCAGCCGACGGCGTCGATCCTGCTGCCGACCGGCCATACGTTCGATGCGATCGATGTGCCCGAGACCGCGGGGTTCCTCGCGCTCGCGCGTATGGAGCGGATGGAACTGACGCTGGGGCCTGTGACGTTGACGCCGGATCGGCGGATGCGGTTCTTCGTTCTTCCGGGGGCGTCTGTGAAGGTGCCTGATCTGGTGCGCAAGTTGGGGTGGGCGCCGGCTTCTCTCGACCTGGTCGCGCTGGGGGAAGGGGCGTATGTGGCTGCGCCGCCTACTCGGTACGGGTCTCGGGGGGCTGTGCAGTGGGCCTGCCGGCCTACGCCTGCGAATCGGTGGCTGCCTGATGCGGAGGAGTTGATCTCGCCGCTCGCTTACGCGTGTGGGCGGGATCGGTAACCTTCGCGGTTCGGGGTGCCTGGTTGCGGTTGTGCGGCGGCTGCGGGTGTGTTGTGGCTGGTCGCGCAGTTCCCCGCGCCCCTGAAGGCGCCTCCCTCGGCCCCCGGCACAAGGCACCCCGCAGCCGGGAAAGGCCCCCCTGCGGTCCCCCGATGACAGCCTCCCGTGCCTCGGGAAGCCAAAAAGCAGGGAGTCTCGCCTAGGGTCTCTCGCATGGTCGATGGTGCTGCCGTGCGCGTGCAGGGGCTCTGGAAGCGGTTTGGGCAGCAGGTTGCTGTTGCTGGGATTGATCTGGAGTTGCCTGCGGGGAAGTTCGTGGGGCTTGTCGGGCCCAATGGGGCCGGGAAGACCACGACTCTCTCCATGGTGACCGGGCTGCTGCGGCCCGATCAGGGCACCGTGGAGGTCGTGGGGCACGACGTGTGGCGGGACCCCGTCGAGGTGAAGGCGCGGATCGGGGTGCTGCCCGAAGGGCTTCGGCTCTTCGAGCGGCTGTCCGGGCGTGAACTCCTCGCCTACTCGGGGCGGTTGCGCGGTCTGCCCGGTGCCGAGGTCGACAAGCGGGCCGCCCAGCTGCTCGACGTCCTCGACCTGGCCGGCGCCCGGCACAAGCTCGTCGTCGACTACTCGACCGGCATGCGCAAGAAGATCGGCCTCGCCGCCGCTCTCCTCCACAATCCCGAAGTCCTGTTCCTCGACGAGCCGTTCGAGGGCGTGGACCCGGTGTCGGCGCAGATCATCCGGGGTGTGCTGGAGCGGTACACGGCCTCCGGCGCCACCGTCGTCTTCTCCTCCCATGTGATGGAACTGGTCGAGTCGCTGTGCGACTGGGTCGCGGTGATGGCGGCGGGGCGCATCCGGGCGCACGGTCCGCTCGCGGAGGTGCGGGGCGACGCCTCCTCGCTCCAGGAGGCGTTCCTCGAACTCGTCGGCGCGGGCGGGCGCGACCACGGGTCCCACCTCGACTGGCTGGGCGGCGGCGCCCGGTGAGTACGGCGGGGTCCATCACTCCTGTCGTCGTACGGCTGAAGCTGTCGCTGTTGCGCAACGGGCTGCGGCAGTCCGCGGGGCGGCGGGCCGCGTACATCTCCTCCGTCGTCTGCGTGCTGCTGCTCGCCGCGATCCAACTCCTCGGTCTGATCGCCCTGCGCGGCAACGCGCACGCCGCGTCCGTCACCGTCCCGCTCCTCGCGGTCATGGCGTTGGGCTGGGCCGTCATGCCGCTGTTCTTTCCCGGCGGGGACGAGACCCTCGACCCGACCCGGCTGGTGATGCTGCCGCTGCGCCCCCAGCCGCTGGTCCGGGCGCTGCTCGCGGCCTCGCTCGTCGGGATAGGGCCGCTGTTCACGCTGTCGCTGCTCGTCGGGTCGGTGATCGCCGTGGCGCGCGGCGGGGCGGCGTACGCCGTGTCGGTCGTCGCCGTCCCGGTCGCGCTGCTCGTCTGTGTGGCGCTCTCGCGGGCTGTCGCCGCCGCCAACATCCAGCTGCTGAGCAGTCGCAAGGGGCGCGATCTCGCCGTACTCAGCGGGCTGGTCGTCGCGATCGGCACACAGGTCGTCAGCTTCGGTGCGCAGCGGCTCGGTTCGGCCGGGCTGGGCCAGCTCGACCCGGCTGCGAACGTGCTGGCATGGGTGCCGCCCGGGTCGGCCATCGGGGCCGTGGACTCGGCGAGTGAGGGGTCGTACGGGGTCGCGTTCGTCCAACTCGCGCTCAGCGTCGGGGCGTTGGTGCTGCTGGTGGGGTCGTGGTCGCGGACGCTCACCCGGCTGATGACCTCTCCCGACGGATCCACTCTCCAGGCCGCCGAGCACTCCGGTGCGCGGGAGCGGGGATCCGGCGGGCTGGGGCGGCTGTTGCCGGGCGGGCGTACCGGGACCGTGATGGAGCGGAGTCTGCGGTACGCGTGGCGCGACCCCAAGACCAAGGCCGCGTGGGTGACTTCGCTCGCGATCGGAGTGATCGTGCCGGTGTTCAGCGCGTTGCAGGGCACCGGTTCGGTCTACGTCGCCTGCTTCATGGCCGGGATGCTCGGCATCCAGATGTACAACCAGTTCGGGCAGGACACCTCCGCCTTCTGGATGGTCGCGATGACGATCTCGTCCACCCGGGACGCGTACGTCGAACTGCGCGGCCGGACACTGGCGTTGCTGCTGATCACCCTGCCGTACGCCGTCCTCGTGGTCGTTCTCACCACCGCGTTGCTCGACGACTGGGCCGCGCTGCCGGAGGCGCTCGGGCTGTCCCTCGCACTGCTCGGGGCGATGCTGGCGGCCGGGGCCTGGTCGTCGGCCAGGTTCCCGTACTCCATCCCGCAGGAGGGCTACAAGAACGTCGCCCCCGGGCAGTCCGGGCTCGCCACGGTCTCCATTTTCGGCGGCATGGTCGGCGCCACTCTGCTGTGTGCCCCCGTCATCACCCTCACGATCTGGCTGAACGTCGCCTCGGGCGGCGACCGTTGGACCTGGCTGCTGCTGCCGGTCGGCGCCGCCTACGGCGCCCTGCTCACCCTCCTCGGCCTGCGGCTCGCCGCCCCGCGCACGGCGGGCCGGCTGCCGGAAATCCTGGCGGCCGTCAGCAGAGGCTGAACTTGCCTACGGCACAGGGGGTTTGGGACGCAGAACGAGGGGAGGGAAGGGGGGTGACGGGAAAGCGCGCCCCAAAGGGGCGCGAGGCTGTGTCATATGCGGCTCCGCCGCGTGGGCGCGACCAGCCACGACGGGCGCCGCAGACGAACAACGGACAAGCACCGCCCCGCCCAACCAGCGGAGCGCAAATGCAGGGGGGAGCCTGCGCATGGCCAGATGGTTCGGCAGATCCAGGTCCAGGGGCAACGACAAGGCCGGGGACGCGGCGGAGCACGAGCACCTCGAACCCCTCGGTGTCTCCGACGACCTGCGGCTGGCGTACGGCCGTACCGGCGACCCGAAGCTGCTGCGCGGCTCGATACAGGCCGCCGAACTGGCCCTGGAGGTCTACCCGGTCACCGACGTCCGGCACGCCGCCGCCCTCTCCTCGCTGTGCATGCTGCACCGGCTGAGCTGGGAACGCGACCATGGCACCGCCGATCTGATCAAGGCCATCGACTACGGCCGCCAGGCCGTCGACAAGTCCCCGCCCGGCGACCCGGAACTCCCCCGGCACATGTCCTCCCTGGCCACCGCACTCCAGGAGGCCTACGACAGGACGGAGGACGAGGAGTCCATCGACGAGGCCATCGCCCTGTACCGGGGCTGTCTGGACCTCCTGCCGACGGGCGGCGGCACCGGGCAGGGCGAGGAGCGCGTCGGCCAGGAGTCGAACCTCGCCAACTCCCTGCTCCGCAAAGGGCGTAAGAGCGGCGACAGCGCCATCCTGAACGAGGCCGCCGAGCACGCCCGCGCCGCCCTGCGCGACACCCCGGACGGCCATCCGATGCACGCGGTGCGTCTCGTCAACCTCGGCGGTGTGCTCCTCGGGCTCGTCCAGAACGGCCATCCGGAACACATCGGCGAGGCCGAGGACATGTACACGCAGGGCCTGCGCGAACTCCCGGCCGGCCACCCCGCGAGCGCCGGCGTGCGGCAGACGCTCGCCATGATCCTGGGGCTGCGCATCCAGTTCGGGATCTGACAGTGCCGGATCAGCCTTCCCTGGTCGAACTGACGCTGCTCGTCGAGGACTTCGCCGGGCCGGACCACTGGCGGTGGGTGCTGGTCGCGCCGGACGGCGAGGTCCTCGCCCGGCACGAGGTCCGCCTGGACCCGACCGGCCCGCAGTACGAGGCCTTTCTCGACCTGCCCGGACATCTGCGCCGGCACGCGCCCCCGGACGTACGGGCCGCGCGGGAACGGGAGATCGTCCGGGAGGTGGGTGCGTGGATCGGCGCGGAGGTCCTCGGGCCCATCGCGCCCGCGCTGCTCGCGGCGGCCCCGGCGGTGGTACGGGTCGTCGTGCCGACGGACGTACCGGGCGCGCGGCGCCTGATGTCCGTACCCCTGGAACTGGCGCACGCGGACGGGCGGCCACTGGCCCTCCAGGACGTGACCCTCGTGACGCAGTGGGGTGCGGGGCGTACGGCCGGGGAACGCGGTGACGGCCGTCCGGTGCGTGTGCTGGCGCTGTTCAGTCTGCCCGAGGGCAGCCGGGCACTGAACCTGCGGCGCGAACGGCTCGCGCTGACACGGCTGTTCACGGCGGCGGCGGACGCCGGGCGCGCGGTGGAGGCGCACACGCTGCAGTACGGGGTGACGCGCGAGCGGCTGCGTGCCGTACTGGCGCGACCGGCCGGCTGGGACCTCGTCCACGTCTCCGGCCACGGCGCCCCCGGCGAACTCCTCCTGGAGACCGACGCCGGGCGCCCCGACCGGGTCCGCGCGCCCGAACTCGTCGACCTCCTCGCCACCGCCCGTGACGTCTCCCTCGTCACCCTGTCGGCGTGCTGGTCGGCGGCGGCCCCAGAGCCGGTCGAGGCTTCCGGCGGCTCCGGGGAACCGGTCGTCGGGGCCGTCGCCGGGGACCTCGTCGAGCGGCTCGGGTGTGCGGTGCTGGCCATGCGGTACCCGGTGGAGGACGGGTTCGCGATCGCCCTCGCCGAGCGGCTCTACCGCCAACTGGTCGTCAAGGGGCGGGTGTTGCCCCGGGCGCTGGCGGGGGTGCTGGGTGAGCTGTCGGGGGAGGCCGCAGGTTCGGAGGGGGTGCCGGGTTCCGCGCTGCGGGCGGGCACACCGGCGCTGTTCGGGGCGCGGGCGGTGGGGCTGACGCTGGGTGCGCCGATGGGTCCGCCCAGGGGTGAGCAGTCGGGTGAGGGGTCGGGTGCGGTGTCCGGCGAGGCGGATGGCTCCGGCCGGGATGTCTCCGTCGCCCAACTCCCGCCCGTACCCGAGCACTTCGTCGGCCGCGTCGCTCTCCTCGCCCGGGCCGGTGCCGCACTGGCCCCCCGCAGCGGGCTCGGCGGAGTGCTGCTGCACGGGATGCCCGGGGCCGGAAAGACCGCGTGCGCAAGGGAGTTGGTCGAGACGCACGCGCACGCCTTCGAGCGAACCGTCTGGTTCACGGCACCCCAGGAGCAGGACCACCCGTACGAGGAGACAGTGCTCGCCTCCTTCGCGCTGGCCCTGGAACAGGCGGTGCCCGGACTGCGCTGCCTGCATCTCCTGGACGGGGCCGACGGGCGCGCGGCGGAGTTCGTGGCCGCCGTCTCCTCGTGGCTGGAGCGGGAGCGCGTACTGCTGGTCATCGACGGCATCGACACCCTGCTGACCCCCGACAGGGTCTGGCGGGACCGGCGTTGGGGGGAGCTGATCGGTGCGCTGTCCGGGCGGGCCGGAGCCGGGCGGCTGATTCTGTGCGGGCGGGTGCGGCCGGCCGGGCTGGGGCCGCTCGTACGGACCGAACCGGTCGACCTGCTGACCCCCGACGAGTCCCTGCTGCTCGCCCGTGAACTCCCCCACCTGGCCCGGCTGATCGACGGACGGCTCCCCGGTACGACACCCGCGGGCGCCCGCCGACTCGCCACCGGCCTCCTCGAACTGGCCCAGGGCCACCCGAAGTCGCTGGAGCTGGCCGACGCCCAGGCCGCCGATCCGGAGCGCCTGGCACGACTGCTGGCCGCCGGAAACCGGGCGTCGGCGGCAGCCGAAGGCAACGACGACGAGCATCTGCGCGTGCTGCGTGCCTGGTCCGACGGTGTGGCCGCCGAGCTCGCCCCCGCCGACCGCGACTTGTTCCACGTCCTGTGCTGCCTCGACGAGACCGACCGCAGCCGGGTGGCCGTGGACCACAACTGGCCCGACCTGCGCGCCCAACTGGGCCATCCGGACAGCCCTGTTGACACTGCCCTGCGGACCCTGGTGGCCCACGGGCTGCTCACGCCTCGCCCCGGACCGTCGTACGAGATCCAGGCCGCCGTCGCCGCCGAGGGGCGGGCGCGGGCCGGTGCGCGGGTCCGGGAGCTGGTCGACACGCGACTGTCGGGGTACTGGCTGCGGGTGTTCGAGATGGCGTGGACCCGCGAGGGCACCGACGCCGAGGGCGCCCAACTGGCCGGACCGCTGCTGACGCTCGCCGCGCTGTCCGCCGCGCCCTATCTGATCCGGCTGCGGCAGGAGTCGTCCGCCGCGACGCTCCTGGAGGCTGTCCTGCGCCGGGACACCTCGGCTCCGACGAGGGCCCGCGTGCTGCCCCTGCTGCGCAGCATCGCGACCCGCGCCGCGTCCACGCCGGGCACCGGGGTCGTGCCGCCGACGGACGCGCTCGCGCGGATACTCGGCGAGATCGACCCGGCCGCCGCCGAACGCCACGAACGAGCGGCCCTGGCCTCGGCGTTGGCACGCGGCGACCACGGCAGCGCCGCCGCCGCGACCAGCGGCCTGGTCGACCTCTGCGTACGCACCGGACGCCTGACCGAGGCACTCGCCCTCACCGAACAGGGCGCCGAACACGCCCGGTTGGCCGGCCTCGGCACCTGGACGGCCCTCCTCTACGAGGTCCAGCGGCTGCACGTCCTGTCGCAGACCGACCGGGCCGGCGAGGCCCTGGCCGAGGCCGACGCACTGCACCGCCGGATGCGTGAGGTGCCCCGAACACGCGGTCCCCGTGAGGGAGTCGACTGGTGGGAGGTCTGGGAGGAGCTGTGCGACACCGGTCAGCGCGCCGCGATCGAGGCCGGGCAGTGGCGGCGGGCACTGGAGTACGCCGACGACCTGGGCGACTCCAAAAGGGCGCGCGGCGCACCGGTCACCGACTTCGCGGCGGCCCGGCTGCCCGCGTACATGCCGTTGCTGCGCCTGGGTCGTACCGAGGACGCGCTGCGGCTGCTGGAGGAGTGCCGGCAGGTCTTCGAGGACGCCGGGGACTTCCTGTACCTGGGCGAGGTGTTCGGGGCGCTCGCCAGTGTGGCGGACGTGCGCGGACACGGCGAGGTGGCGATCGCCCGGGAGCGGGACAGCCTGCGGTACGCGTACCGGGCGGGCGTTCCGCCGGTCGTCGCCGTCGGGCACGCCAACCTGGGCACGTATCTGCACAGCCACGCACGGGACGCGGCGGGCGCGGTCGCCCACCATCTCGCGGCGGCGCTGCTCGCCACGCTCACCGGGGGCGGCCGGACGATGAACGCGGCGCAGTCCCTCGCGGGCGACCTCCAGGAGTTCGGGGCGGACGCCGTGGCCCAACTGCCCGCCGGGGTGGAGGAGTTGTGCGCGCGGGTGGCCGAAGTGCCCGGGGTGGCCCTGGACCGGCTGCTCGCCGGCCTGGACCCCGGGCTCGGCCGTGCGCGGGAGGCGCTCACCGCGCTGGTGCGGGAGGCGAGCGAGCGGGCGGAGGAAGGGGCTGGGGCTGGGGCGGGGGCGAAGCGGCTCGCGGCTGTGCAGGCGGCGGCCTGGGGCATGCTCTGGGAGCCGGTGCTCGCGGCGCTGGTGGCCGCCGAGCGGCGCAACACGGCGGCGAAGGTGAAGCTGCGCCAGCATCTCGCCCAACTCGCCGCGATGGACCAGATGTTCGTGCCGCTGACCGACACCCTGAGCCGGATCCAGGGCGGTGAACGCGGGCGCGACGTGCTCGCCGGGCTGGGGCCCCTCGACGCCCCTGTGGCGCGGCGCGCCCTGGACGCGCTGGCCGGGCGGGTGACCGTACCCGTCGAGCTGTGGACGGTGATGTATCTCGGCATCGCCCTCGGCAGCTTCGTCTCCACCGTCCTCGGCGAGACCGGCACCGACGAGGTGACCCGCGAGAACCTCGACGGGTTCGCCCGGGACGCGCTACTGGCACCGATGGCCGCGGTCCTGGAACGAATCCTCACCGGCGAACGCGACCCCCGACTGGCCAACGGACTCCAGCAGCCGACCCAGCGGGCGGCGGTCGCGGCGGTGCTGCGCTGTCTCAACGACGCGGAGGAAGCGTCCCGTTGACCGGTCATCGGGGGACTGTGGCCTGGGATACTGCGCGTATGGCGGACGCCCCGAAGATCAACGACGTACGGCTGAGTGACGACGGCGTGCTGGAGTTCTACGACGGCACGGCGTGGGTCGTGTATCCGGACGTGCCCGATGACGCCACGAGGTCGCCCTTCGCGGTGAGCAGGCGCGATGCCCCCTCCGCCGACGAAGACGGGCCCCAGTGACCACCGAACCGCCCCCGCCTCCACCCCTGCCTCTGCCCGCGCCCGCGCCCGCGCCCTCGCCCTCTTCCGACCCGGGCATGGTCACCCCCTTCGACGCCCTCCCCTCCCCCCTCGACGCCGTGCCCGAACTGCGCGCCGCCGCCCGGTGGATGATCGCCGCGTTCGGTGCCGTCGGGGCCGCGCTCGTCGGCGGGGGGCCGCTGGTGGCCGTCGGGAAGGTGCACGGGCTGGGCGAGGCGCTGGTCGCGGGCGGGGCGCTGCTCGTCGCGCTCGCGGGGGTCTGCCTCGCCGTCTGGCAGGTCAGCCGGGTGCTCGTACCGCCGATCACCACCGCCGCCACCCTCAACACCCCGGCGGCACGCGGCCTGCGCGAGCTGGTCGACGCCTCCCCGGCCGACTTCTTCGGCTCCGCCGCCACCGGCGTCGACGACCTCCTGCGCCACCGTGCCGTCGCCGTGAACATCCACCGCGCGCTCACGGCCGAGACCGACCCCGGCCGCCGGGAACTGCTGCGACGGCACCTGGACCGGGCGAAGGCCAACATCGCCCGCACGGACCCCTTCGTACGCTGGCTCCTCGCCATGGCCCACGTCTGGCAGATCCGCACAACCTTCCACGAGGCCCGCCGCTGGTGCGTGCTGGCGGTGGCCCTGGTCGCGGCAGGGGCGGTGGCGTTCCTGACGGTGACGGGAGGCTGAGCCTGATGGTGGAGGCGCGAAGCGCCCCACCAGGGGCGCGGGGCTGTATCTATATGCGGCTCCGCCGCGTGGGCGCGACCAGCCACAACGGCGCCGCAGCAAAACCACTACCGAGCCAGCACCCCGTCCAGGAACGGCTCGATCGCCGCGCGCCACGCATCCGGCTGGTCATAGTGCACAAGGTGACCGGCGTCAGCCACCTCCGCATACTCCCCCCGAGGCAGCACACGGACCATCTCCTGCGCCTCCGCCCGCCCCAACTCCCCATCCAGCCCCCGCACCACAAGCGCCGGACACTGAACCTGCGTCAACTCCTCCCAGTGCGCGTCGAACACCCACGTCTCACGGGTCTTGAGCATCTGCTCCGGCTCGAAGACGGGCCGCCAGCCGTCGGGAGACTCCTGCATCACCTCGGCGTAGAACTCGCCACGCGACGGAGTCGGCCGCTCCACCCAGGGATCGTCCTCGCCGAACCACTTGCGTACGTCGGCGAGGGTGGCGAAGGGGGCCGGCCAGGCCTTGAACCAGTCCTCCCACTCGCGCTGGGAGGCCCCGCCGAGCGCCGAGGCCCGCATGTCGCAGATGATCAGGGCGCGCACCAGGTCGGGGCGTTTCGCGGCGAGCTGCCAGGCGGTCAGGGCGCCCATGGCGTGGCCGATGAGGACGACCGGGCCGAGGCCGAGCTGCTCGATCGCCGCCTCGGCGTCCTCGACGTACGCCTCGCGGCTGTAGATGTCGCCGGGCGGACGGTCGCTCTGGCCGTGCCCGCGCTGGTCGAGTGCGACGGCCCGGTGCCGCTCACCCAGCCAGCGGGCGGCGGACGCCCAGTGCGAGGCACGGCCCATGAGCCCGTGCAGTAACAGCACGCCGGAGGCACGCTCGGCCTCTCCCGTCCGGGTCTGGCCCTCTCCGGCCTCTCCGGTCTTGGGAGGGTCGGCGAACTCCCAGGCGGCAAGACGCACGCCGCCTGCTCCGGTCACGTCGATACGCCGCGCCATAGGTCCTGGCACCCCCCTAGCTATCGAAGTTTCCTCTACTGAGTTCCTCTACCGCCACAGATTATCGAATGGCTATTCGAAAATGCGGTCTCCGGCCGCAACACCCCTCGTTCGAGTGACCACGCTCCAGGAATGATCCGCGTGGCCGAGGGGAGATCTTCTGCGGGAGGCGGACCGCTCGGGGAAAACGGTCCGTAGGGGATGACCCTGGGAGCTCGGGGCTCCGGGTCAGCACAGGGGAGGACAGGCCCCGGCGCCACTTGGCGCCGGGGCCCTCCACATTTTTGCGGCGCATATGCCTGCCCCCTTCCGCCCCCAGGGACAGACTTGCACGCAACCCGTGAATGCGCTGCGATTCCGCACAGTCAACTACCCGCCAAGCAAGGCGAGTTTGCAAGTCGGGTCACCGATGGCTTCGATGAAACCGTTGCGTCCAGCCACCGCAGTGGACAGGGGTGATTGACTGCACCCCGCGCCTCTCGCAATCGGCATCCCGTACAACCGGGTCCACCGGATCATGCCGGGGTTGTGCCTTCGGGGACTCCTACGAGGGGACGGCAAGCGTAGCGCGTGCGATCACCATGCGTCAGCGCTTGGCTACAAAAACATGCGAGGCGACCTCCGCCTCCAGCTCGGCCGCCTCGCCGCCACTGCCGACCAGCACCCCGCCGGCCGCCTCCGTCACGCTCACCACCGAACCGGGCTGCACACCCGCCCGGCGCAGCGTGTACATCAGCTGCGCGTCCGTCTGGATGGGCTCGCCGATCCGCCGTACGACGACCGTCTTGCCGTCGACACCCGGGTCGAGGTCGGCCAGCGAGACCATGCCCTCGTCCAGGAACGGGTCCGCGCCGTCCTTCTCGCCCAGCTCCTCCAGGCCCGGGATCGGGTTGCCGTACGGCGACTCCGTGGGGTGGCGCAGCAGTTCGAGGACGCGGCGCTCGACGGCCTCGCTCATCACGTGTTCCCAGCGACACGCCTCCGCGTGGACCTGCTCCCACTCCAGGCCGATCACATCGACGAGCAGGCACTCCGCGAGGCGGTGCTTGCGCATGACGCGGGTGGCGAGGCGGCGGCCCTCGTCGGTCAGCTCCAGATGCCGGTCGCTGGCGACCGCGACCAACCCGTCGCGCTCCATCCGGGCCACGGTCTGGCTGACCGTCGGGCCGCTCTGGTCCAGCCGCTCGGCGATCCGGGCGCGCATGGGGACCACACCTTCCTCCTCCAGCTCGAGGATGGTGCGGAGATACATCTCCGTCGTATCGATCAGTCCGGACATTCGTGCCCCTTGATGAGATGTGCCGAAGGCTCGACGGCTCCGGCGCGTGCGCTGGCCCTGGCTTCAATTCTGACGCATACCACTGACAACCGTGCCGTCGCGGTGAAACCACACGGTTACGGATCCCCGTGGCCGGGTAGACAGTGCGTTTCACCGAGGGTACGGGGGCGGCGGCGACAACGGCGGACGGCCGTGTTGACAGGGCACTGGTCCAGACCTCACCGTGATCGGCGACACGGACCGCCAGACGACCGTCAGGCCGATCTCCCGAAGGGTTCCCCGATGAGCGACAGCGAGTTGGCCGGACAGTTCCTCGACGCCGCGATCGGCCTGTTGCAGCGGGTGCGCGACGAGGAGGCGGAGGCCGTGACGGCCGCCGGCACGCTCATCGCCGACACCGTGGCCGACGGGGGCCGCCTGTTCGCCTTCGGCGCCGGGCACTCCTCGCTCGCCGCGCAGGACATCGTCTACCGCGCGGGCGGCCTCGCCCTGATGAACCTGCTGGCTGTGCCCGGCACCGTCGGCGTCGACGTCATGCCGGCCACCCTGGGCTCCGCCCTGGAGCGCGTCGAGGGCCTGGCCACGACCGTCCTGGACACCTCGCCGCTGCGCGCGGGCGACGTACTCGTGATCATCTCCCTCTCCGGCCGCAACACCCTCCCGGTGGAAATGGCGCTGCACGCGCGTGCCCTCGGTGTGCGGGTCATCGGCGTGACCTCGGTGGCGTACGCGACGGAGACGACGCCCCGCAACGCCTCGGGCACGTTCCTGAAGGACCACTGCGACGTCGTACTGGACTCGAAGATCGCTCCCGGCGACGCCGTACTCACCCTGGACACCGTCCCGGCGCCCTTCGCACCCGCGTCCACGGTCGTCACGTCGGCGGTGCTCCAGTCGGTCATGGCGACGGCGGCGGGCATCCTGGCGGACCGGGGCATCGAGCCCCCGCTGCTGCGCTCCGGCAACGTGGACGGCGGCCACGACTGGAACGCCCGCATCCTGAAGCAGTACGGCGACCGGATCTTCTACGAGCGCTGAGCCGCACGGTTACGGTCAGCCGACCGGCTGCTCGCCTACTTGCCGAGGCCGGCCAGATCCAGGGCAGTCGCGATCCGGACGGCCACGTCCTCCGCGTACATGGCGTCCGTACGTTCGAACTGGCTCCGTCCGCCGCCCCGCAGGAACGTCACGACGCCCAGGGTGCGCCCCCTGCTGCGCAGCACCGCGCACAGCGCGTGGACCGTGTCCGGCGGCCATCTGCGCTGTACGGCCCAGTCGCGGGCCTGCTCGACGCCGTACGACCCGGCGCTCGCGCGCACCGACCCGGCCCGCTCCACGCACTGGACGGCCGGGTGCGCGTCGCCGTAGCGCACCGGCAGTCCGGCGTGGCCGGCGAGGACACTGGGGCCGGGCGCCCCGGAGGGCGTGGCGGCGGCGCGGACCAGCCGTACCGGCCCCTCGCCGTCGCCCGCCGAGCCGTCGGCCGCCGTACCGCCGATGACGGCGATCCGGTCGACGATCGCGTGGTCGGCGAAGCCGGCGAGGGCGAAGTCCAGGTGGACGGTCGCGGCCTCGGCGGGGTCCTCGCACTCGGCGGCGGCCCGCGCGGCGCGGTGCAGCTGGTGGGTACGGAACCGCAGCTGGGCGGCGTCCTGCTCGGTCACCTTGGCCTCGGTGATGTCCTGGAACAGCCAGCCCACACCGAGCGGAACCGGTTCTTCGGTGAGCGGCGAGGCCAGCCGCAGGAACCCGCTCCGCCAGCAGCGCCGCTTCTCGCCCTCGGTCGTCCGCACGCTCACCCACATCTCGGCGGGCGCGGGCGGCGCGCCCTCGGCGAGGACGTGCGTCAGCGCGCTCTCCAGCTCCTCGACACCCTGCGCGAGCAGCTCGCCGAGGGGCCGCCCGAGGACGGCCGTACGTCCGATGCCGAGCGCGCGGGCGGCGTGCGAGTTGACGACGGCGGGCCGGAGGTCGGCGTCGACGAGCACGACGCCCCAGCTGGCGTCCTCGAAGAGGGCCTCACTCAACGCGATGGACCGCTCAAGATCTATCTGCGCGTGCACCTCGCTGAAGGCGCAGTACAGCCCGGCGGGCTTGCCGTCGGGCCCGCGCACGGCGGCGGACTGCGTACGCACGAGCACGCGTCCCCCGTCTTTCGTGAGCAGGGCGAACTCGTGGACCTGACGCCCCGGGGCGTGCATCGCGGAGAGCAGCCGCCCCTCGATGTCCTCGGCGTCGGCGCTGCGTACGGCCCACCCGGCGAACCCGTGCCGCCCGACGGCCTCGTCCGCGGTCCAGCCGAGAATCCGCTCGGCCTCGCGGTTCCAGTGGGTGACGACCCCGTCGGCGTCGAAGGCGCACAGGGCGGCGTCCATGCCGTCGAGAAGGGCCGCGAGCAGGTCGGACCCACCACCGTCCGCACCCGCCGGGCCGTCCGAACCCACCGGGCTGTCCGGGCCGTCCCTCTCGGGCTCGTCCGGCCCCAGCTCGTCGGTGGTCCCACTACGCCGGGAAGCACTCACCTGGACCCCCTGCCGGCTGCGTCCGCACGTACTGCACGACGGTTCGCTCACTCACCATCATTCAACTCGAACGTGACGCAGGACACATCACGTTCCCCCAAGATTGAAGGAATTCGTTGTACGGCGGAAATTCGCCGTAGTTCACCGTAGTTCCCCGTGTTCCCCGTAGTCCGGGAACAAGCCCCTCCTGCCCCTCCCGCCACCGAACCAAACCGACCATCCGGAATGTCCGTGCCTTCAGGGAGTTCCCGCGCGAGCGCGAGCCCCCGCACGTACATCTCACTCCCGAACCCCCGCCGCCGAAAACCGGGCAGCACCCGCGCGATGATGGTGGCGACGGCCGGGGCGCCGTCCCCGGCGGACGGCCGAACGGTGGAGCACTCCACCAGGGTGTCGTGGAGATACTCGACTTCCAGCCGATTACGCCCACTGCGCACCCGTACCTCGTCGACGTCGGAGCCGCCGTCACCCACGGAGACGATACGAAGATCAGACACGGCGCCAGAAAATCGCACACCCCGGGCGGCCGTCAATGGGGTTCGGGTACGCGCGTAGACCTCGATGCCGGGCGCGATAGCGTGCCGATCATGGCGGACTGGGACATACGACCGGCGACGGCGACGGACATCGAGCCGATAGCGGAACTGCGGGCAGTGGTGATGCGGCCGGATCTGGAACGACTCGGCCGGTACGACGAACACCGCGTCCGGCAGCGCTTCCGGGACGGGTTCGACGCGGCCCACACCTGGGTGATCGAGGTGAACGCCGAGTTCGCGGGCTGCGTGGCCCTGCGCCCGGCGGAGGACGCCCACTGGCTGGAGCACTTCTACCTGGCCCCACGCTTCCAGGGCACCGGCATCGGCTCGGGAGTCCTGAGTGACCTACTGGAGCGCCGCGACGGCACGGGGGTCCGGGTCGTCCGCCTGAACGTCCTCCAGGGGAGCCCGGCGCGACGGTTGTACGAGCGGCACGGGTTCGGGGTGGAGAGGGAGGACGCGGTGGATGTGTTCATGGTGCGAGCTGGACGTACGAGCGCCGACGCGGTCTGACTGTCGATGGCGCGTCGAAGGGAGTACCAACGCTGACGGAGTCGTCTGCGGGGTGGGAAGGGAACAGTCCGGTCCGCCACGGCGGACCGGACCGGGCCGGGTGTGCTGCCGCTAGCCGTTGATCACGCGCAGGGGTTCGCCGTTCAGGAAGATGACGTGTGTGTTGAAGAAGGCG
Organism: Streptomyces sp. NPDC000878; assembly: GCF_053599695.1. Taxonomy (NCBI): domain Bacteria; kingdom Bacillati; phylum Actinomycetota; class Actinomycetes; order Kitasatosporales; family Streptomycetaceae; genus Streptomyces; species Streptomyces sp. NPDC000878. The sequence continues at coordinate 36,674 of NZ_JBSFMT010000011.1, read as the reverse complement.
TCCAGGCCCTCGGGGCCGAGTTCGCGGCCGTAGCCGGACTGCTTGACGCCGCCGAACGGTACGCCGATGTCGACGCCGATGCCGTTGTTCAGGTTCACGGTGCCGGCGTGGATCCGCTGGGCCACGCGGAGGGCGTGCTCGGTGTCGGCGCTGTAGACGGCGCCGGACAGGCCGAACTCGGTGTCGTTGGCGATGCGGATGGCGTCTTCCTCGTCCCGGTAGGTCAGGACGGTCAGGACGGGCCCGAAGATCTCCTCCTGTGCGACCTTGGCGTCCGGTGACACGCCGGTGATGATCGTGGGGGCGACGTAGTAGCCGACGTCGTGGCCGGGGGCCCGACCACCACCGACGGCGAAGGTGCCGCCTTCCTTCTCCGCGGAGGCGAGGTAGTCCAGGACCCGCTCGTAGTGCTTGCGGGTGACCATCGCGCCCACGTCGGTGGCCGGGTCGCGAGGATCGCCGACGGTCAGTCGGGCGAACGCCTCGGCGAGGGCGGCGACGATCTCGTCGTGACGGTGCTCGGGCACGATGAGCCTGCTGGGGTTGGTGCAGCTCTCGCCGTTGTTCCCGGTGACGCCCGGCACCAGGGTCTCGACGATGCGGTCCAGGTCGGCGTCGTCGAGCACGAGTGCCGGTGACTTCCCGCCGAGTTCGAGGGTGAGCTGCTTGAGGGTGTCGGCGGCCGCGGCGGCGATGCGGCGGCCGACCACGGTGCTGCCGGTGAAGGTGATCTTGTCGACGCCCGGGTGGCGCACCAGGTGATCGCCGCCCGCGGGCAGTGCGTTGACGATGTTCAGTACGCCGGCGGGCAGTCCGGCCCTCAGCGCGGCGTCGCCGAAGTAGCCCGCGCTCAGGGGGGTGTCCTCGGAGGGCTTCATGATGACGGTGCAGCCGGCCAGCAGGGCCTGCGGGAGCTTGAACGCGGCGAGTGCGAGCGGGGCGTTCCACGGGACGATGGCCGCCACGACGCCCACCGGCCGCTTCTCGATGCGGGCGCTGACCCCCGACAGGCCGGTGCGCAGTTCGGTCAGCTCCGTCACCTCTGCCAGGGAGGCGTAGTAGCGCAGCAGGCCGGGCATCGTCAGGGCCCCGCCGCGGCTCTGCCCGACCGTCAGGCCGGTCTCGGCGACCAGCACCTCGGTGACCGGGTCGGCGTCCTTCTCCAACTCCTCGGCGAACCTCGTCAGGATCTCGGCACGCTCTCGCAGGGTCAGTCGCGGCCACGGACCGGAGTCGAACGCCGTACGGGCCGCGGTGACGGCCGCGTCGACGTCCTCGAAGGTCGCGGCGGCAGCCGATCCGATCTCCTTCTCGGTCGCCGGGTCGACGACCGGAATGCGCTCACCGGAGGAGCCGGGACGCCAGGTGTTGTTGATGAACAGGTCCCGCTCGAACACGGGCGAGGAGGATGAGGGAGTACTCATGACAGACCTTCCGCTACGGCCAGTAATGAAAATAACTGGATAGTTACCATCTAGGCACCGGGTCCGAGGTTTGTCAATAACTGGTTGGTTACCTTAGGCTGGCCTCATGGCCTACGACTCCGCAGCAACCCGCGCGAAGATCCTCAGGGCGGCGATCGAGGAGTTCAGCGCCGCGGGCTTCGCCGGTGCCCGCATCGACCGCATCGCCGAGGTCTCGGGCGCCAACAAGCGGTCCATCTACGTGTACTACACGAACAAGGAGCTCTTGTTCGCCGCCGCTCTGCACAAGGTCATCACCGAGCTGAACGACGCGGTGCCACTCACCGAGGACGACCTGCCGGGATACGCGGGCCGCATGTTCGACCACCTGACCCGACACCCCGCCGCGCTGCGCATGCATCTGTGGCGCCAGCTGGAGCGGCCCGAGCTGGGCCCCGACGCGGCGGACGTGTACAGCGAGAAGATGGCCCGCATGACCGCGGACTCGGCCACCGGGCAGCTGCCGTCGACCGACCTGCTCGTCCTCATCACCGGGCTCACGCAGAGCTGGGTTCTCGCGCCGCGAGATCTCCTCACCGCCGCCGACGGTTCCGACCCCTACCGGCCGGAACGGCTGGCTGAACACCGGGCCGTCGTCGTCGAAGCCGCCCGCCGCCTCTGCGCACCCGCCCCGACGGCCGCCGCAACCACGCCGCAGGAACACGGCTGACCCGGAAGACAGACGGACGGACTCCCCACCGTCACCGTCCCCACCGTCTTCGGCTGCTCCGCCGCGGGTGCGCCGCCCTCCGCCCCCTCCCGCCATCAGGGCCGCATCGAAAGCGACCGCCCGGTGATCGCCCCGTGTCACCTCGCCTGCGCCTGTTCAGTCAAGGACCGCGGTGGCCTCGATCTCGACCAGGTGGTCGGGGATGTCGAGTGTCGCCACGCCGATCAGCGTGGCCGGCGGGACCGGGGTGACGCCCAGGGTCTTGGCCGCCCGGGAGATGCCCTCCAGGAGCGTGGGCATCTTGTCGGGGGTCCAGTCGACGACGTAGAAGTTCAGCTTCGCCACGTCGTCGAAGGTGGCGCCGGCCTCGGCGAGGGCGGTGCCGACATTGACGTAGCACTGCTCGACCTGCGCGGCGAGGTCGCCTTCGCCGACCGTGACGCCGTCGGCGTCCCAGGAGACCTGCCCGGAGACGAAGACCAGCTTCGATCCGGTCGCGACGGACACCTGCCGGTAGACGTCGATCTTGGGCAGTCCTTCGGGGTTCAGCAGGGTGATGGCCATGTTCCTGTCCGCCTTCCATTGCTCTCTTGTGGTTACTCAGGAACCGTAGGAGAGTGAGCGCTGACATGGAAGAACGCACTTTTCAGTGACTGGGGAACCAGATGGTGACCAAGCAGTTCAGCGGCTCACCCGAGGACGCGGACCTGCGGCGCGCGGACTCGCTGGCACGCGAGATCTTCTCCGACGTCGCCAACAAATGGGCGCTGCTGATCATCGAGACCCTCGGTGAACGCACCCTGCGCTTCAGCGAGCTGCGGAACGAGGTCGAGGGCGTCAGCCACAAGATGCTCACGCAGAACCTGCGGATGCTGGAACGCAATGGTTTGGCAGAGCGGAAGGTGTACCCGACTGTGCCGCCACGGGTCGAGTACACGCTCACGGAGGCGGGGCAGGGGCTGCGGGCTACGGTCGACGGGATGTGCGAGTGGACGCATCAGTATCTGGGGCACATCGAGGGGGCGCGGCGGCGGTTCGACGTCTGACGGGTTCCCCGACGCCCGGTTTCTCCAACGTCTCGGAAAATCAGTTGATGGGCGGTCGGTCGCTTCCTAGGGTGTGGCTTACACACGAAGGGAGGTGATCGGGTACATGAGTGAAACCCGGACGCGTGAGGTGGCTGCGGGCTAGCGGCCTGCCACCACACCCTGTGCGGTGCCGGACCAGCGTGGGCGAGTGACGCGCAGCCGGCCCAAACCAACGCAGTCACCCGACCCGCGAGCTCGCCGGTACGTCCGGCCGGCCCTTCCTTCGGAGGGACCGAGCTCGCGGGTCGCCTGCATTTCCGGCCTCTGGGCCTGGGGGGTCTCCCTGGTCTGGTGCAGCGGAGGATGGTGCCCATGCACGCTCGTTTCGACGGCCCCGAGACCCGTCTCGTCTCGCCGGGCGAGTACCCCGTATGGGACCAGGCTCTCGCCCTCCTCAACCGGGACCTGGCCGTGACACTTCCCGAGCAGGAGCCCCTGCGACTGCTGGCCCTCGCGCCCCACGACGCGGGTGAGCCGGAGCAGGTCTACGTCGCTCTGGCCAACGGCGAGTGGCACGGCAACTGCCTGGACCCGGACTGGGCGGACGACCCTGCCGCCGCGCTGGCGATCATCGCCGATGCCGCACAGGACACCGTCACCGAGCGGCTGTGGCAGGCGTGGCCCCTGTGTGCCGAGCACGGCCTGGGCATGCATCCCAGGGATGCGGACGACGGACAGTTGTCCTGGTGGTGCGCGGGAGAACGGTCGCGTCGCGGCCCGACCCATGTCCGCGCGGCCGTGGGCTCGCTCGGCCTCCAAGCTCCAGGTCAGGGCTAACCCTCCAGGGTTCCCCTGGCCAGTTCGTACGCCGGAACCATCGCCTCGTGTTCCTCGGTGTCCAGGCCTCCGAGGTGGACGACGACCGGTCCGTCCTCGGTTGTGACCGCGAAGGCGCGTTCCTTCTTCGGGGTCTCCACGAACTCGTCCGTGTAGACGTACTCCACCTCGGCGCCGGTCAGGCCGTTCGCCTTGAACTCGGTGTACTTCGCCTTGCTCGCGCCCTTCTCGGCGATCACGAAGGCCTCCAGGGCGGTGCGGGCGTCGTTGTTGCCCGGGGTGCCGGTCCAGACGCGGAGGTAGCCGATGTGGCCGGCCGGCTTGGCGTCCACCTCGCAGGCGAGGGTGACCAGGCCCTGGCTCAGGGGTGCGTCGACGGCCTCCGCGGTCCACTCCTCGGCGATGTCGAACGTGATGGGGAGTTCGCAGGCCGAGCCGGGGGCGCCTATGCTGCCGCCGCTCTCGGCGGTAGTTTCGTTCGCCGTTGTCGCCGAAGCGATCGCCTTCGCCTTCGCATCGTCGCCCGGTGTTTCCGAACAGCCCGCCAGTACGCCTACCAGCAGCGTCGCCTGGACCAGCCCGCGCCGCCTGTTCCCCGCCCCGACCAGCATGTGCCGTTTCTCCCCTCGCTTGGGCGGACACATTATCGGAGCGGCTAACGGTCCCTCGGGGCGCCCGCGTCAGTGACTGTCCGTGGCGCGCGGGTGCCCCGTCCCCGCGAAGGTGATCCAGCAGGTCTCGCGGGCGATGTCCAGGAGATACCAGACGCGTCCGCCGCTGGTCACCTCGATCTGCCACTGCTCGCAGGTCTGTCCGCGGTGGGTGCCGTGGGCCAGACTGCCCTTGAGGCGGTGGTGGCGAGGTGTCCCGGTGGCTGGTCGGGGGTCCGTGCGCATGATGAGCCAGGCACGGTACGTGTTCTCCTGCGCCTGCTGGGCGAGGTTCTCCCAGCCCTTGGCCGAGGCCGCGTCCGCGAAGCGGACCTCCCAGTGGCCCTCCGGTGCCGGAGGCGCGGCACGGTCTCCGCGGCCCGCGCTCACACGGTGTCCCGCGGGTCCGGGACGGGGCCGTAGTCCTCACCGTGGTCCCCGGTCAGTGCGGCCAGGAGGACCGGGTCCGAGTGGACCTCCGCCGTGTGCTGCCAGGCGATGAGCAACTGCGCGACGGACGCGCTGTTGCCGACGGAGTCGGCGGCCCGCATGGTGTCGACCAGTTCGACGGCGAAGGCGTGGACGTCGGTCTCGGGCAGGAAGCGCACCCAGGGGAACGCGTCCGGCAGTATGTCGAGGAGCAGTTCCGTGCTGCCGGGCTCCCGGCGCGCCATCGCGGCCAGTATCCGGGTGGCGGCCGACACCACGGTCTGGTCCTGCTCGGCACGTACCGCCGTGGTGAGGACCAGGTCCTCCCCGTCCCTGCGGTGCAGCAGCAGCCGTGGCGATTCCTTGAGCCGGGCAAGCGTCTGCTTGTTCTTGTTCACCAGCTCGGAGAAGTTCACTGACACTGCCGCGTTGTCGGTCGCCATGACTTTGAAAGTACTTCGAAACCCATGGTCCCGCCATCACCCGGAAGAGGGGCTTGCCCTCTTCCGGATAGGCGGATAGGCGGATAGCCGGCCTCAGCTTGCGATGTCCCCGTACCCCTCGATCTCCCGCGTCCCCGGGCCGATGTAGCGGGCCGACGGGCGTACGAGCCTGCCGGTGCGCTTCTGTTCCAGGATGTGGGCCGACCAGCCGGCCGTGCGGGCGCACGTGAACATGGACGTGAACATGTGGGCCGGGACCTCCGCGAAGTCCAGGACGATCGCCGCCCAGAACTCGACGTTCGTCGCCAGGACCCGGTCCGGGCGGCGGGCGTGGAGTTCCGCCAGGGCGGCCTTCTCCAGGGCCTCGGCGATCTCGAAGCGCGGCGCGCCCAGCTCGCGGGCCGTACGGCGGAGCACGCGCGCGCGTGGGTCCTCGGCGCGGTAGACGCGGTGCCCGAAGCCCATCAGGCGTTCGCCCTTGTCCAGGGCCTGCTTCACGTACGCATCCGCGTCGCCCGTGCGTTCGATTTCCTCGATCATGCCCAATACGCGCGAAGGGGCGCCTCCGTGCAGGGGGCCGCTCATGGCCCCTACCGCGCCCGACAGCGCCGCCGCCACGTCCGCGCCCGTCGACGCGATCACCCTCGCCGTGAACGTGGACGCGTTCATGCCGTGCTCGGCCGCGCTCGTCCAGTACGCGTCCACCGCCGCCACGTGCTTCGGGTCCGGTTCGCCGCGCCAGCGGATCATGAAGCGTTCGACGACGGACTGTGCCTTGTCGATCTCGCGCTGCGGGACCATCGCGTGGCCCTGGCCGCGCGCCGACTGGGCGACGTAGGAGAGAGCCATTACGGCTGCTCGGGCCAGGTCGTCGCGGGCCGTCTGCTCGTCGATGTCCAGTAGGGGGCGTAGGCCCCAGACCGGAGCCAGCATCGCCAGCGCCGATTGCACGTCCACCCGGATGTCGCCCGAGTGCACCGGGATCGGGAACGGTTCCGCCGGCGGCAGGCCGGGGTTGAAGGCGCCGTCGACGAGCAGGCCCCAGACGTTGCCGAAGGAGACATGGCCGACCAGGTCCTCGATGTCGACGCCCCGGTACCGGAGTGCGCCGCCCTCCTTGTCCGGTTCGGCGATCTCCGTCTCGAACGCGACTACTCCCTCAAGTCCGGGTACGAAGTCGGACATCAGGCGGCTCCTCTTGATGTGGGCGACAGGATTGCGTGCGACATGCGACATCTGCGCTCGATTTTGCGGCAGCTGTTCCGAACGGTGTACGGCCGTGTGGCCAGGGCGCGCGATTATTTGCACGATATCCCCGAGTGCCACCTTTGGGGAGCCCCTGCGGCACTCAGTGCCATGTGCGGTCGCTCAATGCCGCTCAGTGATGTCGCCGATACGGCAGGATGACCATGTGACTGATCACCACGATCCCCGGGACGCCGCCCCTCTCGATCCCGCCGCCATGCGCAAGCAGTACCGCGCCGACGGCCTCTCCGAGACCGAGCTGGCCGACGGGCCCATGGAACAGTTCGCGCGCTGGTTCCGGCAGGCCGCCGCGGATGCCGGGCTCCTCGAACCCAACGCCATGGTCGTCTCCACGGCCGACACCGACGGGCGGCCCACCTCCCGTACCGTGCTGCTGAAGCAGTACGACGAGCAGGGCTTCGTCTTCTTCACCAACTACGGCTCCCGCAAGGGGCGCGACCTGGCCGCGAATCCGTACGTCTCACTGCTCTTCCCCTGGCTGCCGCTGGCCCGCCAGGTCGTCGTCACCGGCGTCGCCCGTCGCACCGGGCGGGACGAGACCGCCGCCTACTTCCGCACCCGGCCGCACGGCTCCCAACTCGGCGCCTGGGCCAGCGAGCAGTCCTCGGTGATCCTCTCCCGGGACGAACTCGACTCCTCGTACGCCGAGTTGGCCGCCCGGTATCCGGAGGGCGAGCAGGTGCCCGTACCGCCGAACTGGGGCGGGTTCCGGGTGGCCCCGGAGACCGTGGAGTTCTGGCAGGGGCGCGAGAACCGGCTCCACGACCGGCTGCGGTACGTCGCCGAGGCCGACGGGGGCTGGCGCGTCGAGCGCCTCAGTCCCTGATCAGCAAAAAGGCGGGCCTGATCAACAAAAAGGCAGGCCTGGAGGGACGTACGGCCGTCAGTCCAGGGACGCGTCCAGCAGGGCCGCCCACTGGGCCACCACCCGGTCCCGCCGGCCCCCGTCGTCCGTGAGCAGGTTCGCCAGGCCCAGGCCCCGGGACATGTCCAGCAGGCCCTGAACCGTCTCCCGTACGCCCGGACGGGACTCGTCCGCCCGCAGCAGGTCGACCGCGATGCGGTGTGTCTCGCGGCCCACCCGCGCCTCCAACTCCGTTACGCGCGGGCGCAGTTGCTCCTCGTTCGAGGCGGCCACCCAGAGGTGGAGGGCGGCGCGGAAGAGGGGGCCGGTGTAGAGGTCGACCAGGGCGGCGACCACGGCGCGGCGGTCGGCGGCGCCCTCGGGGAAGAGGGCGCGCAGGGCGGTGGAGCGTTCCTCGGCGACGTACTCGACGGCGGCCGTGAACAGGTCCTCGCGGGTACGGAAGTGGTGCTGGGCGGCGCCCCGGGAGACGCCGGCGCGTTCGGCGACGACGGAGACCGTGGAGCCCGCCCAGCCGTGTTCGGCGAGGCAGGACACGGCCGCTTCCAGCAGGCGCTGGCGGGTGACCCGGCTGCGGTCCTGTTTCGGCGCCCGCTGGGCACGCGATGCGGATGCCTGGGGTGGGCTGTCGGTCACTACAACTTCCATGCCGGGTCCCGTCGTTCGAGGAAGGCGGTCATCCCCTCGCGGGCCTCGGCGGAGGCGAACAGCCGTGCCGACAGGGCGGTCAGCTCGGCGGTGTCCCGGTCGAAGATCTCCAGCACCTTAGCCGTGAGCAGCCGTTTGGTCTCCGCCAGGGCTCCCGGCGCCGAGCTTCGCAGCCCGTCGAGGATCGGCTCCAGGGCCGTGTCCACGTCCTCGGCCGCCTCCGTGAGCAGGCCACTGCGAACAGCCTCTACGGCGTCGAAGCGGTCGCCGGTGAGGTAGTGGCGGGCGGCGGCGCGCGGGTCCAGGCGGGGCAGCAGCGGCATGGAGATGACTGCGGGCGCCACTCCGATCCGTACCTCCGTGAAGGCGAAGGAGGACCCCGCGCCGGCGATCGCGAGGTCGCACGCGCCCAGGAGGCCGAGGCCGCCCGCCCGTACGTGGCCGGTCACCCGGGCGATCACCGGTTTCGGCAGTTCCAGCAGCCGCCGGAGCAGGCCGACGAAGGCCGCCGGGTCGGGCGGCTGCTTCAGGTCCGCGCCCGCGCAGAACGTGCTCCCCGTGTGGGTGAGGACGACCGCGCGTACGGCCGGGTCCTTGCCGCAGTCCGTGAGGGCGTCCGCCAGGTCCCGTACGAGGTACGCGGACAGGGCGTTGCGGGTCGCGGGCGCGTCCAGGGTGAGTGTGGCGACGCCCCGCGCGCGCGTGACGACGACCAGGGTCACGTCTTCTCCCCCGCCTTCTGCTTCAGTTCCCTCTGGTCCCTCAGCTCGCGGCGCAGGATCTTGCCCGAGGCCGCCCTCGGCACGCCGTCGATGAAGGTGACGTGCCGGACGCGTTTGTACGGAGCGACGCGCTCGGCGACGTACATCAGCACCTCTCCTTCGGAGAGGTCGGGCGCGGACGGCTGGCGGACCACGTACGCGTGCGGGACCTCGTTGTTGTCCTCGTTGTAGACGCCGATGACGGCCGCGTCCGCGATGCCCGGGTGGGTCAGGAGGAGGGCTTCGAGTTCGGCGGGGGCCACCTGGAAGCCCTTGTACTTGATGAGTTCCTTGACGCGGTCGACGACGAACAGCCAGCCGTCGGCGTCGACGTGGCCGACGTCCCCGGTGTGCAGCCAGCCGTCCTCGTCGATCATCGCGGCCGTCGCCCCGGGGTTGCCCAGGTAGCCCTTCATCACCTGGGGGCCACGGATGACGATCTCGCCGGCCTCGCCGTCGTCGGCGTCCCGGTCGGGGTCGTCGAGGGACAGGATGCGCATCTCGGTGCTCGGCAGGAGCCTGCCGACGGTGCCGGGCGGGGCGGTGCCCATGTCGTCGAGGGGGACGATGTGCGTGCCCGGCGACAGTTCCGTCATGCCGTACGCCTGGCCGACCGGCGGCAGGCCGAGCCGGGCGGAGCAGGCGGTGGCGAGGGCCGCGTCCAGGGGTGCGGCGGAGCTGAGGACGTACTCCAGGGAGGAGAGGTCGTACCGCTCTACGGCCGGGTGCTTGGCGAGGGCCAGGACGATCGGCGGGGCCACGAACAGGCCGGTGATGCGGTACTTCTCGATGGCCTGGAGGAACGTGTCGAGGTCGAAGCGCGGCAGGACGACCACGGCGGCGCCCCGCTTCAGGGGCATGTTCATGAGGGCGGTCAAACCGTAGATGTGGAAGAACGGCAGCACGGCCAGGATGCGGTCGCCTGGGCCCATGCCGATGGTCGGCGTGAGCTGCGCGAGGTTCGTGGCGATGGAGCGGTGCGTGAGCATCACGCCCTTGGGGATGCCGGTCGTCCCCGAGGAGTACGGGAGGACCGCCACGTCCTCGGATGGGTCGATGTCGATCTCCGGCTCGGGCGCGGTCGAGCCGAGCATGTCGATGACCGAGCGGTGTCCGGGCGGCGCGGTGTCGCAGACGAAGATCTCCCGTACGCCGCCCGCCCGTTCGGCCGCCTCCCGAGCCGTCTCCAGGAGCGGGGAGACGGTGACGATCCAGCTTGCGGCCGAGTCGCGCAGCTGCACCGCGAACTCCTCGGCGGTGGCGAGCGGATGCACGGTCGTGACGGCGGCACCCGCGCGCGTGGCGGCGTAGAAGGCGGTCGGGAAGGCGATCGTGTTCGGGCTGTGCAGGGCGAGGACATCGCCCTTGCGGACGCCCGCCTCGGCGAGTCCGGCGGCTATCCGCCGGTGGAAACGGTCCAGTTGGTCGTACGTGAGGGTGGTGCCGTCGACGCCGTCGATGAGGGCGGGCGCGTCGCCGAACTCGGCGGCCCGGCCCAACACCGCTTCGTGGATGGGGAGTTCGACGGGTTCGACGTCTGCGTACTCGCTGCGGAACATGGTTCCTCCTCGCCTGTGTACGGCTCTCAGTACGACTTGGGCAGGCCCAGGGTCTGATGTGAGACGTAGTTGAGAATCATCTCCCGGCTCACTGGAGCAATACGAGCCACGCGGGCGACAGTTATCAACGAGGCGAGCCCGAATTCCCGTGTGAGGCCGTTGCCGCCGAGGGTGTGCACGGCCTGGTCGACTGCTTTGACGCAGGCCTCTCCCGCCGCGTACTTCGCCATGTTGGCCGCCTCGCCCGCGCCGACGTCGTCGCCCGCGTCGTAGAGCGCGGCGGCCTTCTGCATCATCAGGCGGGCGAGTTCGAGGTCGATGTGCGCCTGGGCGAGGGGGTGCGCGACGGCCTGGTGGGCGCCGATGGGCGCGTTCCAGACGGTCCGCTCACGGGCGTACCGGACGGCCTGGTCGAGCGCGTACCGTCCGATGCCGATGGCGAACGCGGCGGTCATGATGCGCTCCGGGTTGAGCCCGGCGAAGAGCTGGAGCAGGCCGGCGTCCTCGTCCCCGACGAGCGCGTCGGCGGGCAGCCGTACGTCGTCGAGGGTCAACTCGAACTGCTTCTCCGGGGATTCGAGGTCCATGTCGATCTGGCGCCGTGTGAAGCCTTCGGCGTCGCGCGGGACGATGAAGAGGCAGGGCTTGAGACGGCCCGTGCGGGAGTCTTCCGTACGGCCGACTATGAGGACCGCGTCCGCGATGTCCACGCCCGAGATGAAGACCTTGCGGCCGGTCAGGAGCCAGTCGCCGGTGTCCGGGTCGCGGCGGGCGGTGGTGGTGATGCGGTGGCTGTTGGAGCCGGCGTCGGGTTCGGTGATGCCGAAAGCCATGGTGCGGGTGCCTTCGGCGATTCCGGGGAGCCAGGTTTGTTTTTGGGTTTCTGTGCCGAAGCGGGCGATTACCGTGCCGCAGATGGCTGGGGAGACGACGAGCATGAGGAGGGGGCAGCCTGCGGCGCCCAACTCCTCCAGGACTATGGAGAGTTCGGCGATTCCGCCTCCGCCGCCTCCGTAGGTCTCGGGGAGGTTGGCTCCCAGGTAGCCGAGTTTGGCTGCGTCTTGCCAGAGTTCGGTGGGGTGGCGGTTTTCTTTGGTGACTGTTGTGAGGTATTCGCGGCCGTAGCGGGTGCCCAGGGCTGCTACTGCGGTGCGTAGGGCTTTGTGTTCTTCGGATTCGGCTACTGGGGACATTCGAGATTCCTAAGGGGGAGGGGGGTTCTGTCGTGTGGTGGGTGCGGGCCCGTCGTGGCTGGTCGCGCAGTTCCCCGCGCCCCTGTCGGGCGCGGCTTCGCCGGCGCCCGCTAAAAGACCACCGCTAGCAGCGTGCCGACCTCTACCTGTTGCCCGGCTACTACGTGAAGTTCCGTTAGCGTGCCGGTCGTCGGAGCCGCGATCTTGTGTTCCATCTTCATTGCCTCCAGCCATAGGAGGGGTTCTCCGGCCTTTACCTCTGTCCCGGTGGTCAGGCCCTTCGCCACTCTGACCACCGTGCCGGGCATCGGGGCCAGGAGGGAGCCGGGGGCGTGTTGGGGCGTCGGGTCCGGGAAGCGGGGGAGCGGGGTGAGGGTTGTGGTGTTGACGTGGATCTGGTCCGCGTACCTCGTGACCTCGAACTTCCTTCGTACGCCTGCTACTTCGAGGACGACGAGGCTCGCGTCCACGTGGACGACCCGTACGCCGTCCGCCGTCAGGCCCTCTCGGGTGTGGCGGTAGGTCACCTCGTGCTCCTTGCCGTCCGGTGTCGCGTACCGCTTGAGCTGCGGTTGGGCGGGGACGTTGCGCCAGCCGCCGAAGCGGGAGCGGCCATGGGCGTCGGAGAGGGCTGCCGCCAGGGGGGCGTGGGGGTCCGGGGTCGGTTCGGTCAGTTGCGTCAAGTGACGGTCGTAGAAGGCCGTGTTCATGCTGGCCGTCGTGAACTCGGTGTGGCGGAGGGAGCGGACCAGGAGGTCGCGGTTGGTGATCGGGCCGTGGATCGTCGCGCGTTCCAGGGCGCCCGCCAGCTTGCGGATCGCCTCCGCGCGCGTGGGGGCGTGTACGACGGCCTTGGCGAGCATCGGGTCGTAGTGGACGGGGATCTGGTCGCCGTCGGTGTAGCCGGTGTCCAGGCGGATGTTCTCCGCTTCCGGGACGGCCAGGCGGTGCAGGGTGCCGGTCTGGGGGGTCCAGTCACGGGCCGGGTTCTCGGCGTACAGGCGGGCCTCTATCGCGTGGCCACGCGCGCGTGGGGGGTCGGCGGCGAGGGGGATGCCTTCCGCGATGCCGATCTGGAGGGCCACCAGGTCGATGTCGAAGACCGCCTCCGTGACCGGGTGTTCGACCTGGAGGCGGGTGTTCATCTCCAGGAAGTGGGCCCTGCCGGTCCCGTCCTCCACCAGGAACTCGACCGTTCCCGCGCCCGTGTAGTCCACGGAGCGAGCCGCTCGTACCGCCAACTCGTGGAGTTCGTGAGTGAGTTCCTCCGGGATGCCCGGTGCCGGGGACTCCTCGATCACCTTCTGGTGGCGGCGCTGGAGGGAGCAGTCGCGGGTGCCGAGCGCCCACACCGTGCCGTGGGTGTCGGCCAGGATCTGGACCTCGATGTGCCGGCCGCCTTCGACGTACGGCTCGACGAAGACCTCGCCGTCGCCGAAGGCGCTCTGGGCCTCGGCTCGGGCCGCCTCCAACTCCCCTGGTAGGTGGGCGAGTTCGCGTACTACGCGCATGCCTCGTCCGCCGCCGCCCGCCGCCGCCTTGATCAGCACCGGCAGGTCGGTCTCCGTGACGTCCGTGAGCGGCTTGAGCCCCATCAGCTTCTTCGCGCGCGTCTTGGACGCCATCGCCTCGATCGCGGCCGGCGGCGGGCCGATCCAGACGAGCCCCGCGTCGAGTACGGCCTGTGCGAAGCCGGCGTTCTCTGACAGGAAGCCGTATCCGGGGTGCACGGCGTCCGCGCCCGCCGCCAGCGCCGCCCGCACGATCAGGTCGCCGCGCAGATACGTGTCCGCGGAGGCCTCACCCGGCAGCCGTACCGCCGCGTCGGCCACGCGCGCGTGCAGGGCGTTCTCGTCGGCGTCCGAGTGCACGGCGACCGTACGGATGCCCAGCTCACGGCAGGTGCGGAAGATGCGGCAGGCGATCTCGCCCCGGTTGGCGACCAGTACAGAGGTGATCACTTTTCGTCCCTCACATTCGGAAGACGCCGAAGCCGCCGCGGGCGCCCTCGTAGGGGGCGGTGTGGATCGCGGAGAGGCACAGGCCGAGGACGGTGCGGGTGTCGCGCGGGTCGATGACGCCGTCGTCGTACAGCCGCCCGGAGAGGAACATGGGGAGCGATTCGGACTCGATCTGCTGCTCCACCATGGCCCGGAGAGCCGCGTCGCCCTCCTCGTCGTACGGCAGTCCCTTGGCGGCGGCCGACTGCCGGGCCACGATCGAGAGCACGCCCGCCAGTTGCTGCGGGCCCATCACCGCCGACTTGGCGCTGGGCCAGGCGAAGAGGAAGCGGGGGTCGTAGGCGCGCCCGCACATGCCGTAGTGGCCGGCGCCGTACGAGGCGCCCAGCAGGACCGAGAGGTGGGGGACGCGGGAGTTGGAGACCGCGTTGATCATCATCGCGCCGTGCTTGATGATGCCGCCCTGCTCGTACTCCTTGCCGACCATGTAGCCGGTGGTGTTGTGCAGGAAGAGGAGCGGGATGTCGCGCTGGTTGGCGAGCTGGATGAACTGGGCGGCCTTCTGTGACTCCTCGCTGAAGAGGACCCCTTGGGCGTTGGCGAGGATGCCGACCGGGTAGCCGTGGAGCGCCGCCCAGCCGGTGACGAGGCTGGTTCCGTAGAGGGACTTGAACTCGTCGAAGTCGGAGGCGTCGACGATACGGGCGATGACCTCGCGGGGATCGAAGGGGGTCCGGAGGTCGCCCGGGACGATGCCGAGCAGCTCGTCGGGGTCGTACTTGGGCGGCTGGACCAGGGCGGGAGCCGGATCGGCGTACGTCTTGCGGTGGTTGAGGCGGGCGACGACGCGGCGGGCCTGGCGCAGGGCGTCGTGCTCGTCGAGGGCGAAGTAGTCCGCGAGGCCCGACACGCGCGCGTGCATCTCGGCGCCGCCCAGCGACTCGTCGTCGCTCTCCTCGCCAGTGGCCATCTTGACGAGGGGCGGCCCGCCGAGGAACACCTTGGCGCGCTCCTTGACCATGATCACGTGGTCGGACATGCCGGGGATGTACGCCCCACCGGCGGTGGAGTTGCCGAACACGACGGCCACCGTGGGAATTCCGGCGGCGGAGAGGCGGGTGAGGTCGCGGAAGACGGCTCCGCCGGGGATGAAGATCTCCTTCTGGGACGGGAGATCCGCGCCGCCGGACTCGACGAGGCTGATGCAGGGCAGCCGGTTGGCGAGCGCGATGTCGTTGGCGCGCAGGGCCTTCTTGAGGCTCCAGGGGTTGCTCGCACCGCCGCGCACGGTCGGGTCGTTGGCCGTGATCAGGCATTCCACGCCCTCGACGACCCCGATACCGGTGACGAGCGAGGCGCCGACCGCGTACTCGCTCCCCCAGGCCGCGAGCGGCGACAGCTCCAGGAAGGGGGTGTCGGGGTCGAGGAGCAGCTCGATGCGTTCGCGGGCGAGGAGCTTGCCACGGGCGTGATGCCGGGCGATGTACTTCTCCCCGCCGCCCGCGAGGGCCTTGGCGTGTTCGGCGTCCAGGGCTGCGAGTTTGCCGAGCATGGACTCGCGGTGGGAGGTGTGATCGGCGGTGGCGGGGTCGAGCGCCGAGGTCAGGACCGTCACAGGAGGGACTCCGGTATGTCGAGGTGCCGGGAGCGCAGCCATTCGCCGAGCGCCTTGGCCTGCGGATCGAAGCGGTGCTGCGCGGCGACGCCCTCGCCGAGGATGCCCTCGACGGTGAAGTTGAGGGCGCGGAGGTGCGGGAGGGTGTGCCGTACGACAGTCAAGTCGGCGGTCTCCGGGAGCAGTTCGCGGAAGCGGGTGGTGGTGAGGGTGTGGGCCAGCCAGCGCCAGGCCTCGTCCGTGCGCGCCCAGACACCGACGTTGGCGTTGCCGCCCTTGTCGCCGCTGCGGGCACCGGCGAGGAGGCCGAGGGGGGCGCGGCGGGTCGGGCCGGGGGGCAGGGGGTCGGGCAGGGGTGGTTCCGGTAGTTCGTCCAGTACGAGGGTGTCGTGCGGCGGGGGTACGGGGATCCGGCGTCCGTCGGCCAGGACGGCCAGGTGGTCCACGGCGTCCTGGGGGACGTACTTCGCCTCGAACACCCCGTAGGGGGCGCCTTTTCCGGGGGGTGCCAGGACATGGAACCCGGGGTAGCTGGCGAGGGCGAGTTCGACAGCGGCACCGCTGAGGGTGCGGCCCACGGTGTTCTGGTCGGGGTCGCGTACGACGAGCCGGAGCAGGGCGCTGGCGGTCTCCTCGGTGGGGGCGTCGGGGTGGTCGGTGCGGGCGAGGGTCCAACTGATCTCGGCGGGGCTGGACTTGGCCGCGTACAGGGCGGTCTCCAACTGGTCGCGGACCAGCTCGGCCTTGTGCTCGATGTCGAGCCCGGTGAGGACGAAGGTGACCTCGTTGCGGAAACCGCCGAGCCGGTTCAGGCCCAACTTGAGGGTGGGCGGGGGCGCTTCGCCGCGTACGCCGTGGATGCGTACCCGGTCGGGGCCCTCCTGGACGAGCCGCACGGTGTCGAGGCGGGTGGTGACGTCGGGGCCGGCGTACCGGGCTCCCTGCGTCTCGTACAGGAGTTGGGCGGTGACCGTGCCGATGTCGACGATGCCGCCGGTGCCGGGATGCTTGGTGATGACGCTCGTGCCGTCGGGGTGGATCTCGGCGAGGGGGAAGCCGGGGTGGCGGAGGGCGCGGACGTCCTGGCGTACGTGCTCGGCGAAGAAGGCGTAGTTGCCGCCGGTGGCCTGCGTACCGCACTCCAGCACATGTCCGGCGACGACCGCGCCCGCGAGGCGGTCGTGGTCCTCGGGCCCCCAGCCGAAGTGGGCGGCGGCGGGCCCGGCGACGAGGGCGGCGTCGGTGACGCGACCGGTGACGACGACGTCCGCGCCCTCGCGCAGACAGGCGGCGATGCCGAAGGCACCCAAGTAGGCGTGTGCGGCAAGGCTGTTGGGGTGGCCGGCGGTGAGGTCGTCGCCCTCGACGTGGGCGACGCGGGCGGGGATGCCGAGCCGGTCGGCCACCTTCCTTACGGCGTCGGCGAGTCCCGCCGGGTTGAGACCACCGGCGTTGGCGACGATCCGTACCCCGCGCTCGTGCGCGAGCCCGAGGCACTCCTCCAACTGCCGCAGGAAGGTGCGGGCGTACCCGGCCGACGGGTCCTTGAGGCGGTCGCGGCCGAGGATGAGCATGGTCAGCTCGGCGAGGTAGTCGCCGGTGAGGACGTCGAGTCGGCCGCCGGTGAGCATCTCGCGCATGGCGTCGAAACGGTCGCCGTAGAAGCCGGAGGCGTTGCCTATGCGGAGGGGGGACAGGTTCCCCTGGGGGGCCGTCACGGTGTACTCCCCGTACTCCCCGAACTCCCCTTCGGCGCGCGTCCGTTGCCCGGCGGTCCGGCGAAGGCCTGGGCGATGTCGAGCCATTGGTCGGCGTCGTCGCCTTCGGCGTGCAGGGCGAGGTCGGTGCGGTGGGCGCGCTGGGTGACGAGGAGGCAGAAGTCGAGGGCGGGGCCGGTGACACGGCCGGCCGCCCACTTCGCGTCCTGCGGACCGTACGTCCACAACTCCCCTGCGGGGCCCACGAGTTCCACGCTGAACTCGTCGAACGGCGGGGTCAGCCCGTGCACACCGAACGCGAAGTCGCGGGTGCGGACACCGAGTCGGACGATGTGCCGGAGGCGGGCGGTGGGGGCGATGCGGGGCACGCCCAGCGCGTCGGCCACGTCCAGGCCGTGGGCCCAGGTCTCCATCAGCCGGGCGGTCGCCATGGAGGCGGTGGACATCGGCGGCCCGTACCAGGGGAACCGCGCCCCGTCGGGTGCGGCGCGCAGGGCGTCCGCGAGGGCCTCGCGCCCGGCCCGCCAGTCCGCGAGCAACTGCGCGGGCGGCTTCCCCGCCCCCTCCTCGGCACCGTTGTCCACGAAGTCCCCGGGCGAGATCAGCGCGTTCTCCACCTCACGGGCGAAGGCGGCTTGGTCGGTCACGGCCAGCACGGAGGAGTGGTCGGTCCAGGCGAGGTGCGCGATCTGGTGGGCGACGGTCCAGGCGGGGGCGGGGGTGTCGAGGGCCCACTGTTCCTCACCCAACTCGGCGACCAGCTGGTCGAGTTGGGCGCCCTCCTGACACATGTCGTCGATCACGGCCGACGGGTCGGACACGGGCACTTCCCTTCGGGCACGACGGTGTGCCGGACATTGTGGCGTGGTGCGGTCCGTGGTCGAAGGATGTCAGCGACACCAGAAACAAGCAAGCGTGCTTGCATTGGTCGGGGGATTACGAGGAGTTGCAGGAAGTGGCTCAAAGGCTCATTGACTCCCGGAAATTGAGGTGCGGCGCCGCCGATCCCAGCAGTACGTTCCGCCGGTGGATAAAGCCGACATCGCGAATGACGTGAACGACGACGACCACCCCCACCAGGACCAGGCCCAAGACCAGGACGGCTACTTCGGTGAACCGATAGCCGCCGACTATGACGACCCCTCCTCCGACATGTTCGCCCCCGCCGCCGTCGAACCGGCCGCCGACTTCCTGGCCGAACTGGCCGGTGCCGGGCGGGCCCTCGAACTCGGGATCGGGACCGGGCGTATCGCGTTGCCGTTGGCGCGGCGCGGGGTCGAGGTGCACGGGATCGACATGTCGCGGGCGATGGTGGCGCGGATGCGGGCCAAGCCGGGCGGGGACGCGATCGGGGTGACGTACGGGGACTTCTCGGCGACGCGGGCCGGGACGACCGACGGGGAGTTCTCCGTCGCCTACCTCGTCTACAACACGATCATGAACCTGACCTCGCAGGAGGCGCAGGTCGCGTGCTTCCGCAATGTCGCGGCGCACTTGGCGCCCGGCGGGACCTTCGTCATCGAGGTCGGGGTGCCCAAGCTGCGGAACCTGCCGCCCGGGCAGAACGTCGTGCCGTTCCACACGAGCCCGACGCGCTGGGCCTTCGACGTGTACGACGTCGCCACCCAGAACACCAGCTCGAACTACGTGGAGGTGGTGGACGGTCGCGGGTCCTACCGGTCCATTCCGTTCCGGTACGTGTGGCCGTCCGAGCTGGATCTGATGGCCCAGCTGGCCGGGATGCGGCTGCGCGAGCGGTGGGAGGGGTGGGCGCGGGAGCCGTTCACGAGCGAGAGCACGAAGCATGTGTCGGTGTGGGAGAAGCCCGCCGCCGACTGACGCCCGCGCTGCCCGGTCAGTCGCCCGAGTAGCCGAAGATGCCCAGGTGGGTCGGCTCGTCGCCGGTGTACAGGACGACGTACAGGCCCGTCCACCGCATACGGCACTCCTCGATCAGGTCCTCTGTGGGGTGCGTACGGCCGCTCTTCCTCTCGTACGCCTCATCGAGCCGCGCCTGGAACTGCTCGGGGGTCGGGCGGTCGGTGCCGAATTGGTGGGCTGCGCGGTCGGGGGCCAGGGGTCGCAGGGTCCCGTAGTCCTTGGCCCTGCGCTCGGAAGGGGGGCGGGTCGTGTGCACCACCCGCTTGATGTCGAGGATCGAGTGGGTGCCCTCCTCCTCCATGAACTCCTCGTCGGCGTACAGGTCTTCGAGCGTCTCGTACGTGTCGTCGTCGCCGTACTCCTGCTGGAACACCTGCGCGTGCAAGTTCCCCAGTGCCCGTTCGACGCTGCCGTCGAACGGAGTGATGTACTCCCAGCCGCTCGCACCCATCGCGCACCCCTCTCCTCCGTGCCCTCCTTGCGAGGACGGCGTCAACCTAGAGGACGGCACTGACAACGGCGCGTCGCCCGGCGGTGCCTGCGGCGGAGAACCGGCTCACGCCTCCAGGGCGAGGGCCGAGTTCATGGACGAGCAGGACAGGCGCAGGAGTTCGGGCAGTTCGCCCGGGGTGCAGTCGGGGAGCCATTCGTCGAGGGTGCAGCGCCAGGTGGCCACGAAGAACTCGATGAGGAGCCGTAGTTCGAGGGGGTTCTGGCCGTCGAACCGGCGGGCGATCTCGGCCTGGACCTCGGCGCAGTGCCGCAGCGCGTACCCGTCGAGTGCCGGTGAGTCGGCGACCAGCCGGAGTGTGAGCGGGAAGCGCCGGTACCAGTCCTCGTCCATGCGCTCCAGGGTCGTCAGCATGGTGCGGAGCAGGACGTCCGCCAGCGGCCCGGACTTCTCCGTACCGCCGTCGTCCAGGACTTCCAGGTAGACGGCCCAGAGCTGCTTGGCGGCGGTGAACGCCACGTCCTCCTTGGAGCGGAAGTTGCGGAAGAAGGTCCGCCGCGACACCTCCACCTGTTCAAGCAGCGCGTCCAGCGGAGTGCTGTCGAATCCACGTTCGCCGAAGAGCGTCACGGCGGTGTCGGCCAGCGCCTGGCGCGTGCGCAGCTTCTTGCGCTCCCGCAGGGTGACGGGCTCTTCGGGGGCGGTCGGAGCGGTCGAGGTGGTCATCGACAGCAACCTTATCAAGGGCGCCGAGATTGAGCGTATGCTCCAATAGAGCAAACGCCACACTGTGGCACTTCATTTCACTTCACTCGTCCGCCTCCCCACCTCCCCACCTTCCCGAAGGGTTCCTCCCGTGCGCGCACTCGTCGTCGACCACACCTCGACCGGACATCTGTCGCTGACGGACGTCCCAGACCCGCGGCCCGCCGCCCACGAGGCGCTCGTGCGCGTCGAGGCGGTCTCGCTGAACTTCGGGGAGGTCTTCCACGGGGCGGCCGATCCGGCGACCCCGGACGGCACCGTGCTCGGGTGGGACGCGGCCGGTGTGGTCGTCCGGGCAGCCGCCGACGGCTCGGGCCCGGCCGCAGGCGAGCGGGTCGTCACCCTCGGCGAGGCCGGCTGGGCCGAGCTGCGGGCCACCCCCGCCACCCTGCTCGGCACCGCGCCGAAGGACACCGACCCCGGCGCCCTGAGCACCGTCCCCGTGGCCGGACTGAGCGCCCTGCACGTGCTGCGCCGGATGGGCTCGCTGCTCGGCCGCCGCGTGATGGTCACCGGCGCTTCCGGCGGTGTCGGCCGGTACGCCGTCCAGCTGGCCGCCCGCGCGGGCGCGTACGTCGTCGCCGTCAGCCGGAACCCCGCCCAGGCGGACGGCCTGCGGGCCCTGGGCGCCCACGAGGTCCACCCCGAGCCGGCCGCCGTACGGCAGCCCGTGTCGGCCGTACTCGACAACGTCGGCGGACAGCAACTCGTGGACGCCTTCGCCTCCTTGTCGGCCGGCGGCACCCTCTTCAGCGTGGGCCGCTCCGCCGGGACCGACTCGGTGCTGCCGGCCGACGCCCTGGTGGGCACCGACGGACGTCACGACCGGTCGATCCGCACGTTCTTCCTCTTCAGCGACCCCACCACCGACCACTCCGCGGATCTGACCTGGCTGGCCGGCGAGATCGCCGCGGGCCGCCTCGATCCGGGCATCAGCTGGCGCGGCCCCTGGACCCGCCATTCCGAGGCGGTACGGGCCCTGCTCGACGGCCGCCTCCACGGCAAGGCCGTCCTCGATCTCCAGTGACCGTCGATCTCCAGGCACCGTCACCATCACGGTCGGTCCTCGTCCGCCCGGAGAAAACCTCGGCTACGGCACTGTGCGAAACCACTGTCCCGTGACACGTCAATCACAGGAGCGGCTCCTAAGTTCCCGTTCCCATGACAGAGAACCGCAGGCACAAGAAATACAGGGCCCGCCGCGTCCTGGCCGCCGGCACCCTCGGGGCCTTAGCCATCGGATCCAGCGTCGTGGCCATGGCCTCCGCCACCGGGACGTTCACCGCAGCCGCCACCGCATGCTCGGGCTCCCTCTCCTTCACCCAGTTCGACACCTCCGCCACCACCGGCAACAACCCCCGGCATGTGGTGACCGGGGACCTCGACGGTGACGGGAACGCGGACGTCGTCGCCGCAAACAACGACGGCAACTCGCTGTCCGTGCTGCTGGGCAACGGTGACGGGACCTTCGGCGCGGCCACCGAGTACGCCGTGGGCGCCCACCCGTACCAGTCCGTGATCGCCGACTTCGACGACGACGGCAACCCGGACATCGCCACCGCCGACTTCAACGGCGGCACCGTGAGCGTGCTGTTGGGGACGGGTGGGGGTGCCTTCGGGGCGTCCACGCAGTACACCGTCGGCGCGGGTGCCCGTTCCCTCGTCGCCGGTGACCTCGACGACGACGGCAAGCTGGACCTGGCGGTGGCGGAGGAGTCGGGCGGCGGGGTCAGCCTGCTGTTCGGCGACGGTGCCGGGTCGTTCACCGTCGACGTCGAGGTGGTGACCGTGACCCGGCCGCACGGACTCGTCCTCACCGACTTCGACAGCGACGGCGACCTGGACATCGCCACCGCCAGTGTCGCCACCGCCGGCGGGGTCAGCGTGGCCCTCGGCAACGGTGACGGAACCTTCGGCGCCGTCACGGAGTACGACAGCGTCAACCGGCTCTACTCCATCGCCCAGGGCGACTTCGACGGGGACGGGACGACCGACCTGGCCACCATCAGCAACGGCTCCAACACCCTGGAGGTGTACGCCGGGAACGGCGACGGCACCTTCCAGGACTCCGTCGACTACACGACGCCCGGTCTCCCCGTCGCGGTCAACTCCGCCGACCTGGACGGCGACGACGTGACCGACCTCCTCGTCTCCTCCCTCAACGGAAACTCCGTCACCGTCTTCCAGGGCACCTCGGGCGGCGCCCTGGACGAGCTGACCGAGCTGGCCGCCCCCGGCGCGTACGAGGCGGCAGCCGCCGATCTGACGTCCGACGGGACGCAGGACCTCGTCGTGGCGGGCAGCAGCAACGACGAGGTGGACGTCTTCACCGGCACCTGCAACTGACAACAGTTCGCAGGCATTCACCCGCTATTCGCACGTGTTCGTACGTATTCACAGGTGGGCGAGCGGTGCCCGGCTTGGGGGCTGGGCGCCGCTCGTCCACCGCGAAACGTCCCTCAAGCGCTCGGCAAACCTCCCGCAGACGTCCCGCGAACTCCCGCAAGGGCTCAGGCCACCACCGTCAGCGTGATCGCCCCGCTGTAGTCACCACCCGGTTCTACGGCCGTCAGCACGCCGTCCACCGTCATCGCGACCGTGCCGCCGACTGGACCCGCGGTGACCGCCGAGTCCGCCGAGAGGGTCAGCCTGCTCAGGTACGACGTACCCGTCACCGCCCACTCCGAGCCCGCGTCCAGGGTCACGAGCACGCCGTTGTTGACGACCGGGCCGGGGGTGTTGGTCACGTGGCCCAGTTCGGCGTACTCGGCCGAGGTGATCGTGGTGACGGCGTGCCGGGAGACGGATGACGACAACACGCCCTGGACATGAGCCCCTTGGAAGGTCAGGACCATGTTCCTGCCCGTACGCATGGCGTTGCAGAAGTCGCCCGTCAGCTCGATGTCCGTGAACGTCGCCGTCGTGTCGGTGTCGTGGACGGCGGTCGTGTCGAAGGTGCCGTCCTTCACCGGGTCGGCGGTCGGCTCCGTGTACACCCCGGCGTTCGAGCCCGGGTTGTCGGTCTCCATCACCTGGAGGACGACCCCGTTGCCCGGGTTCAGCGCGGCACCCTGGGAACCGTCCACGGTGATCGTGGCCCGAACCCCCTTGTCCAGGAAGGTCGTTGCGGCCGAGGTGAGAACGGTCCCACCGCTGATGTGCAGGGTGCCCGCGCCGTGCCACATCACCCCGAAGCCCCGGGAGTCGATCACTGTGCTCCGTACGGGGATGGCCTCCAACTCCGCTTCCGACAACCCCAGTTCGAGGTCGGAGTTGAGCTGGGCGATGTCGGCGCTCGTGCTGTCGCCGTAGTGCACCGTCCCGTTGGAGGCGCCGATGATCGTGGCGTACGTACCGGCGTCGAGTACGCAACCCAGGATGCGTTCCGTGACGTTGCCGTCGGCAAAGGTGGCGTAGCCCTCGGTGCCGAGGTTGGCGATGGAGCAGTTGATCGCGGTGGCCTGGGCGTTGCTGACCGAGTCGACCGAGAAGGCACCCCAAGTCTCGGAGGAGATGGACGAGTTGATGTACGTGGCCTTCGTGCCGGTGCCGATCAGGTTGGTCGCGCGGACGTTGCCCGAGATGCCCAGCCGCCATGGCACGACCAGCATGTTCGCACCGGCCGCGAAGACGTAGTCGGCGGGCACGACCCCGTTCAGGCACCGGATCGACGAGTTCTTGACGACGACGTTCGCCCCCTTGTCCGCGACCAACCCCGTACGTTGCACACCCACGTTGGACACCGTGACGCCGTCCACGACGAGCGTCGTGCCCGAGCCGGTGCCGACGATCGCCGCCCCGTAGCCGACGAAGTCGCAGCGCCCGTTGGCCGTGAACCCGATCACCGTGTCCTTGATCTCGTACGCGCCCCCGCCTGCCACGTACACCCCGTTGAACGCCTCCCCGGTGGAGGCGATGCCCACTTCTCGCGCCGCCGCGTCGGTCACCGTGCCGCCCACCAGGGCCGACAGCGCGGACTTCGTGGCCACGGCGCCCGTGCCGTCGACGTACAGCGCCTGGCGTAAGGGGAAGGTGACCCCGGCGAAGGTGGCGAGGTTCTCCTCCGCGACGGTGAGGACGATGGCCCCGGTGTACGAGCCCGGCGCGATCGTCGTGCTCGTCGCCAGCGTCGCCGTCAGCACCGATCCGCACTCGACGCCGTCGATCGTCATCGTGAGGGTGCAGCCGGTGGGTGTGGTGAGGGTGCCTCCCTCGGCGATCGTGAGGGCGGTGAGGGGCGTGGTCGCGGTGAGGACGTACGTCTCCCCCGCCGCGACCGTCAACTCACTCTCGCTGTCGGCCTGTTGGGGACCTGCCGCCGCGCGGGCGGTGCCCGTTCCCGTGCCCGGGAGGGCCAGCACCGCCCCGGCCGTCACCGCTGCCGTCAGGGCCCGTACACGGTCTCTCATCGACGGGTCGTAGGTACTGCCGCTACCGCTGCCGCTGCCTGATTCCATGAGCCCGGAGTCTGCCCCCAGGGCTCACGCACTGTCGACAGTTAGGTGCGAATTCAAAGGTTCACCCCTTGACCCGGCCATAGTGTCGACACTAGGAAGAAGGTCGGCACGTAAGCCAACCCCCACAAGGAGGTCCAAGTGACCGGCAGACTCTCCGGCAAGGTCGCTCTCGTCACCGGTGCGGGCGCCGGGATCGGCCAGGGGTGCGCGCTGCTCTTCGCCGCGCAGGGCGCGACCGTCGTCGGCTGCGACATCGACCCGGCGGCGGCCGAGCGGACCCAGAAGCTGGCCGCCGAGCGGGGGCTGGGCGTCGAGGTGCTCGCGCCGCTCGACATGACCGTCCCCGACGACGCCCGGCGGTTCGCGGACGAGGCGTACGAGCGGCACGGGCGGGTCGACGTACTGGTCACCGCCGGTGCGATCGCCCCGCGCATGGCGTCCGCCGCCGAGATGGACTTCGACGCGCAGTGGACGCCGACGATGCGCGGCGAGGTCGACGTCGTCTTCCTGCCGGTGCAGGCTGCCTGGCCGCATCTTGTCGCGTCCGGCGGTGGGTCCATCGTCAACTTCGCCTCGGTGAACGCCTTTCGGGGCAGCGGCACCTTCGGCATGGTCGCCCACTGCGCGGGCAAGTCGGCCGTACTCGGGATGACCCGTCAGCTCGCCGTCGAGGGCGGTCCGGCGGGCATCCGGGCCAACACCATCTCCCCCGGCATGGTCCGCACCCCGGCCACCGAGTCGGCGGGCGCCCACGAGGGCGCCGCCCGCGAGGCCCTGCTCGCCCGCATTCCCCTGGGCCGGGTCGGCACCCCCGAGGACATCGCCTGGTGCGCCGTCTATCTGGCGTCCGACGAGTCGGCCTGGGTCACCGGCGGCAACTTCCCGGTGGACGGCGGGGTATTGGCGAAGTGACACGGGCGCCGGACCTCAACTGCCGTACAGGAGACCGCTGTTCAGAACGTCGGCGTTCAGGAGACCGCCATCCAAGAAGCCGCCGTTCAGGAAGCCGCCGCCCGGCGCCGACGCGCGGGTTTCCGGCCGCGCCCGGCGGCGTCCTGCTCCAACTGCTCCTCCACCGCCCGCAGCGCACGGACCGTCGCCCCGGCGATCAGCGCCGACGCCAGTTCCCCGTCGCGCTCCTCGCAGGCCTGGAGCAGGCGTTCCTGGTCGTCGACGCTGTAGGCGAGGCGCCCCGCACGGGTCAGGCTCAGGTGGCGCAGCATCAGGGTGCGCAGGGCGAGGGAGTCGAGGATCTGCTTCAGGGTGCTGTTGCCGACGATCTCGGTCATCCGCTCCTGGAGCTGCACATGGCTCCAGAAGTACGCGTCCACGTCACCGTCGTCGGCCAGCTTCCGCATCCGCCCGACCCGGAGCCGCAGTTCGGCCAGCTCCTCGTCGGTGGCGCGCTCGACGAGCAACCCGGCCAGCATGGAAAGGAGTTGGCGGCGCACCTGGTAGATGTCGCGGATGTCCTGGAGGGAGGGCGCGGCGACCCGGGGCCGCCGGCGCGCCTTCATCTCGACCAGGCCCTCCTGTTCGAGCACCATCAGCGCCTCGCGCACCGGCGTCCGGCTGGTGTCGAACCGGCGTGACAGATCGACGCTGTTGAGATCCTGGCCCGGTTCCAGCCGGCCCTCGATGATGCCCGACCCCACCCATTCGGCGATCTGCGCGACCAACGGCTCACGCCTGTCCCGCAGGCGCAGCAGGCGCGCGAGCACCACGACGTGCGTGTCCTCATCCTCTTCGGCAGCCATCCGGCGATTCTCCCTGACTCAGAGCGACACACAGCAAACGCACGGTGTCGACACTATCCCACTCTCCAGCCGACATATACCCCAGCCACCGGCCTTCTGTCGACAGACAACAGTCAACCATCACCCCAGGAGGAACAATGCAGAGAGATCAGGCAGATCAGCGAAATCCCAGCCGCCGTGCCGTCGTCGGCGGTGCCGCGCTGGCCGGGCTCACCAGCCTGACCGCCCTCAACACAGGAAACGCGACCGCCGCGTCCAGGTCCGGGGCCGGCGCCTCGGCCGACGCGCCCTGGACCCCCGTACCCCTCCCCCAACAGGTCGCCGTCACCGAGTACCAGATACCCGTCGCCGGGGGCGGCAGCCTGTGGGCCTGGGACACCGGCGGGGACGGTCAGCCCGTGATCCTCCTCCACCCCGGGTCCGGCAGCGGCGAGAGCTGGCCCTACCAGCAACCGGTGTTCTCCGGTGCGGGCTTCCGGGTCATCGGGTACTCGCGGCGCGGCGCGTACGGCTCCGTGGCCGGCACCCGCACCGAGTCCGACACCGCCTCCGGGGACCTGAACACCCTCGCCGACCATCTCGGCCTGGACCGCTTCCACCTCTCCGGTTCGGCGGCGGGCGGCTATGTCGCCGTCGACTACGCGCTCTCGTACGGGGACCGGCTGTACGGACTCACCGTGTCCAGCAGCAAGATGGGCGTCACGGACGCGGAGTACGCGGAACTGGAGCAGCTGCTGCTGCCCGACCCGTGGGACGACATGCCCGTCGACTTCAAGGAGTTGGGCCCCTCGTACCGGGGCGGCGACCGCGACGGCGTGGCGGCCTGGCTGGAGATCAACGCCCGCGCCAGGACCGCCGACGCCTTCCCCCAGTCACTCGCTCACACGACCACTTGGGCCCTGTTGGAGACCCTCACCATGCCGGTCCAACTCCTCGTCGGGGACGGCGACCTCTACAGCCCGCCGTCGCTGATGCGGCTCAACGCGCAGCACATCCAGGACGTGGAGTTCCATGTGATCCGCGAGTCGGGCCACAACCCGCACTGGGAGCAGTCCGTGCAGTGGAACCGCCTGATGGTCAACTTCCTTCGCTGGTCCGGCCGTTCGCGGTAGGCACCTGTACGTCCAGGGCCACCAGGAAGCGGGACACCATGTTGTACGCGGCCACGGTGGCGGTCAGCTCGACAAGTTCCGCGTCGGTGAAGTGGTCCCGCAGGGCGTCGAACAGCTCGTCCGGGACATGCACATCGCGGGTCATCGCGTCGGTGTACGCGATGACCCGCGACCGGCGTACGTCGTCCAGCTCAGGCCTCTCCTCACGCAGGGCCGCCAACTCGGCATCCCCCAGGCCCGCTTCACGCGCCGGGCCCTCGTGCGCGGTCCATTCGTACGGGGCCCGGTTGAGGACGGCGATCCGCAGGACGACCAGTTCCCGGATGTCGGCGGGCAGCGCCATCCGCTGCCGTACGGCGCCCAGAAGGCTGTTCCAGCCGTCGGCCAACTGGGGGCTGTGCAGCAGCATTTGGTCCAGGGGGCGGAGGGAGCCGCCACGACGTGCGCGGATACGGTCGGCGATCTCGCCGACCCCTTCGGTGCCGGGGAGTCGTGCCACGGGATGAATCTCCTGGAGATAGGTGGGGCGTCAGAGGGGGCGGGGCAGCATCGCCAGCAGCCGCATCGCGTCCAGCCGTTCGACCCGCCCCAGCTCTACGGGAGTCACCTCACCGCCGAAGACCATCGCCTCCGTGTCGGTGAAACGGGGCCAACTGGGCAGGGCTCCGGCACCGTTGGGGTCGCCCGTGTCGACGAAGCGAACCCAGGTGTCCGCCATCGTTCGCGCCAGCGCGCGGTCGGCCTCGGTCCAGGGCCAGGGTCGGGCGTGCAAGTTGTCGAGCACGTACGGGAGTTCGGCGGTGTGATGGACGCCGTATCCCGGGAGACCGTCGCGGGGCGGGGCCAGGTCGAGGTCGGGCGGCAGTGGTGGCGTACGGGTGAAGCGGTACATCCAGGTCGGTGCGACGGCGCTGTGGGCCCGCGCCCAGTGCCACACGGGGTACGTGAAGCGGCTCTCGCCGGTGAACCGCCGTGCCGTACGTCGGACTTGGTCGCCGTCGCGCAAGGGGTACAGCTCGTCCGTGCCCGGCTCGACGGGCAGGCGGCGTACAGCGTCCAGGGTCGCGTACACCGAGCCTTCATCGGAGTTGGTGCCCACGAGCAGCGGGACGGGGTGCTGGTGTCCGGCGGCGAAGACGTCGTCGCTCGGGGCGGTGAGGGCCCGTCCGTCGATGACCGGGCCAAAGTGACCCTTGAGGACCAGCTCGACGCCGTCGGTGCGGCGCAGCCCGGTAACATCCCGGTCTCCGAACTCCCCTGCCCAGCACAGCCCTTGTCGCTGTGCGGCGGCCTGGTCCGGGAGCGGTCCCTCCGCCCTGCCGACGCCCGAGGCGCTCTGGCCGATCGCGGCCCGGAAGAGGGGGCGGGCCGTGGTGGAGGCCATGAGGTGACAGATGTGGGCGGCTCCGGCGGAGTTGCCGGCGAGGGTGACGCGGTCGGGGTCGCCGCCGAAGGCCGCGATGTTCTCCCGTACCCAGGTCAGGGCCGCGACGATGTCCAGGAGGCCGTAGTTGCCGGACGCTCCGAGGTCGTCCTCGGCGGCCAGACCCGGGTGGGCGAGGAAACCGAGGGCGCCCAGGCGGTGGTTGAGGGTGACGACGACCACGCCCCGGCGGGCCAGGGAGCG
This sequence comes from Streptomyces sp. NPDC000878, assembly GCF_053599695.1. Lineage (NCBI taxonomy): Bacteria > Bacillati > Actinomycetota > Actinomycetes > Kitasatosporales > Streptomycetaceae > Streptomyces > Streptomyces sp. NPDC000878. Next base: position 7,518 of record NZ_JBSFMT010000011.1, on the reverse strand, counting down.
GCCGTCGTGGATCTCCTGGCCGCCGTGGCCGTAGCGGTTGCCGCCGCCGTGGATCCACACCATCACCGGCAGGCCGCCTCCGACTCCGCCCCCGCCGGGCGAGTCGGACGGTTCCGGGGTCCAGACGCTGAGGTAGAGGCAGTCCTCGCTCATCACCAGGGCCCGCCGGTCGGCGAAGTTGGTGTGGAACATGATCGAGTCGCGGGGCGGCTGCGGTTGCAGGGGCGCGGGGCCGAAGTCGTACGCGGGACGCTCGCCGTCCCACGCGGCGGGCGGCCGGGGTGGCCGCCAGCGCAGCTCGCCGACGGGCGGCGCGGCGAAGGGGATGCCCCGGAAGACGGCCACGTCACCTTCCCAACGCCCCTTTAGTCGGCCGGTGTTCGTACGCGCCCGGATCGAGGAGTCGGATTCGACTGCCTGGCCGGTCACCCGGCCGCCCTGTGCTTGTGCAGTCGGCCGTCCTTCATGATCACCGCGAGCCGGTCGCGGTCCTGGAGGATGCGGATGTCGGCCAGCGGGTCGCCGTCGACGAGCACGAGGTCGGCGAGGAACCCCTCCCGGACCAGGCCGAGTTGGTCGCCGAGGCCCATCACCTGACCGCCGTACCCGGTCGCCGCGCGCAGCGCCTCGGCCTGGGTGAAGCCGAACCAGTCGACGAAGAGTTCGAGGTCGCGGAGGTTGCGGCCCACCGGGTTCCAGGCGAAGCCGTAGTCGCCGCCGGGGACGACGCGGATGCCGCGCCGGACCAGTTCGGGCACGACCCGGCGTACGGCCTCGGCGGTCGCCTCCACCTCCATGCCGGGCTCGGGTTCGCTGCCGGCCTCGTGGAGGTTGGCGTGGATGATGCCGGGGGTCGGGGCGACGAAGATCCGGTCGCGGGCGGCTTCGAGGAGGTCGAGGGCCTCCTCGTCGGCGAAGGTGCAGTGGTAGAAGGCGCGGATGCCGTGCCGTACGGCCATCTTGACCGACTCGGCTGCGTGGGCATGGGCGGTGAGCCAGACGCCGTGCTTCTCCGCCGTACGGGAGGCGGCGGCGACCTCCTCGTCCGTGAACTGCACGATCCGCGAGGTGCCCTGGACGACGGCGCTCTCTCCGGAGAGGGACAACTTGACGATGTCGACGCCGAGTTCGGCCATGCCGGTCACGAAACGGGACACCGACTCCGGGTCGGAGGCGCGGCCGTCGACGCCCGGGAAGTCGTACACGCCGGGCTCGACCATGCCTGCGCTGCCCTCCCAGGAGGCGGCCTTCAGACGCGGGCCGGGCATCCAGCCCTCGGCGAACGCCTTGCGGGCCGCGATCTCCGTACCGGGCAGCCGGTTGCCGCCGGAGTACGCGCTGGTGATCCCGTGGTCGAGCAGGACCCGGCCCGCGTGGGCCACCAACAGGGCCTTTTCCTCCGGCGGTTCGTCACGGCTCCGGGACAGGTGCTCGACGGTGGAGCCGAATCCGAGGTGGGCGTGGGCGTCGACGAGACCGGGGAGGAGGGTGCCTCCGCCGCCGTCGATCACTCTGGCGCCCGCCCGCTGGTCGCGGGGCACATCGGCGGCGACGGCGGTGATGCGGTCGCCCTCGACGAGCACCTGGCCCGGGAACGGGTCGCGTCCGGTGCCGTCGAAGATCTGGACGTCGGTGAAGAGCGTACGGGTCATGGGGCCGTCCTCCGGAAGCGGTGCCGCATCTCCCCCACCGACCCTATGCGACTGACCAGTTCGTCGTCCGGTGTGAGGAACCGCTGCGGCACGCGCCGGTTGCCGACGCCCGCCGGAGTGCCCGTGAAGATCAGGTCACCGGGGAGCAGGGTGCAGAACTCGCTGAGGTACGACACCAGTTGCGGGACGGGGAAGATCATGTTGGCCGTACGGTCGTACTGGACGACCTCGCCGTTCAGCTCGCAGGTCAGCTCCAGGTCGTCCCGGTGCCCGACGGCGTCGATCTCGTCGAGGCTGACGAGCGCGGGACCGACAGGGCCGAACCCTGGATACGACTTGCCGAGCGAGAACTGGGCTGGTCTGCCCGCGAGTTGGCTGATCCGCTCGGACAGGTCCTGGCCGACGGTGAGCGCGACGACCGGGTCCCAGCCCTTCTCCACGGGCACCTTGTGCGCCTCGCGGCCGATGACCGCGACCAGCTCCAGCTCCCAGTCGACGTTGCCCGGCGGCAGGTCCACGGTGGTGTACGGGCCGGTGAGGCAGGTCGGGAACTTGGTGAAGACGAGGGGTGCCGATGGTTCCTCGTAGCCCGCTTCCGCCGTGTGGGGGCGGTAGTTGAGGGCTACGGCGAAGATCTGACGCGGGGCGGGGCGGCCGGGGGCCTGGAGGTCGGCCGGGTCGTAGGGCCGGGCATCCGTGGCGGACGCGGATCTCGACCACTCACGCAGGTCGTCCCAGTGGGCGAAGAGGTCGGTCGCGAGGTCGGTCGGGACAGGGATGGCGCCCTCGTCCGTCAACAGGACGGTACGACCGGCGAGTTGTGCGATGCGCATCGGCTCAGGCCCACTGTCCGGCGGGCGGCTCGTCGGTCCCGTACGCGTCCTTCCAGGACAGCACCGGGTTGCGCAGCACGCCCAGGCCCTCGATCTCGGCCTCGACGACGTCACCGGGCTTGAGGTAGTTCGCGAAGGGGTCCGAGGTGCTCGCGGCGACGCCCGCGATCGTGCCCGTGGTGATGATGTCGCCCGCGCTGTAGATCTGCGGGGAGTGGTAGGCGACCAACTGCGGGATCGAGACGGACATCCGCGAGGTGTTGGACTTCTGGCGTACGTCGCCGTTGACCCGGAGTTCCATGTCGAGGTCGTGCGGGTCGTCGATCTCGTCCGCCGTGACGATGTACGGGCCGATCGGGCAGAACGTGTCGATGGCCTTGGAGAAGGAGAAGACCCCGGACTCCATCTCCCGGCGCTGGATGTCGCGCGCGGTGATGTCGTTGAACACCAGGTAGCCCGCGATGTGTTCGGCGGCCTCCTCGGCGGAGAAGAACTTGCCGGGTTTGCCTATGACGACGGCGAGTTCGAGTTCGTAGTCGAGTTCGCGGGTCAGGTTGGCCGGGTACACGATCGGCTCGTCCGGGCCGATGACCGCGTCGACGTTCTGGAAGAAGACGATGCCCTTGTTGACCGGGTGGGACCAGTCGACCCGGACCAGGTCCTCGTGGTGTTCACGGAAGTTGCCGGCCGTGTGGAAGAACTTCTTCGGCACGATCGGGGCGCGCAGCCGTACGTCCGCGAGCGCGAACGTCTGCCCGGTTTCCCGGACTTGACCATCGTGCGCGAAGAACGCCCGCGTAGAGGGCACTTCCAGCTCCACGACGGTCTCGCCGTCGAGCCGTCCCACCAGTCCCTCGTCGAACGTCACCAGCTTCATCGAATCTCCGACCTCGCTCAACCACCCACAGGCCTTAACTGTCGACAGACAGCCTGGCAATCACGCTGTTGAACGTCAATAGACGCGTCAAGTGTGGACACAAATCCATGTCGTGGCTTACCGTCCGGACCATGCGCGCTACTTGGGACTTCAGGGGAACGCGAGCGCTGGTCGCCGGCGCCGGTGGCATCGGAGCGGCGGTCGCCGGGGCGCTGGCCGGGGCGGGCGCGGTGGTGCTCGTCCTCGACGTCGACAAGGCGAAACTCGACCAACTCCAGCAGGAGACCTCCGGTTCGGTCAGCGGGCTGGCCGTCGACCTCACCTCGGCGGACGCCTGCCGTGCCGCTGTCGGCCGTACGGTCGAACTCCTCGGCGGAATCGACGTGTTCGTGCACGCGGTGGGCGCCAACGACCGCCGTCCGGTGCTGGAGACGCCCGACGAGGTGTGGGAGCGGATCACCGCGATCAACCTCGACAGCGCCTTCTGGCTGGGCCGGGCCGTCGGCGCGGTGATGGTGCCCGCCGGGTACGGGCGGATCGTGTACCTGTCCTCCGTCTCGGGGCTGCTCGCGCACGCGGACCACTCGCCGTACGCGGCGACCAAGGGCGGGGTGAACCAGCTGATGCGGGTGATGGCACGCGAGTGGGCGCCAACTGGCGTCACCGTCAACGCCGTTGCCCCGGGCTACACCGAGACCGAGCTGACCCGCGACTACCTCGCCCGGCCCGGCGTACGCGCCTCCCTGGAGTCGCTCGTCCCCGCCGGACGCCTCGGCCGGCCCGGGGATCTGACCGGCCCCGTCCTCTTCCTCGCCTCCGACGAGGCGGCGTTCGTCACCGGACAGGTGCTGTATGTCGACGGCGGGCGGACCCTCGTATGACATCCGTGTCCTCCAACTCGCCTTCAGAACTTCCTTTCAGAGCAACAGATCTCATGAACGGAGCCCGTATGACCCCCGTGACCCCCGTATCCGAACGCTTCGCCGGGAAGACCGTCCTCGTCACCGGTGCCGGTACCGGGTTCGGCGCCGAGATCGCCGTACGGGCCGCGCAGGAGGGTGCCGACGTCGCGGTCCACTACCGCGGCTCCCTGGCCGGCGCCGAGGCAACTGCCCGGCGCGTGACGGAACTTGGCCGCAAGGCCTTCGTCGTCCAGGCCGACATCGCCGAGCACGACCAGATCAGACGCCTCGCCGACGAGGTCTGGTCGCGCTTCGGGCGCCTCGACGTGGCCGTGAACAACGTCGGCGACGTGGCCCGCGAGCAGATGTCCTGGCGGGACATCACCGAGGAGTCCATCGACCACGTCCTCGCCGTCGACATCAAGGGCACGCTGCTGTGCACGCACGAGTTCGGGGCGCGGATGCTGGAGCAGGAGGGGGGCGGCGCGATCGTGAACGTCGGCTCCACCGTGGTCGTACGAGGGAGTGCGCGGGCGCCGCAGTACGCCGCCGCCAAGTACGGGATCATCGGGCTGACCAAGTCGTACGCTCAGGCCTTTGCGCCCAAGGTTCGGGTGAATGTCTTTGCGCCGGGGTTCATTGAGACGGCGGCGACGCTTGGGCGGGACGACTGGAAGAGTGGGCGGGGGGATGTGTTGCGGGCGGCTACGCCTATGGGGCGGATTCCTGGGCCTGCGGAGTTGGCGGGGACGGCGTTGTTCTTGGCTACGGAGGATGCGCAGCACATTACGGGTGGGTTCTTGATTGCTGATGGGGGCTACAACATGGTTGGGGCGTAGCGCTCCGCGGGTTCGGCAGGTTTTCGGGTGCGGGTGCGTTGTGGCTGGTCGCGCAGTTCCCCGCGCCCCTGGGTTGGTTGGGGATCTGGCCCGCTGAAAAGCTCGGCCCTGAATCGCCCACGAAAAGCCCCGGCCCCCGGGAATCGGTTCGCATCCAAATCCCGGGGGTCGGTCTTTTGTTGGCGTTACGTCGTTACGCGACCGTCAGGGTGATTGCTCCCGAGTAGGAGCGGCCGGCCGTGATGGTCGTGGTCGTGCCGTTGACCGTCAGGGTTACCGTTTTGCCGGTCGGGGCCTGGATGGCGGCGGTGGAGGCGAGCGTGAGGGCGCTCAGGTATGACGTGCCGGTGATCGTCCAGGTCGTGCCGGCGCCCAGGGTGACCAGGACGCCGTTGTTGACCACCGCGCTCGGGGTGTTGGTGACCTCGCTGATCTCGCGGTACTCCGCCGAGGTGATCGTGGAGACGGCGTGCTTGGCCGTGGACGCGGAGATGACGCCCTCGACCGTGGAGCGGGTGAAGGACAGGGTGAGGTTCTGACCCTGGATGCTCCCGTTGCCGCCGCCCCAGACCGAGTTGTAGAAGTCGCCGGTCAGGGCGATGTCCGTGAACGTGCCCTTCGCGTCGGTGGACTGGGACGAAGTCGTCGTCCAGGAGGAGGACTTGGTGGGGGAGCCGGTCGGCTCGGTGTACGTGCCTATGGTCTCCGTCTTCCACGCCTTCCCCGAGACCGTGACGCTGCTGGGGCGGTCGGAGTCCATCAGCTGGAAGACAACTCCGTTGCCGGGGTTGATCGTTGCACCGTCGGAGCCGTCGGCCGTGACGGCGCCCGCGACCGCCTTGCACATGAACGCGGTCTCGCCGGTGTTGACCTGGGTTCCGCCGTCGATGGTGACCGACCCGGCCGCGTACCAGAGGACCATGAAGCGACCGGCGTTGACGACCGTCGAGCGCTCGGGCAGTGCGCTCAACTCCGCACTGGTCAGGCCGAGTTCGAGGGACTCATTGAGGGCCGCGACCGCTTCCTTGGTGCTGTCGCCGTAGTGGGCCGAGGCGCCCCAGTGGATCAGGGCGTAGTCGCCGACGTCGAAGGTGCAGCCGAGGAAGTGCTCGGTGACGTTGCCGATGGCGTACGAACCGTAGCCCTGGCCACCGGTGTTGGCGATGCTGCTGTTGATGGCGGTGAGCGTGCAGTAGCTGCCCCCGTCGACCGACAGGGCGCCCCACTTCTCCGACGAGATCGAGGAGTTGACGAAGGACAGCTTGGTGCTCGTACCGAGCAGGTTGGTCGTACGGACGTTGCCGGACAGGCCCAGCATCCACGGGACGGTGATCATGTACCGGGTGTCGCCGGTGCCGGCGGTCGGGTACTCGTCCGGGACGGTGCCGTCGGCGCAGTGCAGCGTGGAGTTCTTGACGACGACGTTGGCGGTGGCGTCGGCGATGACGGCGGTGCGGACCACGCCCTCGTTGCTGATGGTCGCGCCGTCCACGACGAGCGTCGTGCCCTCACCCGTGCCCACGATGGAGGCGCCGTACCCGATGAAGTCGCAGCGCCCGTTCCCGACGTACGCGACCTGCGGATTCGTGAGCGTGTAGGTGCCGCCGCCGGCGACGTACACGCCGTTGAACGCCTCGCCGTCCGACAGCAGCCGGATGTCGCTCGCGCCCGTGTCGGAGACGGTGCCGCCGAGGACCGCCGAGGGGACCGACTTGGCCTCGTCGACGCCGTCGGCGTCCACGTACAGGGCCTGGCGGAAGGGGAAGGTGAGGTCGTCGTAGGCGACGTCGGTGGCCTCGGCGACGGTCAGGACGACCGTTCCGGAGTAGGTGCCCGCCGCGATGGCGGTCGCCACTCCGCCGTAGCCGTCGGTGAGTTCGGCCAACTCGCTGCCGATCTCGACACCGTTGACGGTAAGGCTGAGGCTGTAGCCGTCCGGGACGGCGATGGCACCGCCCTCCTCGATGACGAGGGCGCCCGCGGTGGTGGTCTCCGTGAGCGTCAGGGTCTCCCCGGAGGCGACGGTGATCGTGTCGGCAGCCGCGGCCCGCGCGGTGGCCGGTACGAGAACCGGCGGCGCCAGTACGGCGGCGACCGCCACGAGGAGGGCTCGATTGCGGGACCGATAGCTGATGTTGGTGCGCAGCACTGTGAACTCCATGGGTTTCAGGGGGTTTTCGGGCAGGGGGAAGGGACGCGTGGCGTCAGCCTGAGAAAAGAAGATGAGGAGAGGAGAAGGGAGGAAAGGAGAGGTAAGGAAAGGGGGGCTCAGGTGCCTTAGCGGATTACGGACTCCGTCAAGTCCGGTACGTCCGGCGCCCGTTCGCCTCGGATGCGGGACAGGACGCGCGTGCGCAGTTCGGTGAACCGGGGATCGGCGCGGGTGGTGAGCTGGTCGCGGTCGGCGCCCAGGGG
>NZ_JBSFMT010000010.1:0-203067 GCF_053599695.1 Streptomyces sp. NPDC000878 | reverse complement strand
AGTTCCCCGCGCCCCTGAAAAGCAGGGGCTGCGCCCCGTGCTTTTCAGGCCCGCAGGGCCGGGTCTTTTGTCCTTTAGGGGCGCGGGGAACTGCGCGACCAGCCCCCACCGGGCCCGCGCTCGACAACGAACCGCCCAACCAACGGAGTTCACTGCATCGTGGCCGCGATCAGCGGAGCGGTGGGAGGTCAGGCCCCTTCCACCAGCAGCCGTACCGGGGCCTTCTCCGCCGCCGGGGGCAGTCGCAGTCCTTCGCGGCCGGGGGTGATCGAGCCGAGGATGCTGGGATGCCGGGCGCCCGTGCTGCCGGGGCGGGTGCCCGCCAGGCCGTGTGCGGTCAGGAAGCCGAGGACCGCGAACGCGTACGCCTCCTTGGCCGTGGACGGCAGGCCCAGTTCGTCGGAGGTGCGCAGGGTCAGCCCGGGGAGGCGGGCTCCGAGCATCGCCATCAGTACGGGGTTGCGGGTGCCGCCGCCCGAGGCGATCACCTCTGTCGCGCCCACCGCACGGACGGCGTCCGCGACCGTGCGGGCCGTGAGCATCGTGAGGGTGGCGATCACGTCCTCGGCGGACAGGGTGCCGAGGCCGGCCAGGGCGTCCTGGAGGTAGCCGAGGTGGAACAGTTCCTTGCCGGTGGTCCGGGGTGCCGGTAGCGCGTAGTACGGCTCGTCCAGGAGTCGGCGCAGCAGCGGTCCGTGGACGGTGCCCCGGGCGGCGAGGGCGCCCTCGGCGTCGTACGCGAGCCGGCCGCCGCTGAAGCCCCTCGCCGCCGCGTCGATCAGGGCGCAGCCCGGGCCGGTGTCGAAGGCGGTGCCGTCCGGGGCGGTGAGGTTGGCGATGCCGCCGAGGTTCAGGGCGACGGGGGTGCCCGGCAGGCCGCGCAGCCACAGCAGGTCGACCAGGCTGACCAGCGGGGCGCCCTGGCCCCCGGCGGCGATGTCGCGCGGGCGGAAGTCGGCGACCACGGGCAGTCCGGTCGCCTCGGCGATCCAGGCGGGCTGGCCGAGTTGGAGTGTTCCGTGGGCTCGGCCCGCGTCCACCCAGTGGTACACGGTCTGGCCGTGCGAGGCGACCAACTCGGCCTCCCCGCCGCACAGTTCGCCCACCGCACGGACGGCCGCCGCCGCGAAGGCCCGCCCGATCCGGGTGTCGAGGCGGCACACCTCGGCCAGCGAGGTGGCGGCCGGGGGCAGCGCCGCCGCGAGCGCCTCCCGCAGGCCGTCGTCGTACGGTTCGCTCACCATTCCCAGCGGGCGCAGTACGAGGCTGTCGCCGACGAGGGTCAGCTCGGCCGCCGCCGCGTCGATGGCGTCGTACGACGTTCCGGACATCAGACCGATCACCCGCATGCCCTCAACCCGCCTTTCCGGTAACGCCCTTGGGGGAGGCGGCGAGCGCGAGCACGCTCACCGCGCACACCGTCGCCGCGTAGTAGGCGGGGATGTCCACGTTCCCCGTCCGCTTCACCGTCTCGGTGATGATCAGGCCTGCGCACCCCGAGAACACCGCGTTGGAGAGGGAGTAGGCGAGGCCCAGGCCCGTGTAGCGCGCGCTCGTCGGGAACAGTTCGGCGAGCATCGCCGGGCCCGGACCCGCCATCAGCCCGACCACCGCGCCCGCCCCGAACACCGCCGCCCCCTTCACCGCGTTCGAAGTGCCCGCGTCCTGAAGGAGGTTGAGCAGCGGCACCGCCAGGAGCACGACCAGCACCGCCCCGGCCAGCATCACCGGCCGCCGCCCGACCCGGTCGCTGAACCAGCCGGCCGGGACGATCGTCGCCGCGAACCCCAGATTGGCCAACACCGTGGCGAGCAGCGCCTGTTGGAAGCTCGCGTGCAGGGTGCTCTGGAGGTAGGAGGGGAGCACGACGAGGAAGGTGTACCCGGCGGCGGCCCAGCCCATGATCCGCCCGGCGCCCACAGCGACGGCCCGCGCGACCTCGCGGGCGGGTGGGCTCTCCGTGGCAGTGTCCGTGGCAGTGGCGGTCGCCCGTTCGAAGTCCGGGGTCTCCTCCAGCCGCAGCCTCAGCCACAGCGCGCCCAGCCCCAGCGGCAGCGTCAGCAGGAACGGCAACCGCCAGCCCCAGTCGCCCAGTTGGGCCTCGGTGAGCAGCGTGGCGAGCAGCGCCGCCGCGCCCGCCCCGGCCAGCAGCCCCAGGGCCACCGTGAACGACTGCCACGACCCGTAAAGACCGCGCCGCCCCGGTGGCGCGAACTCGGTCATCACGGAGACCGCGCCCCCGAACTCCCCGCCCGCCGACAGCCCTTGGACCACCCGGAGCAGCGTCAGCAGCCAGGGCGCGAGGGCGCCGACCGTGTCGTACGTCGGCAGTACGCCGATCAACGTCGTGGCGCCCGTCATCAGGGCGATCACCAGGATCAGCACCGGACGCCGGCCGATCCGGTCGCCGAGCCGGCCGAACACGGCCGCGCCCACCGGCCGGAAGAAGAACGCCAGCGCGAAGGACGCGTACGTTCTCACCAGCGCCTCGGCCTCGCTCCCGCCCTCCGGGGTGAAGAAACGGGCCGCGATCACCGTCGCGAAGTAGCCGTAGACGCCGAACTCGTACCACTCGATGAAGTTCCCCACCGAACCCGCGAACAGGGCTCGGCGGGACTGCTCCGGCCGGGGGGTCCGCAGGTCGTGGGCGGGCGTGGGCGCGCTCATGGAGATCCTTTCCGGGGGCGCGGGCGGGGCGGTCGAGGGGGCGCGACGAAGGGCGGATGTGCGCCCGCCGTGATGGAAAATTAGCTTCATTTCAGGGGTTGTTGACTGTCAATAACTTTCACGACTGCTGGTGGCGGGCCCGCCGCGTCGCCCTGCCGCACTCCCTGTCACTCGTCCCGGCAACACCTGCGCGGACCCGCCTCCACTTCGGCAGCCGGGCGGCTAGTCTCAAGTTCTGTACGTCGTTCAGGCGACTTGGGGAGGTAGCGGGATGACGGAGGAACGGCCCGGGACGGCCGGTTCTGCCGCCCTGTGGGAGCGCGACACACAACTCGCCGCCGCCGAGCGGGCGATCGACGCCCTGCGCGCCGACAGCGCCTCCGCCGGCAGTCTGCTGCTCCTCACCGGCGAGGCTGGCCTCGGCAAGACCGCGCTGATGGCCGAAACCCGGCGCATCGCCGAGAAGCGCAACTGCACGGTGTGGTCGGCACGCGGCGGCGAGACCCTCAAGTCGGTCCCCTTCAACGTCGTACGCCAGCTGCTGCAGCCCGCGCTGCTGTCGCTGATGCCGGAGGAGGCCCGCGAGTACCTCGGCGACTGGTACGACATCGCCGGTCCCGCCCTCGGCATCGCGGAACCCGGCGACCGCATGGCCGACCCGCAGGGCGTGTGCGACGGCCTCGTCGCGGCCGTACGGCGGCTCGCCAAGCGTGACTGGCCGCTCGTCCTGCTCATCGACGACGCCCACTGGGCCGACCAGGAGACCCTGCGCTGGCTGGCCGCGTTCGCCGAGCGGCTCGACGACCTGTCCGTCCTCGTCGTGGTCGCCCGCAGGCCCGACGAGGCCACCGGCGACAGCGCCGCCCACCTGGAGGCGATCGCCCGGACGGCGGGCCCCGTCGCCGCGCTCGACGCACTGACCCCGGTAGCCGCCGCGGGCCTCACCCGCGCCACCCTCGGCCCGCACGCCGACGGCCCGTTCTGCCGCGAGGTGTGGGCGGTCACCGCCGGCAACCCGTACGAGACCGTCGAGCTCCTCGCCAAGGTCCAGGACGCCGGACTGGCCCCGGTCGAGGCGTCCTGCGGAAGCCTGCGCGAACTCAACAACTCGGCGCGCGGCGGCGGCCTCGTCGCCCGGCTCCAGGACCTGGGCCTGGCGGCCACCCGCTTCGCCCAGGCGGCGGCCATCCTCGGCTCGGGCATCACCGTGGACCTCGTGGCCCGGCTGGCCACCCTGGGCCCCAACGACGCCTACCGCTGCGCCAACCTCCTGTGCACCGAACGCATCCTCACCGAGCCCGATCTGAGGGTCGGGCACATCACCGACAGCGAGCTGGAGTTCGTCCACCCGCTGATCGCCACCGCCGTCTACGACTCCATCCCGGACGGCATGCGCACCGCCATGCACGGCATCGCCGCCCAGGTCGTCACCGAGTCCGGGAAGGGTGCCGCCGCGGCGTCCCGCCACCTCCTGCACGTCTATCCGGACGACGACGAGGAACTCGTCGAGCAGCTTCGGGAGGCCGCCCGCGAGCACCAGATGGTCGGCGCCCCGGACGCGGCCCGCCGCTGTCTGGAACGCGCCCTGCTGGAACCGCCCCGCCCCGAGAGTCACGCGCACGTCCTCTACGAACTGGGCTGCGTCACCCTCCTCACCTCGCCCGCCACCACCATCGGACACCTCCAGACCGCGCTCGCGCTGCCCGGCCTGGAAGGCGCCCTGCGTGTCGACGCGATCGTCCGTCTCTCCCAGGCCCTGCTGCACAACAACCAGATGGAGGAGGCGGTCCGTACGGTCGAGGAGGAGGCTGCCCGGCACCAGCCTGGCCCTGCCCGCATGCGGTTGCAGGGGGCGCAGTTCATGCTGGAGTGCCTCCACGGCGGCGACGCGCCCGCGCCGGGCCGCTCCGAGCGCCTCGCCGACCTGGCCCGCCCCTGCACCGGCCGGGACAACTCCGAGCGCGCGCTGCTCATGCTGCGCGGCTTCGACGCCATGACCCACGGTGAGAACGCCGAGGAGGTCGTGGAGGTGTGCGACCGCGCCCTCGTCAACGGCCGCCTCGCCCCCGGGCTCGGCTGGACCGACCCCGAGTGGGGCATCGAACTGCTGCTGATGCTGGCCTGCTCGTACGCCTACACCGACCGTCTCGACCGCGCCGAGGCCTTCTACACGGAGGCCCTGCGCGCCTACGAGACGGCGGGCTGGAGCGGCGGCCACCTCTCCCTCGCCCATGCGTACGTCGGTCTCGGGCACCGCAGGCGGGGCCGCCTCAGAGAGGCCGAGACCTCCCTGCGCGAGTCCCTGCGGCTCGCCGAACGCGTCGGGCGCGGCCTGCCCCTGTACTGGTCGGCGACCTGCAACCTCGTCGACACACTGCTGGCCCGCGGCCATGTCCAGGACGCCTGGGACATCGCCGAGCAGTACGGCTTCGCCCCGCCCTACCCGTCCACCATCGTGCTGCCCGAACCCCGCGCCGTACGCGGCAGGCTGCTCCTCGCCGTCGGCCGGACCAAGGAGGGCATCAACGAACTGGAGGCCGCGGAGAAGGCGGCGACCGCGCGGGGCTTCCACAACCCCGTGCTCGCCACCTGGTCCGTCGACCTCGCCCGGGCCCTGGCGACGGAGGACCCGCTCCGCGCCGCCACACTCGCCTCCGATGCCCGCCGCAATGCCGAGCGCTTCGGCACGGACACCGCCATCGGCGAGGCCCTCCGCTGCGCAGCGAGCCTGGAGACCGGCCAGCGCGCGGTCCGGCTGGCCGCCCAGGCGGTCGCCTACCTGGAGGCGTCACCCTGCCAGTACGAACACGCGGCGGCACGCGTCGAGTACGGCATCCTCGCCCGCTCCGTCGCCGAGATCCAACGCGGCCTGACCCTGGCCAAGTCGTGCGGCGCCGACGGCCTGGTGGCCCAGGCCCGGGACGTCCTGGAGACGGGCCGGGGCCTGCGCTGACCGACGGGGGCGCCCGGTGCGGGTCAGACCCGGAGCAACTGCTCCGTGACCTTCTCCAGGCGCCCCCGCACCTCCTCCCCGTACGCTTCCTCGTGCGCCCGCGCCGGGCTCGTACCGTCGAAGTACCGTCCGCTGCCCGACTCCCGGGTCACCAGCGCGAGAACGCCCGCCGCACCGTCGGCGACGCTCGACCAGGGGGCGACACCGGCCTCGCGGACCATCGTGGTGTCCATGTAGGTGGCCGGGTGCAGCACGTTGACGGAGATGTCCCAGGCCGCCAACTCCTCGGCCAGGGTGAAGGTGTGGGCGGCGAGCGCGAACTTGCTGCGGACGTACGCCGTGGTTCCGCTGTAGCCACGGGTGAGTTCGGGATCGGCGAAGTCGAGGGGCGCCTGACCGGCCGAGCCGACGTTCACGATCCGTGAGGGCGCGCCCGCGCGCAGCGTCGGCAGCAGGGCGCGGGTCAGGACGACCGGCGCGAGGTAGTTCACCGCGAGCCGCAACTCGTGCCCGTCGACGCTCAGTTCACGGCCGGAGCCGGGCGGACCGGCCCCGACGCCCGCGTTGTTGACGAGCACATCGAGACTCGGGTGCGCGGCCGAGACCTCCGCGCCCAGCTTCCGTACGGCGGCCAGCGAGGCCAGGTCCGCGACGAATCCCTCGGCCGCGCCCTCGGTCCGCAGCTCCGTGACGAGCTGCTCGGTGCGGCCGGGGTCGCGCCCGTGGGCGAGCACGGTGTGACCGGAGCGGACCAGCTCGAAGGCGACGTACCGGCCGAGCCCCGAAGTGGCGCCGGTAATCAGAACAGTGGACATGCCTCCACCGTAGGCACGGGAGGGAGGCACGCACGAGATGCTGCTGGGACTACGACCGGCAGGGTCACCCTTCCGGGCCGTCCGGCACCGCGCCGTCCTCCTCCGCCAAGACGCGCTGCGCCGCCGCGAACGCCGAGTTGGCCGCCGGGACCCCGCAGTACACGGCCGTCTGGAGCAGCACCGCGCCGATCTCCTCGGGGGTGAGCCCGTTGCGGCGGGCCGCGCGGACATGCATCGCCAGCTCGTCGTAGTGGCCGTGGGCGACCAGCGCGGTGAGCGTGATCATGCTGCGTTCGCGCCGGGTGAGCGTCGGGTCGGTCCAGATCTCGCCCCACGCGTAACGCGAGATGAAGTCCTGGAAGCGGGCCGTGAAGGGTGTCTGGCGCGACTGGGCGCGGTCCACGTGCGTGTCGCCGAGCACCTGCCTCCGCACCTCCATGCCCCGCCGGGCGACCGTCCCGAAGTGCGGGCGCAGCGCGGCCAGTACGGCCTCCGGGCACTGCGCGACCGCCAGATGCGAGGCGCCCGACAACTCGACGAGCGTGGCACCGGGCACGGCGTCCGCGATCTCCCGCAGATGGGCCGGGGGAGTGGCCGGGTCCTGCCGCCCGGCGACGAGCAGCGTGGGTACGCCGATCTCGGCGAGCCGGTCGCGCAGGTCGAAGGCGCCGAGCGCGTCGCAGCAGGCGGCGTACGCGTCCGGATCGGCGTTCCGGTGGTCCGCCACCAGCTCCGGCACGGTGAACCCGGAGGTGAACCAGCGTGCGTCGGCACCGTCCGCGAGCCCGGCCAGCCCCTCGCTCCGCACCAGCGCGGCCCGCTCCTCCCACGGCTTGCTGCCGTTGAAGTGGGCCGAGGAGCAGAGAACGGCGAGCGAGGACACGCGCTCCGGGTGGTGGACGGCCAGATGCAGACCGACGGCGCCGCCCAACGAGACGCCCGCGTAGGCGAATTGCTCGATCCCGAGCGAGTCGGCGAGCGCCAGCACCAGCGCGGCCAGGTCGCCGATGGTGGCCCCGGGCCCGATCAGGTCGGGCGCCGAACCCCCGTGCCCGGGCAGGTCCCAGCGGACCACCCGGTGCGTCACGGACAGCTCGGGCGCCACCTTGTCCCAGAGGGCGTACGACGTCCCGAGCGAGGGTCCGAGCAGCAGCGGGGGAGCGGTGGCGGAGCCCTCGACGCGGTGGTGCAGCAGCTTGTCGGTCACGGTCGCTCCAGAGCACGGTCGGTGAGGTCTCCGGCGGAGCCGGTGTAACGGGCGGGGTCGATCAGCTCGTCGAGGGGCAGGTCCTTCAACTCCGGCTCCTCTGCGAGGAGTTCGGCGAGCGATCGGCCCTCGGTGTAGGTACGGGCGGCCACTTCGGTGAGCAGTGCCTTCGCGCGGGCCCGGCCCAGCACGGGCGCGAGTTCGGC
Source organism: Streptomyces sp. NPDC000878 (assembly GCF_053599695.1). Lineage (NCBI taxonomy): Bacteria > Bacillati > Actinomycetota > Actinomycetes > Kitasatosporales > Streptomycetaceae > Streptomyces > Streptomyces sp. NPDC000878. The sequence continues at coordinate 195,219 of NZ_JBSFMT010000010.1, read as the reverse complement.
GGCGAGGCGCTCGGAGACGATCAACCCGTGGGTGAGGCCCAGGTGTTGGCGCATGACATCCGCGTGGACCCGCAGTCCCTCGGTCAGTTCGACGGCGTCCCGGGCGGCGCCCCCGGTGACCCGCAGCAGCTCCCTGAGCGGCTCCCACTCGGCGTGCCAGGCACCGGCCGGCCGTTCGTCCTCGGCTACCAGCGTGCCGTACAGGGTGGCCGCGAGCTGCGGCGCGCGCCGGGCGGCTGCGGCGATCAGCGTCGACCGTACGGGGTTCGCCTTGTGCGGCATCGCCGACGAACCGCCGCCGCTGCCCTCGGAGACCTCGGCGATCTCGGTACGGGCGAGGGCGAGCACATCGGCGGCGAGCTTCCCGAGGGACCCGGCCGTGAAGGCGAGCGCCCCGGCGAGGTCCGCGACCGGGGTGCGCAGGGTGTGCCAGGGCAACGCCGGTTCGGCGAGGCCGAGTTCGCGGGCGTAGGCGGCGACCAGGGCCTGCGTGTCGGTGGTTCCGAACACGGTGAACGCGGCCAAGGTGCCTGCGGCGCCGCCCAGTTGGGCGGGGAGACGGTGGCGTACGGCCGTCAGGCGGTCGCGTGCGTCCAGCACCAGCGAGCGCCAGCCCGCCGCCTTCAGACCGAAGGTCGTCGGTACGGCGTGCTGGGTGAGTGTGCGGCCCGGCATCGCGGTGTCGCGGTGGTCGGCGGCCATGCGGGCGAGGGCCCGTGCGGTGCGGTCGAGGTCCGCGAGGACCAGGTCCAGGGTGCGGGCGGCGACCAGCATCGTCGCCGTGTCCAGGATGTCCTGGCTGGTCGCACCCCGGTGGACGTACGGCCCGTACTCCGTGCCGACCGCCGCCGTCAGGTCCGCGACCAGCGGGATCACCGGGTTGCCGCCGGCCCGGGCGCGCAGCGCGATCGACCGTACGTCGAAGGCGGACAGGGAGCCTGCCGCTGTGTCCACCGCCTCCGCCGCTTCCGTGGGCGCCAGCCCCAGCCCGGCCTGCGCGCGGGTCAGCGCGGCCTCGGCGTCCAGCAGGGCCCGCAGATACGCGGTGTCGCTCGTCGCGGAGGCCGCCGGGGAACCGGCCCACCCGGGGGAGAGCAGGCCGGTGTCGGCGTCGTCGTCGGTAGCGGCATCGGCAGGTGGTGTCACTCGAACTCCAGGAAGACCGTCTCGCCCTCGCCCTGAAGGCGGATGTCGAAACGGTACGTCCGCCGCTCGCCCTCGGCGGCGACCAGCGTGGCGCGCCGCTCGGCCGACAGCGAGTCGAGCAGCGGGTCGGCGCCGTCCGCCAGATACGCGCGCGTGTACAGGTGGTGCAGCAGACCGCGCGCGAAGACGCAGACGCTGATGTACGGCAGACCGGCGTTGCCCGGGGGCAGCGTGTACAGCGCGAAGTGGCCGTCGGCGTCGGTGGCGACCCGCCCGAAGCCCGTGAAGTCGGTGCCGTTGCGGCCCAGGTAGCCGCCCGTCACCGGGTTGCGGCGCAGTGAGCCGGGGGCGCCGGTGAGGGAGCCGTCGGGCGCCGCCTGCCAGAACTCCAGCAGGGCGTCGGGGATCGGGTCGCCCTCGCCGTCCAGGACGTACCCGTGGAGGGTGATCGTGTCCGGGTGGCCCTTGGGCGCGACCTGCTCGCCCTCGGGGAAGGGGAGCGCGTAGCCGTAGAAGGGGCCGACGGTGTGGGACGGGGTCGGGAGAGGTTTCTGCGGGGAGACGCTCATCAGTCGCGGCCTTCTTCGATCCAGGTGGCGGAGGGACCGTCGAGGACGATGTCCCACTCGTAGCCGAGCGAGAACTCGGGCTGGGACAGGTCGTGGTTGTACTGGGCGACCAGCCGGTCACGGGCGGCCTCGTCGGTCACCGAGCGCAGGATCGGGTCGTAGCGGAACAGCGGGTCGTTCGGGAAGTACATCTGGGTCACGAGCCGCTGGGTGAACGCCGTGCCGAAGACCGAGAAGTGGATGTGCGCGGGCCGCCAGGCGTTGGTGTGGTTGCGCCACGGGTACGCGCCCGGCTTGATCGTGGTGAACTTGTACCGCCCCTGATCATCCGTCAGGACCCGCCCCACACCGGTGAAGTTGGGGTCGAGCGGTGCCGGGTGCTGGTCCCGCAGATGCGCGTACCGGCCGGAGGCGTTGGCCTGCCACAGCTCGATCAGCTGGCCGCGCACGGGCCGCCCGTCGCGGTCGAGGAGCCGGCCGGAGACGGTGATGCGCTCGCCGAGCGGCTCGCCCTGGTGCTGGACGGTGAGGTCGCTGTCGATGTCGGTGATGTCGGTGGCACCGAACACCGGCCCGGACAGCTCGACCGTCTCCGGGTCCCCGCCGTTCACCGCGACCAGCGGCTGTTTGGGGTAGCGGAGCACCGAGCTGCGGTACGGGGCGTAGTCGCGCGGCGGATGGTTCTGTACGGGGGCGCCTTCGGCGACGGCCTTGTCGTAGGCGTCCTGGAGGTCGCCGACCTCGATGTCGATGTCCGACTGGGAGAGAGCCATGGGGAGTTCCTAGCGTTCGAGGACGAGGGCGAGGCCCTGGCCCACGCCGATGCAGAGGGTGGCGACACCGACTCCCGTGCCCTGGCGGGCGAGTTGGTGGGCGACGGTCCCGGCGAGGCGGGCGCCGGATGCGCCGAGCGGGTGGCCGATGGCGATGGCCCCGCCCTGCGGATTGAGGATCGCCGGGTCGAACTCGGGCCATTCGGCGACACAGCCGAGGACCTGGGCGGCGAACGCCTCGTTCAGTTCGAGAGTTGACAGATCGTCAAATGCCTTGCCCGCCTTGGCGAGTGCCCGGTTGACGGCTTCGACGGGGGCGAGGCCGAAGTAGTCCGGGTCGATGGCAGAGACGCCGGTCGCGGAGACCCGGGCGAGGGGTTCGCGGCCGGTGGCCTTCAGCCCCTCCTCGTCCACCAGAAGCAGGGCGGCGGCGCCGTCGTTGAGCGGGGAGGCGTTGCCCGCCGTGACCGTGCCGCCTTCCGTGCGGAAGGACGGCTTGAGCCTGGCCATGGCCGCCAGGGAGGCGTCGGCACGTACGGACTCGTCGGCGCCGAAGACGACCGGGTCGCCCTTGCGCTGGGGGATGCTGACGGGGGCGAGTTCGGCGTCGAACAGGCCCGACTGCTGTGCCGCGGCGGCCTTTTGGTGGCTGGCGAGGGCGAACTCGTCCTGCTGCTCGCGGCTGATCTTGTGCTTGTCGGCGATGAGTTCGGCGGACTCGCCCAGCGGGATGGTCCACTGCGGATCCATCTTCGGGTTGGTCATGCGCCAGCCGAGGGTGGTCGAGTACAGCTCGGTGTGCCCGGCGGGGAAGGGCCGGTCGTTCTTGGGCAGCACGTACGGCGCCCGGGTCATCGACTCCACGCCACCGGCGAGCGCGATGGAGGCGTCGCCGACGGCGATGGCGCGCGCGGCCTGGATCACGGCTTCGAGGCCGGAGGCGCACAGGCGGTTGACCGTCACCCCGGGGACGGAGGTGGGCAGCCCGGCGAGCAGGCCGGCCATGCGGGCGACGTTGCGGTTCTCCTCGCCGGCGCCGTTGGCGTTGCCGAAGTAGACGTCCTCGATGCGCGAGGGGTCCAGGTCGGGCGTACGGGCGAGGAGTTCACGGATGGCGTGGGCGCCGAGGTCGTCCGGGCGCACCGACGCGAGGCCACCGTTGTAGCGGCCGATCGGGGTGCGGACGGCGTCGACGATGTAGACGTCCTTGAGACGGCTCACGACTGGATCTCCTCGGGGATACGGACCTTCGCGGCGGTCTTCGTCACGATCTCCTCGACCGTGACACCCGGCGCGGTCTCGACGAGCACCAGCCCGTCCTCGTTGACGTCGAGAACACCCAGATCGGTGATGACCCGGTTCACACACGCCTTGCCGGTGAGGGGGAGTTCACACTGCTCCAGGATCTTCGGGGAGCCGTCCTTCGCGGTGTGCGTCATGACCACGATGACCGTGCGGGCCCCGTGCACGAGGTCCATGGCGCCGCCGATCCCGGTGATCAGCTTGCCCGGGATCGCCCAGTTCGCCAGGTCGCCCCCGGCGGACACCTGCATGGCGCCCAGCACGGCGACGTCGATGTGCCCGCCCCGGATCATCCCGAAGGAGAGCGCCGAGTCGAAGAAGGAGGCGCCCGGCAGCACGGTCACCGTCTCCTTGCCCGCGTTGATCAGGTCGGGGTCGACATGGTCGTCGGTCGGGTAGGGGCCGGTGCCCAGGATGCCGTTCTCCGACTCCAGGATCACCTCGACGTCGGCCGGGAGGTAGTTGGGGATCAGCGTCGGCAGCCCGATGCCGAGATTGACGTACTGCCCGTCGCGCAGCTCGCGTGCGGCCCGCGCGGCCATTTCCTCACGTGTCCAGGCCATCAGCTGCTCACCGTCCGCTGCTCGATCATCTTGGCGCTCGCCTGCTCGGGGGTGAGGGCGATGACCCGCTGCACGAAGATGCCCGGCAGATGCACGGCGTCCGGGTCGATCTCGCCGGGCTCGACCAGCTCCTCGACCTCGGCGACCGTGATCCGGCCGGCCATGGCCGCGAGGGGGTTGAAGTTCCGGGTCGACTTGTTGAAGACGAGGTTGCCGTGCCGGTCGCCCTTGGCGGCCCTGACCAGCGCGAAGTCGGTGCGGATACCGCGCTCCAGCACGTACTCCGTGCCGTCGAACTCCCGTACCTCCTTCGGCGGTGAGGCCAGCGAGACGCCGCCCTGGCCGTCGTACCGCCAGGGCAGTCCGCCCTCGGCGACCTGGGTGCCGACGCCGGCGGGCGTGAAGAAGGCGGGGATACCGGCGCCGCCGGCGCGCAGCCGCTCGGCGAGCGTGCCCTGCGGGATCAGCTCGACCTCCAGTTCACCGGCCAGGTACTGGCGGGCGAACTCCTTGTTCGCGCCGATGTACGAGCCGGTGACGCGGGCGATCCGGCCCGCCGCGAGCAGTACCGCGAGGCCGGACTCCATGGCCCCGCAGTTGTTGGACACCACCGACAGGCCCGAGACCGCGCGCTCGTACAACGCCTGGATCAGCACGTTCGGCACTCCGCTGAGCCCGAACCCGCCCACCGCGAGCGACGCGCCGTCCGGCACATCGGCCACCGCCTCCAGGGCTGTGGCGACCACCTTGTCCATCCGTGAAGCCCCATCTCTTCCGAGCGTCTTCCGTGTGTCCCTGTGCGCGATTACTCAGGGCACTGAGTATTTCAGCAAGGTTTCCTTCACGCTGCCACCCACGGGTCACGCCGTCAAGAGGGGTGGGAAAATAGCAGGTGGAAGGCCTGTGTTCAGACGGGAGACAGGGGGGAGGGGAGGGCTGTATCGTCAGTACACCAACGAAATTCTGTACGCCCATGCAGACGACCCCAGGAGCTGACATGGCCGCGGTGGACCTCTCCACCCACCCCGGGCACCTCGCCCGGCGACTGCAGCAGGCGCACTACCTGCTGTGGAACACGATGGTCTCCGAGGAGATCACCTCACCGCAGTTCGCGGTCCTCAACGCGCTGGTCGCCGAACCCGGCATGGACCAGCGCACGGTCGGGGAGCGGGTGGGCCTCGACCGGTCCACGGTCGCCGAGGTCGTCAGCAGGCTCGGCCGCCGGGACCTCATCGACAAGGTGCGCGACCCGGAGGACGGCCGCCGCTCCCTGCTGCGCCCCACGGACGACGGGGTGCGCACCCACCGCAAGCTGACCGTGCGGACGGCCCGGATGAACCAGGTCTTCCTGGCCCCGCTCTCCGCCGACGAACAGAGCGTGTTCCTCGACCTCATCCAGCGCGTCGCCGACGCCGCGGAAGGCCTGCGCAACCCGGCGGAACCGCTCGCCTCCCAGCGCTGACCTGGTTCGCTTCCTGCCACCGGGTCCGCCCAGCGGACCTGGAACGGATACCGTGCAGGGGCGAGACCGCCGCCCTGACCATGGGACGGCCGGTCCGGAGCCGAGGAGGAACAGCGATGGCAGCCGGAGCATCCGGGGCAGGGGCAGGGGCCGCGACCGAGTCCGAACCCGCGGGGATGCGTACCGTCCAGCGGGCCATCGACATCCTCGGACTCTTCGACGAGGTCCGCCCCGCGCTGACCATCCGCGAGATCGTCAGCGCCTCCGGGCTGCCGAAGACCACCGTGCTGCGACTGCTCCAGACCCTGCGGCTCAACGGGCTCCTCTGGGTCGACGAGCACGGCCGCTACATCGCGGGCCCCGCACTGCTGCGCTGGTCCCGGCTCGCCGAACAGGCCTGGCGACTGCCGGCCGCGGCCCAGGCGCTGCTGCGCGACCTCGCCGCCGAGCACAAGGAGACCGTGCATCTGTACGTACGCCGGGACATCCGCCGTGTCTGCATCGCCCAGGAGGAGGGACCGCAGGCGCTGCGCCAGGTCGTGCGGGTGGGCGACGAACTCCCGCTCTGGGCGGGCGGCGTGGCCAAGGCCCTGCTCCTCGACGCCCCCGACGCGCTGCTGCTCCGGGTCGCGGAGGCCTCGCCGCACGGGGCCGCGCATCTGGCGACCCTGCGGACCTGGATCGAGGAGGCCCGCGACCACGGGTACGCCGTGAGTCACGGCGAACGCGAGGAGGGTCTGTCGGCGGTGGCGGTGCCGGTGCGGGGGAGAACCGGGGCCGTGGTGGCCGCGCTGTCCTTCGGCGGGCCGAGTACGAGGTTCACGCAGGAGCGGGTGACGCGGTTCGCGGGGGCGCTGCGCGGGGCGGCGGGGGAGTTGGGGCGGGCGGGGCTGCCGTTCGAGGCGTGAGGTGGCCGATCGCGTGTGAGGTGGTCGGTCGCAAGTCGGCCATGGGCTGACCGGGTCGGCGATGGGTGACCGCGATCGCCGGTGGTGGCGATGGGGTGCCATTGGTCCGCTGGACGGACCAGTAGTTCCACTGTTCGGATCGCGGGGCTACCCTGGGGTTCCACGCAGCACGCCACCCGGCACGGAAGGCGAACCCCCCGTGAGCCCGACCCTCGGCACCCGGCCCCCGCACACCCCTGCCGACTGGTGGGTCACCGCCGACCAGGCCCGGCGCGCGGCCCAGGGCGGTCTCGCCGATGCCGCGACGGCGCCCGACATGTTGCGTACGCTCGCCGAACTCGACCGTGCCCGCCGCGCCTCGCTCGTCGCCGCCGGAGCCGCCGCCGAGGCACTGCTCGCCGCGGGCACCGGCTGGCCGGAGCTGGCGGCGGCCCTCGGTTTCGCCTCGGCCGAGGAGGCACGGGAGGCGCTCGGCGCCGCCAGGGCCGACGCGGAGTCGGCGATCGAGGAACGCCTGGGCCACCGCGCCTGAGCCGTACGGGGACTTGGTCACGCCGTCGCGAACACCACCCACACCTGGCCCTTCGCGAAGTTCACCGGCGTACCGTCCGCCGTCGTGAAGTCCGTCCCGTCCGCGGCCGACCCGCGCCGCCACTCCACCTCGAACACCCGCCCGTCGCGCAGGACTTGGGCCCGGCCCGAGCCCACGGTCTGGGTGTACGGCGAGTTGTTGCCGAGGACGTCGTGGAACCGTGACTCGCGCACCTTCACGTACTGCACGACGACCGTCGGAGCGGCGAGCCGCTCGCCGTCGGTCGCGAGGGCCGGGGTGCCGTCCATCGACACCAGCCAGGCGTGCCGGTCCGCGTCCCAGGTGAACGTGAAGCGCGCCGACGGGAAGCGGACGGTGCGCGAGTCGGCCGGGGTCCCGCCCTCGGGGGCGGCGCCGTACCGGAAGCCGGTCGTCAGCGCCGCCGCTCCGGGTGCGGCGTCGAGCAGCCGCTGTGGTCGCAGGTAGAGGTTGTGCGGTGCCGCCTTGCCGGCGCCCCGGTAGTACGCGCCGGAAGCGGCCGACGACGGCGACTCGGCGTTCAGTGGCGCCTTGTCGATCAGCGGCAGCAGCTTGCCCTGGGCCCCGGAGAAGGCGAGCGTCGGCTCGTCGAACTGACGCAGCAGCTCCAGGTCCGACTCGCGTGCGCTGCGCACCGGCCCGACGGCCTTCGGCAGCCGCGTCGCGTACACCGCCATCAGCCGGCTCAGACCGCCCTCGACCTGCTCGGCGTACACGATGTCCGCCGCCTCCAGGCCCGTCTGGGGGCGGGCCGCGCGGACGTTGTCGATCTTCACGGCGAGGGCCGAGCCGGCACTCATCGGGTCGTGCCCCTCGGATTCGCGCTGGTCGGGTTCCTGGCTGCGGCTGTGGGTCTGCCCGCGGCCGTCGTCCGAGGGGCGGTCGCCCGAGGTGCAGCCGGCCATCAGGGAGGCCGTCAGGGCGGCGGCCACCAGCGCCGCCGTGGCCGTTCCGCGGCGCCGTGTGCGTGCCGTTCGCGCGATCTGTCGCATGTCCACCGTCGCCACCAGTCCGTATCTACGATTGTGCGCTTATCTGTTCATTGGTGGCCATACCCGATTGATTCTGATCGCGCGCGGTGAAGGGGCCGAACGGCCCACGTGTGAGGTCCCCCGGGGGTGACCTCAGCCCTCCGGGCCGAGGATCTCCGCGAGGTCGTACCCCACCGGCTCCTCCAACTGGTCGTACGTGCAGCTGTCGGCCGTACGGTCCGGGCGCCAGCGGCGGAAGCGGGCCGTGTGCCGGAAGCGCACCCCGTTCTCCATGTGGTCGTACGCCACCTCGGCCACCAGTTCGGGCCGCAACGGGATCCACGAGAAGTCCTTCTTCGTCGACCACCGGCTCGGCGCCCCCGGCAGCCGCGCGGCCTCGTGCGCCGCCTCGTCCGCCCAGGCGGCCCACGGATGCTCGCTCACGTCCGCCAGCCGCAGCGGCTCCAGCTCCTCGACGAGTTCGGCCCGCCGCTTCATCGGGAACGCGGCGCTCACCCCGACGTGCTGGAGGGTGCCCCGGGCGTCGTACAGCCCGAGCAGCAGCGAACCCACGATCGGCCCGCTCTTGTGCAGCCGGTACCCGGCGACCACGACATCGGCCGTCCGCTCGTGCTTGATCTTGAACATCGCCCGCTCGTCCTGCCGGTAGAGCAGGGTGAGCGGCTTGGCGATGACACCGTCGAGCCCGGCCCCCTCGTACTGCTCGAACCACCGCTGGGCCACCTCGATGTCCGTGGTCGCCGGCGCCACATGCACGGGCGCGGTTACGCCGGACAAGGCCATGGTGAGCAGCGCGCGCCGGTCGGTCAGCGGAACGTCGAGCAGCGACTCGTCGGCCAGCGCCAGCAGATCGAACGCGACGAACGAGGCGGGCGTCCGCTCGGCCAGCGTCCGCACCCGGGACGCGGCCGGGTGGATCCGCTCGGTCAGCGCGTCGAAGTCGAGCCGCCCACCGAGCGCGATCACGATCTCCCCGTCCACCACACACCGCTTGGGCAACCGCTCCCGCAGGGCGGCCACCAGCTCGGGAAAGTACCTGGTCAGGGACTTTCCGGTACGGCTCCCGATCTCGACCTCGGCGCCGTCCCGGAACACGATGGCCCGAAAGCCGTCCCACTTCGCCTCGTAGTGCATGTCCGGGGGGATCCTGGCCACGGACTTGGCGAGCATGGGTTTCACGGGGGGCATGACCGGCAGATCCATAGCTCGATTCTGCGCGCCCCCGCCCGTAATCGCCCGGTATGCGAGCTTCACGCGGTACGCCTACCGTGACTCACATGGGTGAAGCGGTGGAGCTGGAGGCGTTCGGGCGGACGGTACGGCTGTCCAGCCCCGGCAAGATCTTCTTTCCGGAGCGTGGCTTCACCAAGCTCGATCTCGCCCAGTACTACCTCGCCGTCGGCCCCGGCATCCTGCGTGCGCTGCGTGACCGGCCCACCACCCTGGAGCGGTATCCGGACGGGGTGGCCGGCGAGAACTTCTTCCAGAAGCGGGCGCCCAAGAACATGCCCGACTGGATTCCGACCGCCCACATCACCTTTCCCAGCGGTCGCAGCGCGGACGAGATGTGCCCGACCGAGGTCGCCGCCGTGCTGTGGGCCGCCCAGTTCGGCACCCTCACCTTCCACCCCTGGCCGGTGCGCCGCGCCGATGTCGACCGCCCCGACGAACTGCGCATCGACCTCGACCCGCAGCCCGGTACGGACTACGGCGACGCCGTCCGCGCCGCGCACGAACTGCGGGCCGTGCTCGACGAGTTCGGGGGGCTGCGAGGCTGGCCCAAGACCTCCGGCGGGCGGGGGCTGCATGTCTTCGTGCCGATCGAGCCGCGGTGGACGTTCACGCAGGTGCGGCGGGCGGCGATCGCCGTCGGGCGGGAGCTGGAGCGGCGGATGCCGGAGCAGGTGACGACCAAGTGGTGGAAGGAGGAACGCGGGGAGCGGATCTTCGTCGACTACAACCAGACGGCGAGAGATCGCACCATCGCTTCCGCCTACTCCGTACGGCCTCGGCCGCACGCTCCTGTCTCCGCACCCCTGCGCTGGGACGAGGTCGGTGACGCTCAGCCCCGCGACTTCGACCTCGCCACCATGCCCGAACGGTTTGCCCAACTCGGCGACGTCCACGCCGACATGGACGACCACGCCTTCTCCCTCGACGCCCTGCTCGAACTCGCCCGGCGCGACGAACACGAGCACGGACTCGGTGACCTGCCGTATCCCCCGGAGTACCCGAAGATGCCGGGCGAGCCCAAGCGTGTGCAGCCAAGTCGGGCCCGGAAGGACTGAGTTCGCCGACTTGGCTGTACACGGAGATGGTTACAGGTCCTTGATCCGGATGTCCCGGTACGAGACCACGTCGGTCGTGCCGTGGACCTGGAGGCCGATGTATCCGGACGCGAACCGTCGGCCGTCCGTGCCCGGGTCGTCCGAGCGGGGCGGGGTGAAGTCCTGGCCGCCGATGTTGTCGAACTCGTTGATCAGGACGCCGTTGCGGTAGATCGAGTAGTGCTGGTCGACCACCCGGATCTCGTAGTCGTTCCAGGTGCCCTTCTGCGTGACACCCGCCGCGGCGAGCCCCACGCGGTCGAAGCCGTAGATGGAGCCGGTCTTGTACATGTCGCCGTCGGGCCGGTCGAGCACCTGCACCTCGTGCCCGTACTTGATGGCGACCCATTCCGGGCGGGTCTCCTCCGGGTGGTCGTGGACCCACGGGAAGCGTACGAACACACCGGAGTTGGCGTTGCCCGTGCCCGGTGCGTCGTCACGCCACTGGAGCTTCAGGGAGAAGTCGCCGTACTTTCGCTCCGGGAACCACAGCATGCCCAGGCCCCCGACCGTCGTGCCGCTGGTGATCGACCCGTCGCCGTTCGGCGCGAACGAACCGCCGCCCACCTGCTGCCACTTGGCGAAGGACTCCGGCGTACCGTCCAGGATCGTGCGGTAGCCCTCGGTCTGGCCCGGCTTGCCGATGCCGGACTCGCGGGCCGCCTCGTCGATCGCCGCGTCCTCGCGTTCGTCGATGGCGCCGTCCTTGAAGAGCTGGTCGAGCACGGTCCGTACGTGCTTGAGGAACAGAGCGTGGGACGTCCACTCCCGCTCGTCCTCGATCAACTCGCCTATCCGGCACCGGTTGTTGGTGACCCGGTTGGGCACACCCGAGTCGACCGTGCCGACGATCACCGTCAACCGCTCGTCGTACTCGGGGCAGTTGGGCGCCGGAACCCCGCCGCCCGCCACGACCGTGAGGCTCACCGGGCGGGCGTCGCTGGTGTTGCCCGCCTTGTCGCTCGCCCGGTACGTGACGGTGTGCGCGCCCGCCCGGTCGACGACCACCGGTGCGGTGTACGCCAGATAGGGGCCGCCGTCGAGCGAGTACTCGACCGTGGCGACGCCTGAACCGCCGTGATCCGTCGCGCTCACGGTCACCTTGGCGCTGTTGACGTAGGCGCCGTTCGCGTTCCGGGTGCCCTCGACGGTCACGCCGGTCACGGGCGGGGTCGTGTCCTCGGCGGGCTGTGCCACGACCGTGAACGCGACGCTCTTCTCGGCGGAGACGTTGCCCGCCTTGTCGGTGGCGCGGTAGCGGACGGTGTGGCTGCCGACCTGATGCACCATCACCGGACCGGTGTACGCCTGCCAACTCCCGCTGTTCACCGCGTACTCGACCGTGTTGACCCCGGACCCGGTGTCCGACGCGGAGACGGTCACCGTCGCCATGTCGAGATACGCCCCGTCCGGGTTCTGCTCGCCGCTCACCGTCGCCGAGGTCTCCGGCGGCGCCGTGTCCTCCGTCGGCGGCGGGACCACCGTGAACGCGACGCTCTTCTCGGCAGCGGCGTTCCCCGCCTTGTCGAACGCCCGGTAGCGCACCGTATGGCTGCCGACCTGGTCGATCACGACCGGCGTGGTGTACGGCTGCCAGGCGCCGTCGGCCCCGATCGCGTACTCGACCCGGTCGACGCCCGAGCCCTCGTCGGTCGCGCCGATCGCCACGCTCGCCGAACCGACGTACTGGCCCTGCGAGTTCTGCGCACCGGTGACGGTCGCCGAGGTCTCCGGGGCCGTCGTGTCGGAGCCGGAGCCCTCCGTGACCACGAGGATGCCCTGCATCTGGCCGTGGCCCGGAATCGTGCAGTAGTAGCGGTAGCGGCCGGGGGTGAGCGTGACCTCGGCGGTGTGCCGGCCGCCCTGGTCGTCGTTCGGGTTGGCGAGGATGTTGAGCGGCACGTCGTTGTTGTACTCGGGGTCCACGACGTCGAACGTCAACGTGTGCGGCATTCCCATGGTGTTGCCCGTCGCCACACTGTTCTCGAAGACGATCGTCGTCGCGCCCGCCACCGCCGTGGCCGGTACGGAGGCGTACTTGGTGATGTCGTCGCCCGCCGTCCAGGTGAGGACCTGCGCGGCTGCGGGCTCGGCGGCCGGCTCGGCAGCGGTGCGCGCTCCCGCCGCCGACGTCAGTCCGAGGACCATCAACAGGGACGCCAACAGGGCCGTCCAGAGGTGTCTGCGTCTGCGTGTCACTCCGCTGCTCCCCTCGCGAGATCGCCGACCGCGGGCGTCGGGCCCCCGCCGGTGTAAGTGACCCGCCACAGCGCCGACTTGGCGTCCGAGGTGAAGAAACCCCGGCCGTAGTCGAGGACGTACAGCGCGCCGTCGGGACCGAACTTCCAGTCCATGAGGTTCTTGATGCCGTCGTTCCCGATCGGCACGATCTTCTTCAACGACTCGGAGTGGACGGGCAGTCCGCCGTCGCCCTGGGTCTTCGGATCGGTGAGCACCGCGTTGCGCGGCTGGTCGGCGTCGTAGAAGTCGCCGACGAACCACTTGCCGTCCCAGTAGGCCGGCCACTTGGTCGTGCTCGCGCTCGCCGCGTCGTAGCGGTACACCGGACCGTTCATCGCGGCCTGGCCGCCGCCCTTCAGCCACGGCAGCAGATACGTGCTCTCCGCCTGCTTGTAGGACGGGACGCCGTTCGCGTCGCGCGGGAAGTCCGGGGCACCGCCCTGGGGCGAGTACCAGATGTTGTTGCCGGTGACCGGCGGCAGGTTGACCAGGCCGTTGTTGTTCGGCGACTCGTTCTTCGGGTGGTCGCAGTCGTACCAGCCCAGCGGCTTCGACGGATCGGGCAGATTGCGGTCGCGGTAGGGCTGCTTGTTGCCCATGCAGTACGGCCAACCCCGGTTGCTCGCCTTGGTGATGACGGCGAACGTGTCGTACTTCGCCGGGCCCCAGGTGGTCGAGGGCGCGCCCGCGTCCGGACCGACCCAGCCCGCGTACAGGGTGTCCGTCGTCTTGTCGACGGCGATACGGGCCGGGTTCCTGACCCCCATCACATAGATCTCGCCGCGCGTCTTGCCGCCGCCCTCGTCGGTCTCCTGTCCCGTGAACAGGTTGCCCTGGGGCAGGGTGTATGTGCCGTCGGACTCCGGATGGATGCGCAGGATCTTGCCGTTGAGGTTGTTGGTGTTGCCGGCGGTGCGCCGGGCGTCGGCGAACGACACGCCCTTGTAGGCCGGTTGGGGGTTGTTGCCGGAGTAACCCTCGCTGAACTGGCTGGAGTTGTTGTCACCGGTGGCGATGTACAGATTGCCCTGGGAGTCCCAGGCCATCCCGCCGCCCGAGTGGCAGCAACTGTGGATCTGCACCGGCCACTTGAGCAGCACCTTCTCGCTGTTCAGGTCGAGCCGGTTGGTGGCGAGGTCGAGCGTGAAACGGGAGACGTACCGCTCGGCCATCCTGGTGTCGCGGTTGATCCGCGAGTGGGGTGTGTAGTGGAGATACACCCAGCCGTTGCGCTCGAAGGACGGATCCAGCTCGATCCCGAGCAGCCCCTCCTCGACCTTGATCAGCTCGTCCCCGCCGCCCTTGTTGCCGAAGACGGTCAACTCGCCCGCCAGAGTGACCTTCTTGGTCCTCGGGTCGTAGACGTGGATCTGCCCCTTGCCCTTGCCGATGTCCGGGTTGTTCCAGTCGGTGACCACCGGCTGGGACGAGTCGGCGCCGCCCCGGCCGATGTAGAACACCCGCCCGTCGGGCGCGGTCACCAGCCCGTGCGGCTCACCGATCTGGTCGCTCTGTCCGGGCTGGTTGGGCTGCGTCAGCCGCTCCGCCTTGTAGCTGCCGTTGATGGTGGCCTTGCAGTCGGCCTGGGCCAGCCGGGTCGTCCACAGCAGCGCCCCGCGCAGATGGGTACGGAAGTCCGTCTCGTCGTACGACGACACCGTGCCGCCCATCGCGGTGTAGAAGGAACGTCCGCCGTCGTAGTCACGGCACCAACTCACCGGGTGGTCCCAGCCGTTGGCGCTCGCACCGGGCTGGTACGTCGACTCGCGCACCCGGGCCACGGTGTGCACCTCGCCGGACGGGTTCTTCACCCAGTTCAGCCACTGGTCCGGCCGCTTCCACTGCACCGGCAGGTCCTTGGTGGCCGGATGCCTCCGGTCACCGACCTCAACGGTCGCCCGCTGCACGGCCGTTGGACTGGTCGCCGCCGGTCGGGCGCCCACCAGCCCCGTGAACCAGTCGGAGTACGGTTCCGCCCGGGCCGCGTCATGGACACCGACGAAACCGCCGCCGGCCTCCATGTACGTCTCCAGCCCGGCCTCCTGCTCCGGGTCGAGGACGTCACCGCCCCCGGTCAGGAAGACGATCGCGTTGAAGGTCCCGAGCCGGGCCCCGTCCGTGAACACGGAGGCGTCGCCTGTGGCTTCGACCTCGTAGCGCTGCTCCACCGGGCCGGACAGCCCGATCCGCTCGATCGCCTCGATCCCGGCGTTCACGACCGGAGACTCGTCCCCGGCCGCCGCCGAACCGTGGAAGACCAGGACACGTACACCGCTGCCGCCGGGCGGCGACTTGACGGACATCGTTGTCACGGAGGGCTCGGGGGCCGGCCGCGCATTTGCGGCCGGCCCCGACAGCAGCCCTGCGGTGACGACCGTGGCGGCCACGGTGGCCGCCCAGGCCCGTCTCCGCCCACTCAACTCTCGTAAAGCCATAGGTTTTTGATGCGATGTGAACCGCATGTGGTCACCCACCCCTCTTCGGTCACAGCAAACGCCAAGGAAGCTAGACCCCTTTGGACGGCCCGCCAAGAGGTATGACCGGGATCGCACGAACTTTGTCCTGGGTGTGGATAAACGGGTGGCGGGCCGCTACCGTCTCAGCGGTTCCTCTCGTTCCCGCTGCGCATCTTCCGTACCAGGGTGGGGAGTTCGGCATGGACAGACGTGACTTCAACCGGCGGATGCTGCTCGGCGGCGCGGCCGTCGCGACATCGTTGTCGGTCGCCCCGGAGGCGGGCAGCGCGACCGCCACAGCCGCGTTACCCCCGAAGACGGCCCCGGCCGGCGGCGAGGTACGGCACATCCAGCTGTACGCCGAGCGGCTCGTCGACGGGCAGATGGGCTACGGCTTCGCGAAGGGCACCGCGTCCGTCCCCGGCCCGCTGATCGAGCTGAACGAGGGCGACACTGCGCACATCACCCTGGAGAACACGACGGAGGTGGCCGTGAGTCTGCACGTCCACGGCCTGGACTACGAGATCTCCAGCGACGGGACGAAACTGTCGCACAGCGAGGTCGAGCCCGGCGGCAGCCGCACCTACACCTGGCGCACCCACTCCCCGGGCCGTCGCACGGACGGCACCTGGCGGGCGGGCAGCGCCGGTTACTGGCACTACCACGACCATGTCGTCGGCACCGAACACGGCACCGGCGGCATCCGCAAGGGCCTCTACGGCCCGGTGATCGTCCGGCGCAAGGGAGACATCCTCCCGGACACCACGTACACGATCGTCTTCAACGACATGACGATCAACAACCGGCCCGGCCACCAGAGCCCCAACTTCGAGGCCACGGTGGGGGATCGCGTCGAGTTCGTGATGATCACGCACGGCGAGTACTACCACACCTTCCATATGCACGGTCATCGCTGGGCGGACAACCGCACCGGCCTGCTCACCGGCCCCGACGACCCGAGTCAGGTCCTCGACAACAAGATCGTGGGCCCGGCGGACTCCTTCGGCTTCCAGGTGATCGCGGGGGAGGGGGTCGGCGCGGGCGCGTGGATGTACCACTGCCATGTGCAGAGCCACTCGGACATGGGGATGGCGGGGCTGTTCCTGGTACGGAAGACGGACGGGACGATTCCCGGGTACGAGCCGCACGGTGCCGCGAGTGCTGAGGGCGCTGTGGGTGCGGAGGGCGCTGCGGGTGCGTCTGGTGCTTCTGGTGGGGCGGGGGAGTCGCAGCTTTCGCACGAGCACTGACCGGCTCCGAGAGCGCTCTCATCCGGTGCCAGTCCGGGACTATCCTGATCGGCAACCGCCGATGAGGAGCCCCGAAGTGACCGAGACCGCGTCGCGTCCCACCCTGGAGGCCGTGGCCGCACGGGCAGGTGTCTCCCGGGCCACCGCGTCACGTGTCGTGAACGGCGGGGACGGCGTGCGCGAACCCCTTGTCGAACGGGTCAGGCAGGCCGTGGAGGAACTCGGGTACGTGCCCAACCAGGCGGCCCGCTCCCTGGTGACCCGGCGGCACGACGCCGTCGCCGTCGTCATCGCCGAACCGGAGACCCGGGTCTTCGCCGACCCCTTCTTCGCCCTCCAACTCCGGGGCATCAGCAAGGAGTTGACGGCCCACGACTCCCAGCTCGTGCTGCTGCTCACCGAGGGGCGCGACGACCACTCCCGCGTCGGCCGGTATCTCGCCGGCGGGCATGTCGACGGGGCCCTCGTCTTCTCCCTGCACCTCGACGACCCGCTGCCCGGCCTGGTCCAGCGCGCCGGCGTGCCCACCGTGTTCGGTGGCCGGCCCGGGTGGAGCGAGGGCACACGCGATGCCGTGTACGTCGACAGCGACAACCGGGGCGGCGCGCGGGCGGCCGTACGGCATCTCGTCGACCTGGGGCGGACGCGCATCGCGCACATCACGGGCCCCCTCGACCAGACCTCGGCGGCGGACCGGCTCGACGGGTTCCGGGAGGTCGCGCCCGACGCCGACCCGCGGCTGATCGCCGAGAGCGACTTCACTCCGGCGGGCGGGGAGCGGGCGATGCGGGAGCTGTTGGACCGGCGTCCGGACTTGGATGCCGTGTTTGCCGCGAACGATCTTGCTGCGTCGGGTGCGTTGCGTGTTCTGCGTGAACGTGGGCGGGGGGTGCCGTCGGATGTTGCCGTGGTTGGCTTCGACGACATGCTGGCGGTCGCCGAGCAGACCGACCCGCCGCTGACCACGGTGCGTCAGTCGATAGAGGAGATGGGGAGGTTGATGGCGCGGCTGTTGCTGGGCGGCGGGGTGGACGCGGCGTCGAGTGTGGTGCTGCCGACGACGCTGGTTCGGCGCGCCTCGGCTTAGGCACTCCACTGGGGGTGCCGCGTTGGGTTGTCGGTCCGCTGCGGCGCCGTCGTGGCTGGTCGCGCAGTTCCCCGCGCCCCTTTGGGGCGCTACACCTGCACGCTCTTGATCACCGCGAAGCGGGCCCCGTACGGGTCCGTCAGTTTGGCGACGGTGCCTACGCTCTCCACCTCCGTGGCCGGCATTCGGATCTGGCCGCCGAGTTCCTGGGCCTTGGCGACCGTCGCGGCGGTGTCGGGGACCTCGAAGTACGGGAGCCAGTACGGGGTGGTTTCCGTGCCCGTCGGGTCGTCGGCGATGTCGATGACGCCGCCGAACATCCCGTCCTCCCCGGCGCCCGCCGGGTTGACACAGGTGTACGAGCCGCCCGGGAACTGCACCCCCGACGTCTCCAGACCCAGCACCTTGCCGTAGAACGCGGCGGCCTTGGGCACGTCATGCGTGTACAGCTCCACCCAGCACAGGGAGCCGGGCTCGCCGGTCACTTCGAGGCCCTTGATCCGGGCGGGCTGCCAGAGGCCGAAGACGGCGCCGGCGGTGTCGGTGAGGACGGCCATCCGGCCCGCGTCCATCACGTCCATGGGGGGCATCGGCGCGGCACCCCCGCCCTGCTCGGCGGCCTTGACGGTGGCGTCGACGTCCGGGGTCTGGAAGGACACCGTCCAGGACGGCGCACCCCCCTGCTCCTCGGTCATCTGCATGCCGCCCCCGGCGGTCCTCCCGCCCAGCTGGAAGAAGCCGTACCCGCCGGCCTCGGGGCCCGCCGACCGGAAGTCCCAGCCGAAGAGCGCACGGTAGAAGGCGGTGGCACCCTCGATGTCGGGGGTGCCGAGATCGATCCAGTTCGGAGCGCCGGTCACGAAACGGGTGGTGAGCATCTTTGCCCTCCTCTGTGGGGCCCCGCCTTCTGCGAGGGACCCGTTGCCTGCTCTGCCGAGTCTTGCACCGCCCACTGACAATCGCTGCCGGAGTGCCGCAGTGCGCGGTGGGCGCTGGAGGCGGTCACCCTGGGTGAAGAGGGAGACGCGCCTTGTTCCAAGACACTCCGCGCGCCGCCGTGCGCTCGCGCATCCGACGGGAGCATGATCCTACGAACGGCGGGATGCCGGGGCCGCGCGATGGACGGCTCCTGCATCCGGCGTTGATCGGACGTTGAGCGAACGTTTTTCGCCGTCCGGCACGATCTCGTGCATGCACTACGAGACGATCACCCCGATGGACGGCGCCTGGCAGGCGCAGGCCCTGTGCGCGGAGACCGGGGCCGACTTCTTCTTTCCCGAGCCCGGCAGCTCGGTGCGCGAGGCGAAGCGCATCTGCGGGATGTGCGAGATGCGCCCCGCCTGCCTGGAGTACGCGCTCAGCAACGACGAACGGTTCGGCGTCTGGGGCGGTCTCTCCGAGAAGGAACGGCTCCACCTCCGGCGCACCTCGCCCACCACCCACTGACCTCCCGCTGACCTCTCGGACGGCAATTCCCGTACGCCGACCGCTTCCGAGCGGGCACAATCCAGCTCATGCCCCGTACCCCGCAGCAGCAGGTCGACAGTCTGCTGAACGCTCTCGACCCGCTTCCGTACCCGCAGCGCATGCGCGAACTCGCCGCACGCGCAAGGGAGTTCACACCGCTGCGACCGGTGCTGACGGAGCTGGAGGAACGCGGGTCGTACGGACGTGACCTCGCGGTCGTCGCCGCGGCCGTCGGTCGCGACACCGAATGGATCGCGGACCGGATCGTCGACCCCGACCCCTTTGTGCGCGGGCATGCCTTGCGGGCCGCCGACAGCCTTCAAATCCCCGACTCCGCCTACGAGTCGGGGCTCACCGACGCCTCCGAGACGGTACGCCGGGACCTGCTGCGCGCGATCGTCGCGGGCGGGCGCACCGCACTCGCCGACCGGCTGCTGGACGGAGTGCGGCAGGACTGGGGCGACGCCGAGGCGGCACGACTCCTGCCCGGGTGTACTGCGGACACGGTGGCGCGGCTGCTGCCTGAGCTGTTCCATGCGTTCGACGGCTGCCGGGCGCTCGCCCGACGCCATCCGGACCTCCTGCTCGACGTGGTGGAGCGGGAGTTGGCCGAACTGCCGACCGCGCTGAACGACTCCTGGTGGGAGGCCTTCGCCGCAGCCGTGGCCGCCGTCGCGCCGCACGACCCCCTGCGCGTCCTCGGCTTCCTGGAGCGACGGCCGCCCAGAGTGTTCCCCCGTCAACTCACCTCCCGTATGGGCATGTTCGCCGCCGAGGCCCCCGAGCGCGTACTGCGCCTGCTCGGCACGCCCGGCTGGGCCGGCCTGGGTGTGCGCCGGCTGAACACCTCCGTGCTGCGCACGCTGGCCCGCTCCGGGGCTCCCGAACTCATCGCCCATGGAAGGGTGTTGGCTGCTTCCGGAGACCTCCCGGTGCTGCTCGCCGCCATGCCACCCGCCAACCGCCACGCCTTCCTCACGGCCGTGCAGGAGGGCCGGGGTACGGCTTCCGTCACCGTCGACCACGCGATCCTGGCGGCGCTGCCGCGCACCCACGCACCCGACGAGGCGCGCCGGATGGCCGCCGCCGCCCGTGAGCGAGGCGCCGCCTGGCACGCCGTACTCCTCGTCGAATCGTTCCTGCCCGTCGAGGAGGCACGCGCCGCGCTCATCGACGCCACCCGCCGCCCCGCCGCCGAAGACCGCGCCCTGGCCTGGCCGTTGCTGATCCGCAACGCCGCGCGCTCCGCCGACCCGGCCGCGGTCACCGCCGTACTGGCGGACATGGGACGGCTGCGGAACGAGCAGGACCCCGTTCGCTCGGCCGCGTTGGGGGCGCTGGCCGACATCCGCGCGGCGCTGTTCACCGAGGACGCCGAACCGCACCTCGACCGGATCACCGCCGACGCCGTCGAGTCCCGCGACTCCTCCGCCCTCACCCGGCAGCGGCTCAGCACCCTCGCGCTGGCGGTGCTGCGCGAGCACGCGGCGGGCGGGCCACGGGAGTTGGTGAACTGGGCGCTGCGCACCCTGGTCCGCATCACCGGCCACACCGGTACCGCCGACCTCGGCCGCCTCGACCGGACCCTCGCACGCGGCCAGGAACACCGTGTGTACGAGGCGCTGCGCCCATGGATCGAGGCGGGCGCCGAAAAGGCCGACTACAGCCTCACGTTCGCCCTCGCCCGCGCCGTCGGACGCCGTGCCGCGGGCATGGCCGAACTCCAGGACCTGCTCTGGCAGGCGATCCGCTACGGCGGCAAGGACGAGACCGTACGCACGGCGATCGGCCTCTGGCTGGAGCCGCGCACCACCCGCGACGAACGCGTCGCGCGCATCCTCGCCCACGAACCCTCCGCCGGAGCACTGCCGTCGGTTTGGCACATCCTCGCCCGCCGCCGCACCGACCTGCTCGACCCGTTCCTCGCCGAGACCCCGCCGTACGGCCGCTTCCTCCCGAAGCGCGAGACCTGGACCGCACCGGGCCACGACGGCGTCCGACGCTGGCGACCCCGCCAACAGCGAGAGTTCGTACGGCAGTTGGCGGACGTCGCCGACGACTCCGCGCTGCCGCTGTACCGTCGGGTCGGCGCGATTCAACAGGCCGCGTACGTCCCGGAGTTCGGCGCCGCGCTCGTACGGCAGTGGACCGGCTCCGGGGACGTCGTCCTCGCCGAGGCCGCTCTCGCCGCGCTCTCCCGCACCGACCGGCCCCACGAGGCGCTGCCCGACCTGCTCGCGCACGCGGGCGGCGACCGGGCCCGCGTCGCCGTCCACGCGGCCACCCGGGCCTCCCGGTACGCGCCGCCGTCGCTGCTGGCAGGACAGCTGGCCGAGGTGCTGCGCGCGCCGGACGTCAAGGTGACCAGCCGCAAGGAGGCGGTCCGGCTCGCCGCGACCCGGCTCCCGGCGCCGTCGGCCGCGACGCTGCTCTGCGAGACGTACGGGCGGCCCGGCGCCCACCGCGACGTCCGTACCGCGTGTGTGGCCTTCGCGGGCGCGCTCGTGGCGCACGAACCGGTCTGGGAGGTGCTGCGTGACGCGGCCGTCGCCGAGCCGGTGCTGCGCCGGGCCGTGCTGCGGGTCGGCCCCCTCGACCTGCCCGAACCCCACCGCGAGCGCTACGCCCACCTCGTACACGCCGTGTGCGCCACCGACGACCCCGAGACCGCAGCCCTCGCCCTCGGCGCCCTGGCCCACTGGACGCCCTGGTCGCCGGACGCGCCCGCGGTGCTGGTCCGGGCCGCGACCAACCTCGACGACCGGACGAACTGGCATGTGGCGGCCAGAGGCCTGGTGACCGTCGCCGAGGGCTCCCCGCAGGGCGCGCACTGGCTCCTGGAGGCCCTGCGGACCCTCGCCGAGCACCCGGCGGCCGACGACGCCGACCTGGACGCGGGGGAGCGGCGCGACCGTCCGGCCCGGCGTCGGGTCGAGTACGTCGTCTCCTGCCTCGTCCAGTACGGCAGACCGGCCGCCGCATCCGCCCGGCCCGCCGCCCTCGCCGCGAGCGAGCTGCTCGCCAGGTACGACACCCACGTACCGCAGGCCGCGACCCTGGCGGCGTACCACCTGGACCTCGACGCCCAGCCGCCCCCTCTCGGACAGCTGGCCGCGCTCACCGCGGGCCGCCCCGCCCTCGCCGTCCGCACCGCCGGTGAACTCGGCACACGCCTGGAGTGCCGGGAACAGGAGGGTGACCCCGAGGTGCTGCTGGCCGAGGTCGGCCGTCTGACCGCCCACGGCGGCCATGCCGAGGGGCTGCTCGCGGTGGCCGTCACCGGGGCGCTGGGCAGCCGTACGGACTGGGCCGCGCCCTGGCGCGAGCGGCTGACAGCACTGCGCCGCCACCCCGAGGCCGACGTACGGGACGCGGCGCTGGACGAGGTGACGGCGTACGAGTGAGTTTCCGGGGGCTGTGATGTCAGCGGCTCCGCCGCGGGCCCCGGCGGAAAGCGGGCCGGCCGGGATCACCGGCGCGGAGATCCCTAGGCGGATCCGAGCGACCGGAGGGCCGAGGTCGGTCAGCCGGCGGCGCGGGCCGCCATGCGGGCCTTGCGGGCCGCGAGCTTCTCGTCGAACTTCGAGGCCTCCGAGTCCAGGCCGCCCATGAACATGCCCAGCTCCTCCTGCGCCTGGAGACCCTCGGGGCCGAGGTCGCCCATGTCCATGACCTTCAGGTGGCGCAGGACGGGCTGGAGGACGTCGTCGTGGTGGATGCGCATGTTGTAGACCTCGCCGATCGCCATCTGCGCGGCGGCCCGCTCGAAGCCGGGCATGCCGTGACCGGGCATCCGGAAGTTGACGATCACGTCCCGGACCGCCTGCATGGTCAGGTCGGGAGCGAGGTCGAAGGCGGCCTTCAGCAGGTTCCGGTAGAAAACCATGTGCAGGTTCTCGTCGGTCGAGATGCGGGCCAGCATGCGGTCGCAGACCGGGTCGCCCGACTGGTGGCCGGTGTTGCGGTGCGAGACGCGGGTGGCCAGCTCCTGGAAGGCGACGTAGGCCACCGAGTGCAGCATCGAGTGCCGGTTGTCCGACTCGAAGCCCTCGGCCATGTGGGCCATCCGGAAGGCTTCCAGCTGGTCCGGGTCGACCGCGCGCGAGGCGAGCAGGTAGTCGCGCATCACGATGCCGTGCCGGCCCTCCTCGGCCGTCCAGCGGTGCACCCAGGTGCCCCAGGCGCCGTCGCGGCCGAACAGGCTGGCGATCTCGTGGTGGTAGCTGGGGAGGTTGTCCTCGGTGAGCAGGTTGACGACCAGGGCGATCCGGCCCAGCTCGGTGACCTTGGACTGCTCCTTGCCCCAGGCCTCGCCGTCCTCGAAGAAACCGGGGAAGTTGCGGGCGTCGCTCCACGGCACGTACTCGTGCGGCATCCAGTCCTTGGCGACCTTCAGGTGCCGGTTGAGTTCCGTCTCGACCACTTCTTCCAGGGCGAACAGCAGCCGGGCGTCGGTCCAGGCGCCGGACGGGCTGCCGAGGTGCGGAGAAGTGATCGTCATGAATGCTCCAGAATGACGTGCGAGCGGGTGAGCGGGCTTCCAGTACGTAACCTACGGCATCGTAGGCTACGTTTCCGTAGGTTACGCGACCGTAGGTTAAGAGTGCGGTAAAGATCGCTGATCAGCGGGTTCACGGCCGATACGCGCCACGGCCCCGGACCCGCAGGTCCAGAGCTGAACGGGTACCCCGATCGCCCGGTCAGATGTACAGATCCCGGAGTCTCACCGAGAGGCATGTCACACAGCCCTCGAGCTTCTCGAACTCGCTGATGTCGACGACCACCGGCTCGTGCCCGAGGTCGGCGAGCAGCTCGGCCGTCTTCGGCGCGCTCGCCGCCATCAGCAGCTTCCCGCCGCCCAGCAGCACCACGTGCGCTCCCGACTCCTCCGGCACCGGCAGGAAGCGCGGGAAGAGGGACGGGGTGTCCACCAGCGGCGGGTACCCGATCACGGTCCCGTCCGGCAGCGCCGTGACCGCCGACTTCAGATGCAGCACCTGGCTCACCGGTACGGCGACGACCCGGGCGCCGAGCGGTTCGAACACGGCCTTGAGCTGCTGCACACCGGCGGCGTTCGTCCGTCCGCCCCGCCCGACGTAGAGGGTGTCGCCGATCTTGAGGACGTCACCGCCCTCCAGGGTGCCCGGCTCCCAGACCCAGTTCACGGAGCAGCCGAGGCGGGCCACCGCCTCCTCGACGCCGCCCGTCTCACCGCGCCGGGACTCGGCGCCGGGCCGGGCGATCAGCGCGACGTTCCGGTGGACGACCACCGCGTCCTCGACGAACACCGAGTCCGGGCAGTCGTCCGCCGGATCGACCTCGACGGTCTCCCAGCCGTGCGTGCGCAGCGCCTCCGCGTACGCCTCCCACTGCCGTGCGGCGAGGCCGGCGTCGACCTCCTCACGCTCGATGTGCGTGACGAGGCCCTCGGTCAGGCGCGGGCTGGGGCGGCGTATGAGGGCTTTCTTGCTGGGCACGGGCGGAACTCCGAATCGCAGGGGGCGTCCGCGCACATCATGCAGGGCGGGCCGGTGCGGACAAAAGCCCCGGAGGTCAGACAGGGGCCCGCACCCCTGCCTGGAACGCCTCGATCAGCCCGTCGGCCGCCCGTCGGTCAGCCCACCTCCTCCGGGGAGATCTCCCTCAGTTCGCCGTCGAGGAGCAGCCACCGGGTGATCCCGATCGACTCCAGGAACGGCAGGTCGTGGCTGGCGACGATCAGTGCGCCCTCGTACGACTCCAGGGCCGTCGTGAGCTGTCGTGCGCTCGCCATGTCCAGGTTGTTGGTCGGCTCGTCCAACATCAGCAGCTGGGGTGCGGGCTCGGCCAGCATCAGGGCGGCCAGGGCGGCGCGGAAGCGTTCGCCGCCCGACAGGGTCGCCGCCGGCTGGTCGGCGCGGGCGCCCCGGAACAGGAAGCGGGCCAGCCGGGCACGGACCCGGTTGTTGGTGGCGGCGGGCGAGAACCGGGCCACGTTCTCCGCGACGGTCAGCTCGTCGTCGAGAACGTCGAGCCGCTGCGGCAGAAATCGCAGCGGCACGTGCGCGTGTGCCTCGCCGGAGACCGGTGCCAGCTCCCCGGAGATGGTCCGCAGCAGCGTCGTCTTGCCCGCCCCGTTGCGCCCGATCAGCGCGACCCGCTCCGGCCCGCGCAGATCGAAGGAGCCCGCGCTCGCTCCGTACGCCAACTCCAGGTCCAGGAGCGTGAGTACGGTACGGCCCGGCGGTACGGCCGTGTACGGCAGGTCGACGCGGATCTCGTCGTCGTCCCGTACGGCGTCCACCGCCTCGTCGAGGCGTTCCTTCGCGCCGGCGAGCTTCTCCTCGTGCAGGATGCGGTACTTGCCGGCGGACACCTGCGCCGTGCGTTTGCGCACCCGCATGACAGCCCTCGGCTCGCGCTTCTGGTCGAACATCTTCTGCCCGTACCGCTTGCGCCGGGCCAAAGTGACCTGGGCGTCGACCAGTTCGCGCTTCTGCTTCTTCAGATCGGCCTCGGCGACGCGCACCATCCGCTCGGCGGCCTCCTGTTCGGTGGCGAGCACTTCCTCGTACGCCGAGAAGTTGCCGCCGTACCAGGTGACCTCGCCGGAGTGCAGATCGGCGATCTGGTCGACCAGGTCCAGGAGTTCACGGTCGTGGCTGACCACGACCATCACCCCGGGCCAGGACGAGACAGCGGTGTAGAGGCGCCGACGCGCGTACAGGTCGAGGTTGTTGGTCGGCTCGTCCAGCAGGAGGACGTCCGGGCGGGCGAGGAGCAGCGCGGCCAGCCGCAGCAGGACCGACTCGCCGCCCGAGATCTCGCCGATCGTGCGGTCCAACTCGATGTGGCCGAGCCCGAGTTCGCCGAGCGTGACCAGGGCGCGTTCCTCTACGTCCCAGTCGTCGCCGATCGTCTCGAAGTGCCCCTCGGCCACGTCACCCGCCTCGATGGCGTGCAGCGCGGCCCGCTTGGCGGCGATGCCGAGTGCCTCGTCGACGCGCAGGGCGGTGTCGAGGGTGACGTTCTGCGGGAGGTAGCCGATGTCGCCCGCGACACGGACGGTGCCGTCGGCGGGCCGGAGCTGACCGGCGATCAGCTTCAACAGGGTTGATTTTCCTGAGCCGTTGACGCCGACGAGCCCGGTGCGGCCGGGGCCGACGGCGACGTCGAGGCCCTCGAAGACGGCGGTGCCGTCGGGCCAGGCGAAGGACAGGGAGGTGATGGCGATGGAGGTGGTGGCGGACATACGGCCTCGCGGTTGCTTGATGCGGTCTGGGCAAGCGCGTATCGAGACACCGACGGGCGGCGGGCGGGAGTGTCCGGGTGACACGAGAAAGGCCCTGCTCCGGAGGGAGGCACGGACGGCTCGAACACCGAGGTCGCACGCTGCGCACACACACCACTGGAGGGTGTGGGGCGCGGTGTCTCAGGACCTCAGTAGAGCAACGTCCTTCTCCAATCGACGGCAACAGGACCGCTGCAAGCGTAGGAAGAGGCGTTTCAGGCTGTCAAAGCATTAAACGGAGCTGCCACAGGGGCTGTCACAGGGCGTCGCGCATCAGCTCCGCCAGGTCGTGGTCCAGGTCGGTCTGCAGGTGCTCCAGGCCGACGGGCACCAGCTCCGTGGTGGCCGCGAGGAAGCGGCGCAGCTCGCCCGAGCGGACATGGACGACCGCGGTGCCCTCGGGGGCGTGGAACTCCAGGACCGTGCGGTCGTAGCCGTACGGCCGCACCCGGACGTCGCCGTGGCCCTGCGGCTCCCGCATGCCGTCGGAGAGGAGTTCACGGGCGAACGTCCAGCAGACCTCCACGCCCTCCAGTGTGGCCGGCGCGGGGAAGGTCATCCGGACCGCGAACGGGTCGCTCCGGTCGTAGGTGAGCGTTGCGGGAATGCTCGGCATCCGCGGTGCGGCGGCGACGAGACGGGCCTCTACGAGTTGCTCGATGACGGTGGTGGACAACGCCTGCTCCCTTGTGACGGTTGGCCGGACTCCTGGATGGAACGGGCCGCACACTGAAGGAGACGCCGGAATGAGCCAATCAGTGCACCTGAATTTCGAGTGACCTCTGTCACCGAGTTCATTCACCTGTTTCTTGCGGGGAGGAATCGCATCCGGGTGTCGCGACGTGGGGCGTCGCCGCGTTCGGTTCAGGGCGTGGAGCGTCCAACCGCTGTCGGCATCGCCGAGGTGAAGCGAACGCGTGTGCCTGTGATCGCTGGTTGGGGTGGCGGACGTGGGATCGGGGGATGTGTGTGCGGTTGTCGTACGTATGGTCCTTCGGAGGGTTCGGGACGGCACGGTGTCCCGGTCGGGGACCGTGAGGGGGCGAGATGGCGCAGGTGGGGGCGGCTGCGGAGGTCGGGCATACCCGGTACACCTTCCGGCTGCGTGTGTCGTCCACGGCCTGCACCGCCCTGGCGGCGGAGTGGGACCGATGCCGTTGGGTGTGGAATGAGTGCGTCGCCAAGTCCAGGGCCGTGCACCTGCGCAACAAGGCCACCGGCCAGAAGGCCACGTGCGGCCCGGCTCAGCTCGACAGGATGCTGACCGAGGCCCGCGCCCGTACGCCGTGGCTGCGTGAGGGCTCGTCGGTTGTCCAGCAGCAGATCATCCGAGACTTCGGCCGCTCCCGCGCCAAGGCGCACAAGGACATCACCGAGCGCCTGCCCATGGCACGCAGGGCCGGGATGCCCACGTACAAGAAGAAGCACGAGGCACTGGCGACCCTCAACCCGCTCAGGTCCAGCTGCTGCCTCGGACCGGCCGCGTCCTCGGCGTCGACTGGGGTGTGAAGGAGACGGCGACCACCACGTCCGACGCGCACGACCTGCCGCACGCCGGGCACGGTGGGAAGGCGCGGGCGAAGGTGGCCCGGTACGACCGGATGATGGCCCGCCGCAAGCCGAAGAAGGGCCAGCCCGGATCGAAGGGCTACCGCGAGGCGAAGAGACTGCGGGCGAAGGCGTACAAGAAGGCAGCCCGGCAGCGTGAGGACACCGGCCGCAAGTGGGCCCAGAAGGTTGTCCGTGACCACGATGCCATCGCTGTCGAGGACTTCCGCCCGAAGTTCCTCGCCAAGACCACGATGGCCCGTAAGGCCGCTGACGCCGCTGTCGGCGCCACCAAGGCCGCTCTGATCGGGATGGGCCGCAAGCACCGGCGGGACATCCGCCTTGTCCACCCCGCGTACACCACGATGGACTGCGCGCGCTGCGATGCGAGAGCCAAGCACGCACTGCCGCTGGGTGAGCGCACCTACACCTGCACCGCGTGCGCAAACGTGTCCCCACGGGACAAGAACTCCGCACGCGTCATGCTCGTCCGGGCTGGTCTCAACCCGGCTGGTGCCGATGGCAGAAGACCTCCTGGAGCGCTGCTCCAGGAGGCGGCCTGAGCCAGGAATCCCCTTCCCTTCCAGGGAGGGGAGGATTCAATGCTACCTTCGCCCGCCATGAGGATCTTGGGCACGAAGCGACAGGCGAGCCGGACGATACGGGCGAGCCGGACGAGACGGACAGGGCGAATGGTGGCGGCGGGTGCGTACGCGGCGGCACTCGCCGCCGTGGCCGCCGGACTGGCCGCCCCCGCGCAGGCGTACGAGGGGACGGGCGCCGCCTCCGGGCACCGGGCGCCGCACTGGGCGCCGAAGGACAGCGGCGCCGCCGACGTCCGGTTCCGTGGACTGTCCGCCGTCAGCCGGAACACCGCCTGGGTCGCCGGTACCGCGGGCACCGTACTGCGCACCACCGACGGCGGGGCGAGCTGGCGGAACGTCTCTCCGCCGGGCGCGGCCGAACTCCAGTTCCGGGACATCGAGGCGTTCGACGCGCGGCGCGCCGTGGTCCTGGCCATCGGTGAGGGCGAGGCCTCCCGGGTCTACCGGACCGACGACGGCGGCACGACCTGGACCGAGTCCTTCCGCAACACCGACGCCAGGGCCTTCTACGACTGCCTCACCTTCTTCGACCGCAGCCACGGCCTCGCGATGAGCGACCCCGTGGACGGCAAGTTCCGCATCCTCTCCACCAGCGACGGCGGACGCTCCTGGAAGGTGCTCCCCAATGACGGCATGCCGGCCGCGCTGGACGGCGAGGCGGGCTTCGCGGCGAGCGGGCAGTGCCTGGTCAGCTCCGGGCCGCGTGACGTCTGGCTGGCCACGGGCGGGGGTGCACGCGCGCGTGTGCTGCACTCCGCCGACCGCGGGCTCACCTGGACGGCCTCCGACACACCGATCCCGGCGGGCGACGGCGCGCGCGGTGTCTTCGCGCTCGCCTTCCGCGACCGCACGCACGGACTCGCGGTCGGCGGCGACTACCGAGCCGACCAGGCCTCCCCGCGCGCGGGAGCGGTCACCGCGGACGGCGGCCGTACCTGGACCACCTCGGCGACATCCCCGCCCGCCTACCGCTCCGGCGTCGCCTGGCTCCCGTACAGCCGCACGGCCGCGCTCGCGGTCGGCCCGACCGGCACGGACCTCACCACGGACGCCGGGCGCACCTGGAAGACCGTCGACACGGGCTCGTACGACACCGTGGACTGCACCCCCGACCTGGGCTGCTGGGCCGCCGGGGAGAAGGGGCGCGTGGCACGGCTCGAATCGTGAGGCCTGGGTACCCGTTCACCGACACCAGCCCGAGAGGACAGCGCGAGCGAAGGAAGTGAACGGCCATGCCACGCGGTGCCAGCCCGAAGCGGGAACGCCAGTACGAACACATCAAGGAGAGCGCTCTCGACCGGGGCGAGAGCGAGAAGCGCGCCGAGGAGATCGCCGCGCGGACCGTCAACAAGGAACGCGCCCGCGCCGGCGAGTCCAAGACCGCCAGCCGTACGTCCACCGAGGACATGTCGTCCGGCAGGCGCGGCGGTCTGCGTTCGCACAAGGGCGCCCAGGGGCCGACGTACGACCAGCTCTACGAGGAGGCCAGGCGGCGGAACGTGCACGGCCGCTCGGACATGAACAAGGAGCAGCTGAAGCGGGCCCTGGGCGGCAAGTGACCTGTGGCGCGGGGGCCGTACGCTCGTCGGCACCATGGAGATGACGACGAGCGTGCCCGTTCCGGCGGACTGGCCCACGACCGAGGACGACGCCCGCGCGGTCCAGGACGAGCTGCGGTCGCGGGTGGTGCTCGACGAGCCGGGACCGCCGGCCGGGACGGGGCACGTCACGGGCGTCGACGTCGCCTATGACGACGAACGGGACCTCGTCGTGGCCGCCGCGGTCGTCCTGGACGCGGCGAGCCTCGACGTCGTCGCCGAGGCCACGGCCGTCGGACGGGTCCCCTTCCCGTACGTGCCCGGCCTGCTCGCGTTCCGTGAGATCCCGGCCGTCCTGGCCGCCCTCGACACGCTGCCCGTACCGCCCGGCCTCGTCGTCTGCGACGGCTACGGCCTGGCCCACCCGCGCCGCTTCGGCCTCGCCAGCCACCTCGGCGTCCTCACCGGGCTCCCCACGATCGGCGTCGCGAAGAACCCGTTCACCTTCACGTACGAGGAGCCGGGCGCCCGGTGTGGATCGGCGGCCCCACTCCTGGCGGGCCCGGAGGAGGTCGGCCGTGCCCTGCGCACCCGGGACGCGGTCAAGCCGGTGTTCGTCTCGGTCGGCCACCGCACGACCCTCGACACGGCCTGCGCCCACGTCCTGGCGCTCACCCCGGACTACCGCCTCCCGGAGACGACACGCCGGGCGGACGCCCTGTGCCGGCAGGCCCTGAAGGAAGTGACCGCCTGAAGGAGCAGGGGAGCCGGGGAGCTCCCGAGGGACTCAAGTGATCATCTGAGTATGTGTTCTGAGTACCTGTACGGATGTCGGCGGGCCGGAGCTGTCGGCAGGCTGTGTCCATGACCACGCACCGCGCCCCGAAGCCCGCCGCCAGCCCCGCCCAGCCCGTCGAGCGCGCCGTCACGGCCGCGCTGATCGTCGCCGTACTGGCGGGACTCGCCTGGATCGTCGGGATGATCTACACGGTCACCGGCTGGGCCCAGTGAACCTCTGACGGGCCTGTCCGTCAGAGGCTCGCCGCCACCCGGAACGTGATCCCCGCCTTGCGCAGGCGGTCGATCAGCGCGTCGCCCATCGCCACGGCGGTGGTGACCTGCCCGGACGTCGCCGGGAGGTCGTCGAAGGCCAGGGAGAGCGCCGACTCGGCGAACATCTTCGCCGTCTCGTCGTAGCCGGGGTCGCCGCCCGCGACCTCCGTGAACACCCGCCGACCGCCGCCCTCGCCCACGAACCGCACGGTGAACCAGCTCTTCGCCCGCTTCTCCGCGCTCGGCCCGTCCCCGGGCTCCAGCCGCCCGGACAACCAGCGCCGCACGGGCGGCACTTGGGCCGCCACGAACACCGCACCGGCCCCGGCCACCCCGCCCACCGCGATGGGCAGCCGTCGTACCGCCGCGTAATGGCGGTAACGGAAATCGGGGCCGTACCGTTCCAGCGCGCGGGCCGAACGCACCACGACCTGCGGGTCGATGGTGGGCAGCGGCAGCGCCCAGGCGTCGACCTCCTTGGCGTACCGGGGCACGCCCGAGGGGGCGGTCGCCCGGCGGCCCAGCAGCCGTGGCTCGTGCCGCCTGCGGTCGCGTGCGGCGGCCAGCAGCTGCGGCCCCCTGGAGAGCTGATTGAGCGCCGAGGCGAACGTGCCGCCCGAGAACATCGCGTCGGCGCGCACGAACCCGTCCACGGTCAGCGGCACCCCTTCTGGAAGCTGCGAGACGGTGAAGTACGCGCCCAGGTCGTGCGGGACGGAGTCGAAACCGCAGGCGTGCACCAGCCGGGCGCCGGTCTCCCGCGCGCGTGCGTCGTGCCGGACGTACACCAGGTCGACGAACTCGGCTTCCCCGCTGAGGTCCAGGTAGTCCGTGCCGGCGTCCGCACAGGCGGCGACCAGTTCCTCGCCGTACGTCAGATAGGGGCCCACCGTCGTGGCCAGCACGCGCGCGTGCCCGGCGAGCGCGCGGACCGAGGCCGGATCGGACACGTCCGCCTCCAGCACCCCGACCTCGGCGGCCTTGCCGAGGCCCACGAGGCGCTCGCGCAGCGACTCCAGCCGGTCCCGGCTGCGGCCGGCGACCGCCCAGCGCAGACCTTCGGGCGCGTGCGCGGCGAGGTACTCGGCGGTGAGTGTGCCGACGAAGCCGGTGGCTCCGAACAGCACGATGTCGTACGGGCGTTCCATCCTGCTCGGCCTGCTCATGACACCTCTCGTTGTGCGTCCCACGCCGTTGTCGGTGGTCGAGGCTAGCGTGAGGGGGAGTGGAGGCGTGCGGCCGGTCCGTGACTGCCAGTGGCGGGAAGGGCTTGGCCAAGCGCTTGCTTAATATGTGCCCGGCGAAGTCTTGTGCGGAGTGGAACGCGTTCCTAGCATCGCTGGTGTCGCATCGGTTGTCGGTGGTGTCACGGGAGATGAGGGCTCGATGTCAGTGGCGGAGGCGGCGGGAGGCGGCCCGCTCACGGGGGTGCGGGTGGTCGAGCTGGCGGGCATCGGGCCCGGCCCGTTCGCCGCGATGCTCCTCGCCGACCTGGGCGCCGACGTGGTCCGCGTGGACCGGCCCGGGGGCACCGGACTCGCCATCGACCCCGAGTACGACGTGACGAACCGCAACAAGCGGTCGGTGATCGTCGACCTGAAGGCGCCCGACGGCCCCTCCCGCGTCCTCGACCTCGCCGCCCGCGCCGACATCCTCGTCGAGGGCTACCGCCCCGGTGTCGCCGAGCGGCTCGGCATCGGCCCCGAGAGCTGCCACGCCCGCAACCCGAGGCTCGTCTACGGCCGGATGACGGGCTGGGGCCAGGAGGGCCCGCTCGCCCGCCGCGCCGGGCATGACATCGCCTACCTCGCCCCTACCGGCACCCTCGGCCTGATCGGCAGCCCGGACGCACCGCCGCCCGCCCCGGCCAACCTCCTCGGCGACTACGCGAGCGGCTCCCTCTACCTCGTCGTCGGCGTCCTCGCCGCCCTCCACCACGCGCGCGCGACGGGCACCGGCCAGGTCGTGGACGCCGCGATCGTCGACGGCGCCGCCCATCTCGCCACGATGATCCACGGCATGCTCGCGGCGGGCGGCTGGCAGGACCGACGCGGCGCCAACCTCCTCGACGGCGGCTGCCCGTACTACGGGACCTACGAGACCGCCGACGGCCGGTACATGGCGGTCGGCGCGCTGGAACCGCAGTTCTACGCGGAGTTCCTCGACCTGCTCGGCCTCCCGGACCACTCCGCCGCCCGCAAGGACATCACCCGCTGGAACGACCTGCGCGAGGCCGTCACCGCGCGCTTCAAATCCCGTACGAGGGACGAGTGGACGGCGGTCTTCGAGGGCTCCGACGCCTGTGTGGCGCCCGTTCTCTCGCTGCGCGAGGCCCCGCACCACCCGCACCTCGCCGCCCGCGGCACCTTCACCGACCACGGCGGCATCACCCAGCCCGCCCCCGCACCCCGCTTCTCCGTCACCCACACGTCGATCCACAGCGGCCCCGCCCAGCCCGGCGCCGACACGGCGGACGTGGCGCGCGACTGGGACGTGCCCCGACTCCTGAAGGATGGCGGCTGACCCCGGCCGACGCCCGCTCGCCCAACCCTCCCCGAAAGGCCTTCCAGTGAGTACCGAAGCGTACGTGTACGACGCGATCCGCACCCCGCGCGGGCGCGGCAAGGCGAACGGAGCCCTGCACGGCACCAAGCCCGTCGACCTCGTCGTAGGCCTCATCCACGAGATCCG
This sequence comes from Streptomyces sp. NPDC000878, assembly GCF_053599695.1. Taxonomy (NCBI): domain Bacteria; kingdom Bacillati; phylum Actinomycetota; class Actinomycetes; order Kitasatosporales; family Streptomycetaceae; genus Streptomyces; species Streptomyces sp. NPDC000878. The sequence goes on along the minus strand of NZ_JBSFMT010000010.1, from coordinate 161,400 downwards.
GAACCGCTTCCCGGACCTCGACCCGGCCGCGATCGACGACGTCGTGCTGGGCGTGGTCGGGCCGGTCGGCGACCAGGGCTCCGACATCGCGCGGGTCGCCGCAGTCGTCGCGGGACTGCCGGACACGGTGGCCGGCGTCCAGGAGAACCGCTTCTGTGCGTCGGGTCTGGAAGCCGTCAACATGGCCGCCGCGAAGGTGCGTTCCGGCTGGGAGGACCTCGTCCTCGCGGGCGGCGTCGAGTCGATGTCCCGGGTGCCGATGGCCTCGGACGGCGGCGCCTGGTTCAACGACCCGATGACGAACCTCGCCGTCAACTTCGTGCCGCAGGGCATCGGCGCCGACCTCATCGCCACCATTGAGGGCTTCTCGCGGCGCGATGTCGACGAGTACGCGGCGCTGTCCCAGGAGCGGGCGGCGACCGCGGTGAAGGACGGCCGCTTCGAGCGGTCCCTCGTCCCGGTGAAGGACCGCAACGGCCTGGTCGTCCTCGACCACGACGAACACCTGCGTCCCGGCACCACCGCCGACTCCCTGGCCCGGCTGAAGCCCTCGTTCGCGGACATCGGCGACCTGGGCGGCTTCGACGCGGTGGCCCTCCAGACGTACCACTGGGTCGAGAAGATCGACCACGTCCACCACGCGGGCAACTCCTCCGGCATCGTGGACGGCGCCTCGCTGGTCGCCATCGGCTCCCAGGAGGTCGGCGAGCGCTACGGGCTGCGTCCGCGCGCGCGGATCGTCTCCGCCGCCGTGTCCGGCTCCGAGCCCACCATCATGCTCACCGGCCCGGCGCCCGCCACCCGCAAGGCGCTCGCCAAGGCCGGGCTGACCATCGACGACATCGACCTCGTCGAGATCAACGAGGCGTTCGCGGCCGTCGTCCTCCGCTTCGCCCGCGACATGGGCCTCTCCCTCGACAAGATCAACGTCAACGGCGGTGCCATCGCGCTCGGCCACCCGCTGGGCGCCACCGGCGCGATGATCCTCGGCACGCTCGTCGACGAACTGGAGCGCCAGGACAAGCGGTACGGCCTGGCCACGCTGTGCGTGGGCGGCGGGATGGGCATCGCGACGATCGTCGAGCGGATCTGAACTCCCGGCGGATTCAGCCGATTCGGCCGATTCGGCACCACCAAAGACTTCTGAAGACCTCTGAGCTTCCACGGAGATCCCCGTCATGACACAGAGCACCACCATCCGCTGGGAACAGGACCGCACCGGTCTCGTCACCCTCGTCCTCGACGACCCCGACCAGTCCGCGAACACCATGAACCAGGCGTTCCGTGACTCCCTCGCGGTGGTCACCGACCGGCTGGAGGCCGAGAAGGACACGATCCGCGGCATCATCCTCACCTCCGCCAAGAAGACGTTCTTCGCGGGCGGCGACCTGCGCGACCTCATCAAGGTCACCCCCGAGACGGCCCAGGAACTCTTCGAGGGCGGCCTCGCCATCAAGCGGAACCTGCGCCGCATCGAGACCCTCGGCAAGCCGGTGGTCGCGGCGATGAACGGCGCGGCCCTGGGCGGCGGTTACGAACTCGCGCTGGCCTGCCACCACCGGATCGCGCTCGATACGCCGGGCACGAAGATCGGCTGCCCGGAGGTCACCCTCGGTCTCCTCCCCGGAGGCGGCGGAGTCGTCCGTACGGTACGCATGCTCGGCATCGCCGACGCGCTGCTGAAGGTGCTGCTCCAGGGCACCCAGTACAGCGCCCCGCGAGCCCTGAAGAACGGCCTGATCGACGAAGTGGCCGCCACGCAGGACGAGTTGCTGGCCAAGGCCCGCGCCTTCATCGACGCCAACCCCGAGTCGCACCAGCCCTGGGACAAGCCCGGCTACCGCATCCCGGGCGGTACCCCCGCCAACCCCAAGTTCGCGGCGAACCTGCCCGCCTTCCCCGCCAACCTGCGCAAGCAGACGAACGGCGCGCCCTACCCGGCCCCGCGCGCCATCCTCGCGGCGGCCGTCGAGGGCGCCCAGGTCGACTTCGAGACCGCGCAGGTCATCGAGGCCCGCTACTTCGTGGAACTGGCCGCCGGACAGACCTCGAAGAACATGATCCAGGCGTTCTTCTTCGACCTCCAGGCCGTCAACTCGGGCGCCAACCGGCCCAGGGGCTTCGAGCCGCGCCCGGTGCGCAGGGTGGCGGTGCTCGGCGCCGGGATGATGGGCGCGGGAATCGCGTACTCGTGCGCCCGCGCGGGCATCGAGGTCGTCCTCAAGGACGTCTCGGCGGAAGCGGCGGCGCGGGGCAAGGGCTACTCCGAGAAGCTGTGCGCGAAGGCCGTCTCCCGGGGACGTACGACCCAGGAGAAGGCGGACGAACTGCTCGCCCGCATCACGCCGACGGCCGATCCGCAGGACGTGGCCGGCTGCGACGCGGTCATCGAGGCGGTCTTCGAGGACCCGGCGCTGAAGCACAAGGTGTTCCAGGAGATCCAGCACCTCGTCGACCCGGACGCGCTGCTGTGCTCCAACACCTCCACGCTGCCGATCAGCGCCCTCGCCGAAGGCGTCGAACGCCAGGCCGACTTCGTCGGGCTGCACTTCTTCTCGCCGGTCGACAAGATGCCGCTCGTCGAGATCATCAAGGGTGAGCGGACGGGGGAGGCGGCGCTGGCGCGCGCCTTCGACCTGGTCCGCCAGATCAGGAAGACCCCGATCGTCGTCAACGACTCACGCGGCTTCTTCACCTCACGGGTCATCGGGCACTTCATCAACGAGGGCGTGGCGATGGTCGGCGAGGGCATCGAGCCCGCGTCGATCGAACAGGCGGCGGCACAGGCGGGCTACCCGGCGAAGGTCCTCTCCCTGATGGACGAACTGACGCTGACCCTGCCGCGCAAGATCCGGGCGGAGTCCAAGCGGGCGGTGGAGGAGGCGGGCGGTACGTGGCCGACGCATCCCGCGGAGGCGGTGATCGACCGGATGGTGGACGAGTTCGGCCGTACGGGGCGGAGTGGGGGCGGCGGGTTCTACGAGTACGGGGAGGACGGCAGGCGGGCGGGGCTGTGGCCGGGGCTGCGGGAGTACTTCGGGCGTGGTGAGGGTGCGGAGGGTGGGAACGGTACGCAGATTCCCTTCGTGGACATGCAGGAACGGATGCTGTTCTCGGAGGCGCTGGACACGGTGAGGCTGCTGGAGGAGGGCGTGCTGACGTCGGTCGCCGACGCCAACATCGGCTCGATCTTCGGGATCGGGTTCCCGGGGTGGACCGGGGGTGTCCTCCAGTACATCAACGGGTACGAGGGCGGCCTGCCGGGGTTTGTGGCGCGGGCGCGGGAGTTGGCGGAGCGGTATGGGGAGCGGTTTGCTCCGCCGGGGTTGCTGGTGGAGAGGGCGGAGAAGGGGGAGGGGTTCGGGGACCGGTAGTTTTCTCGCCCCCGCCGCCCCTACCCGTTCCCATCCCCTGGGGGCTGCGCCCCCAGACCCCCCTACGGCCCTGAACGGGCCTTGTCCTCAAACGCCGGACGGGCTGAAAGACCAACCCCGGCCGGCGTTCGACGACAACCGCGCCCAGCCCACCATTTCCCCCGCCCACTCACCCCCACCGCACTTCAGCACCGGCCCGCACCATCAGCCCGTCCGGCGTTTGAGGACGAGCGCGTTCGGCGCGAAAGGGGGGTCTGGGGGCGCAGCCCCCAGAAGGATGGGACGGGTAAGGGCGGCGGGGGCGAGAAACCGTATCGCTCAGCGACACGCCCCCCTTGTCCCCTCGTGCACCGGCATCGGACGCTGACTGGCAACCAAACCGGTCCTCGTCCCACCGCCCCCGAGGAGCCCCCATGGGATCCCGTCCCGCCCTCGCCCTGCTGGAAATCCTGCGCGGCGAAGGCGTGGACCGCGTCTTCGGCAACCCCGGCACCACCGAACTCCCCTTCCTCGCCGCCCTCGCGCACACCGAGGGCACCGAAGCAGACACCCCCGAATACGTCCTCGGCGTCCACGAAGGCGCCGTGGTCTCCATGGCCGACGGATACGCCCGTGCCACCGGCCGCCCCGCCTTCGTCAGCCTCCACATCGCCGCCGGGCTTGCCAACGGACTGATCGGGCTGCTCAACGCCCGCCGCTCCCGCACCCCCCTCGTCGTGATGGCAGGCCAGCAGGACCGCCGCCACCTCCAGCAGGACCCGATGCTCTCCGGCGACCTCGTCTCCCTCGCCGCCCCCGCCGTGAAGGCCACCTTCGACATCCAGCACGCCCACGACCTGCCCCTCGCCCTGCGCCGCGCCTTCGCCCTGGCCGTCAGGCCCCCGGCCGGGCCCGTCTTCCTCTCCGTCCCCATGGACCTGTTCGCTGAGGACACCGAGGTCGAGGTGCCTGCCCGCAGCGTCCCGCCCCGGCCCGGGCCGGCCGCAGGGCTCGACGGGGCCGCCGTTCTCCTCGGCGCCGCCGCCCGCCCCGTGATCGTCGCCGGTGACGGAGTCGGCCGCGAGGACGCGGTGAACGCCCTGGTCCGGACCGCCGAGGCCTGCGGTGCCACCGTCCACCACCAGCCCATGGCCGACTGGCTCGACTTCCCGACGACCCACCCCCTCCACGCGGGCATGCTCCCGCCCCGCCACGACGCGATCCGCGCCGCGCTCTCCCCGTACGACACCGTCCTGATCGTGGGCGCCCACGCCTTCACGCCTCACCACTACACGCCCGGGCCCGCGCTCCCGCCCGGCGTCACCGTCGTACAGCTGGACTCCGACCCGGACGAGATCGGCCGTAACTTCCCCGTCGACGCCGGGCTGGTGGGCGCGCTCGCGCCCTCTCTCGACAAGCTGGCCGAGCTGCTGCGCAGCCAGGTGCCCGCGCACACCGCGAAGGCCCGGATCCTGCGCGCCGGTGAGCGGCACAGCGCCGAGCGGGAGCGGGCGGAGGCCGCCGCCCTGGCCGCGTACTCCCCGGCACCGCTCGCGCCCTGGGCCGCCGCGCACGCCGTGGCGCGGGGGCTGCCGCCGGACGCCGTGGTGGTCGAAGAGGCCATCACAGTAGGGCTGTTGCTGCGTCGGCTCGTACGGCTCGACCGGCCCGGAAGCTATACGCACACCGTCGGCGGCGGGCTGGGCTGGGGCATCGGTGCCGCCGTCGGACGCTCGCTCGCCGAGCCCGGGCGGCCGGTCGTCGCCGTACTGGGGGACGGATGCGCTCTGTTCGGGCTCCAGGGGTTGTGGAGCGCGGCCCGCACGCAGGCCCCTGTGCTCTTCGTCGTCATGAACAACGGTGTGTACCGGACCCTCCAGGACACCTACGCGGCGATGGGCGGCCAAGGGGTCTGCCCCGGCACGGAGTTGGGGCCGCTCGACTTCACCCAGGCGGCCCGTTTCTTCGGCGTCGACGCGGTACGGGCGACCGGCGCCGAGCACGTACGGGAGATCGTCGCCGGGGCGGGCGAGCTGACGAGGCCGCTGCTGCTCGACGTACCGCTGCGGCAGCAGTAGGGCGACGTTCCGGACTCATAGTCACGCGCGTCTTGTCACCCGGCCCCCATGGCCCGACCATCTCCCCATGACGGACGGACCGGTTCCGAAGTCGGTGCTCGCGCGGGGCGTGACGCTGCTGCGGGTCTGCGGTGACTCCGACACCGCGCTGAGCCTCGCCGAACTCGCCCTGCGCACCGGGCTGCCCAAGCCGACCGCGCACCGGCTGATCGGCGAACTGGTCCGGCTGGGGCTCGTCGAACGTACCCCCGAGGGCTCGTACCGCATCGGGCTCGCCCTCTTCGTCCTCGGCCAGTCGGCGCCGTCCGTCCGTGAACTGCGGGACACGGCACTGCCGTTCCTCGGCGATCTGCACGACGCGACGAAGGAGAACGTGCACCTGGCCGTGCCGGACGGCACCGACACCCTGTTCCTGGAGAAGATCACCGGCCGCCGAGCCACGCCGATCGTCTCCCGCACGGGTGGGCGGCTGCCCGCGCACTGCACGGCCACCGGCAAGATCTTCCTCGCCCATGACCCCCGGCTGCCCCGGGCCTCCCTGCCCCGCCTCACGCCCCGCACCCTCACCCTGCCCGGCCAACTCGCCCGCGACCTGGCCCTGACCCGGGCCCGTGGCTACGGCGTCAACCTGGAGGAGGCCGAGGTAGGTATCTCGGCGGTCGCTGCCCCGGTCTACGGCCGCGACTCCCGCCCCGTCGCCGCCATTTCGGTGACCGGCGGCACCCGCCGCCTCGACGTGGACCGGGTCGGCGCCCATGTGTGTGCGGCGGCCAGGGCACTGACCAGGCGACTCTCGGCCTGAACCACACGCCCCTTTCCCATCACCCTGTCACCCGTCCCCGTCACCCCTCACCCGTCATCCCTCGCCCATCACACCCCTCACCCCGCCCTCGGCACCCCCCGCTGCATCGCCACCGCCAACTCGTGCTCCGTCAGCCGCTCCCCGTGCACCTCCACCGTGATCCGCCCCCGCACGAACACCAGCACCCGGTCGCACACCTCCGTCAGTTCGGCGAGGTCCGTCGACGCGACCAGGACGGCCGCGCCGCCCGCCGCCAACTCGCCGACGATACGGTGCATTTCGGCCCGTACGCCGACGTCGACGCCCCGCGTCGGATCGTCCAGGACCACGATCGCCGGGTCGGTCGCGAGCCACTTCGCGAAGACGACCTTCTGCTGGTTGCCGCCGGAGAGTCGGCCCACGATGTCGTGCGGGCCGCCGCGCAGCCGCAGACGCTCCGTCAGATCAGTCGTCCCACGCACCAGTTGGGCTCTCGACGGCATGACACCGCCCCTGCCCAGCGCCAGCCAGCTCACCGCCGTCGCGTTCTCCCACACCGTCCGCCCGGTCATCAGCCCGTACCGCTTCCGGTCGCTCGGTACGAACGCGACCCCGGCCCGTACGGCCGCCCGCAGCGAACGCGGCTGCCCCCGGCCTCCTATGTCGACCCGCCCCGCGGAGACCGCCGTACGGCCGCACACCACCTCCAACGCGCCCAGATGGCCCGCCCCTTGGAGCCCCGCGACCCCGACGACCTCGCCCGCCCGCACGGTGAACGTCACATCCCTGAGCCGTCCGGGCACACTCACCCCGGACAGCACCACCGGCGGCGGTGAGGTGTCGACCGCCTTGCGCGTCCGGCGGGCCGGTGGCTCGGGCCGGCCGCCGAGCATCGCCGTCACCAGCTCGGGTACGTCGAGTTCGGCCCGTGGCACCCCGGCCAGCGCGACCCGGCCGTCCCGCAGGACCGTCACGCGCTGCGCGAAGCGCATCACCTCCTCCAGGAAGTGGGTGACGTACAGGACCGCGATGCCCCGCCCGGTGAGGGTGCGCAGGACGCGTTCGAGGCGGTCCACGGCGGCGGCCGGGAGCGCCGACGTCGGTTCGTCGAGGACCAGGAGTCCGGGGCGGCGCAGGAGGGCGCGGGCGATCTCCGTCAACTGCTGGTCCGCCAACGGGAGTTCGCCGAGCAGGGTGCCCGGCTCGACATCGAGGCCCAGGTCGGCGAGGACCGGCCGGGCCGCCCGGTCCATGGCGCCGTGGTCGAGCAGGCCGAAGCGGCGCGGCGGACGGTGCGGGAAGAGGTTCTCCCGCACGGTGAGGTCGGGGAAGAGGCTCAACTCCTGCGAGACGACAGCGATTTGGGTGTCGTCGGTCAGTCGTACCGCCCCTTCGTCCGCTGCCAGCGTCCCCGAAAGGATGCGTACCAGCGTCGACTTGCCGGCCCCGTTCTCACCGACCAGCGCATGCACCTCGCCGCCCCGCAGCCTGATCCCGGCGCCGTCCAACGCCCGTACCCCGCCGTAGGACTTGACCAGTCCTTCCGCCACCAGGACATCGCCGTACGTCATCTCAGCGCGCGTCCTTCAGCGGCTTGATGTTGGCCTGCTGGTCGCCGAGCAGCTTGTCGATCGTCGGCTTGTACCAGTCGTACGCCGCCTCCGCGGACTTCTGGCGGGTGATGATCTCGTCGATGTTGGAGGAGTCCACCACCCCGCCCGGCGACAGGAACCAGCCGTCGAGCAGCTTCCCGTCGTTCTCCCGGACCGCCTCGATCAGCATCGCCGTCGACAGATAGCCCTTGAGGAAGTGCTGCGGGTCGATGGTGACGAAGTTCGAGCCGTCCTTGACCGCGTCGAGCGTCTTCGGGTCGACGTCGAAGCCCGCTGTCAGCCACTTCCCGCCCTCCGACTTCTTGATCTTGGCGAGGTTGTAGCTGTCGGCGTCCCCGACCCCGAGGAAGGCGAGCGCGTCCGGGTGCGCGTTGACCTGCGCCGACCAGGAGCTGTAGTTCTGCCCGGGATCGCTGTACGTCTGGAAGGGGCCGAGGACTTTGACGTTCGGCGCCTTCTGCGCGAACGTGTCGGCGATCCCCTCGGCCCGGTTGTCGAGCACCGGCGTCCCGGGGTTGGGCACGCCGATGACGATCTCGCCCTTCGGGTCGTCGCCGAGCCGCTTCAGGGCCTCCGTCGCCATCAACTCGCCCAGCGCGTAGTTGTCGTTGCCCACATAGAAGGTGACCTTGCTGCCGTCGGTGGGGGAGGTGTCCAGGGCGACGATCGGGATGCCCTGGTCGACGGCGCGGGCGGCCGGGCGGGTGAAGATCGGCGGGTCCAGGTTCTCCAGGACGATGCCGTCCTTGGCGCGGGCGGTCAGGTTCTGGAAGAGCTGCACCTCGGCGGGCCCGTCGGTGTTGGGCGGACCGACCGCCTTGAAGTCGATGTTCCCCGCGTGGTCGGCGGCGCTCTCCGCGCCGAGGACCATCTCGTGCGCGAAGTTGAGAGAGATGTTGGCGACCGCTATGCCCATCTTGAGCTTCCCGCCCGAACCGGCGGAACCGCTGTCGGAGTCGCCGCATCCGGCGGCGGCCATCAGTACCAGTGCGCCGAGGGCGGCGGACAGCGTACGGAGTCGGCGGTGCATCGGGGCCTCCAAGGGAGCGGCTCACAGGGGCACTTGGCGTTTCGGTGTGGGGAGTTGGCGGTGAGGTGGAGGGAGTTACTTGCGTCGACGTCCGGTCCGGCGCAGCGCGCTGTCGGCCGCGACCGCGACGAGGATGACCCCGCCGGTCGCGAACGACGTCCAGTTGATGGGGACTTCGAAGAACACGAGCCCGGCGGCCACGACCGACAGGATCATCGCCCCGGCCACCGCACCGATCACCGAACCACGTCCGCCGGCCAGCGGGGTGCCGCCGATGATGCACGCGGCGATGGCCTGCAACTCGTAGCCCTGGCCGAGCGTCGGGTCGCCTGCGCCGTAGAAGGCGAGGGCGAGGGCGGCGGCGCAAGCGGTGGTGAGGCCGGACAGAGCCAGGGCCTGAACTCGGGTGCGGACGACGGGGATTCCGCTGAACGCGGCGGCGTCGGGGTTGGAGCCGATCGCCCGCACCCGGGCTCCGAAGCGGGTGCGGGCGAGCACCACCGAGAGGACGACGACCACCGCGAGCAGCACCCAGAGCGCGAACGGGACTCCGCCCGCGTCGCCGCCCGCGAGGGTGAAGAACGAGTCGTCCAACGGCAGATCGGTGATCTGCTTGCCGTCCGCGAGGGCCAGCCCGACCCCCCGGAACAGCAGCAGCGTACCCAGCGTGACAATGAACGACGGCAGCGCGAGCAGTGTCGTGACCAGCGCGTTGAACACCCCGAGCAGGATCCCGGTGGCCAGCATCACCGGCACCGAGAGCCACGGCGGAGTGCCCTCCCGCACCAGCAGCGCCCCCACCACCAGGCACATCGCGTAAGTGCCGCCCACCGACAGATCGACCTCGCGCATGGCGAGCGCGAACACCATCCCGCACGCCATCAGCGAGATGTACACGGAGTTGTGCGCGGTGGACAGCAGGTTGTCGCTCGCCAGGAAGTCGGGATACGGAATGCCGATGCCCGCGATCAGCAGCCCCAGGACGAGCAGGACGCCCAGTTCGTCCCGTACGACCCGGCGCGGCAGCAGCCCGGCGAGCCGCGGCGGCACCCTGAACCGCCGCCGCCCGCCGTCCTGTTCGCGGGCGCGCTCGGCGTCGTCCACGGCACGCTCGGTCTCGGTCATCGGGCACGGCTCCCGTACGGGCGGCTGCAACGGTGGCGGGGGGTGCACCGCAGCGTGGGCCCCCTGGGCGCGGGCGGCAACCGGGCCGTTCCGGCGAGTGAAATGCGCTCTTGCCGAGCGGCCGGGGCCTCATCACACTCGCCCCATGGAGACGCGTACCGCACTGGTGACCGGCGCGGCACAGGGCCTCGGCCACGAGTTCGCCGTGGCGCTCGCGGGCCACGGCTACCGGGTCGCGGGCCTGGACCTGGTCCCGCAGCCCGAGACCGCCGGAAAGGTCCTGGACTACCTGGAGCTGACCGCCGACCTCACCGACGAGACCCAGGTACGGCAGGCGCTGGAACGCGTCATCGACCGCTTCGGGACCCTGCACATCCTCGTCAACAACGCGGGCGTCTACCCCTCTTCGCCCTTCGAGGAGACGACCCCGGAGGAGTGGCGGCGCGTGATGCGCGTGAACCTGGAAGCACCCTTCCTGGTCACCCAGGCCGTACTGCCGCACCTCAGGGCTGCGGGCTGGGGGCGCATCGTGAACATCGCCTCGGCGGCCGTCCTCACCGCCCCGCCGACGATGGTCCCCTACGTCACCTCGAAGATGGGCCTGATCGGCTTCACCCGCGCCCTCGCCTCGGCCCTCGGCCCCTGCGGCATCACGGTCAACGCGATCGCCCCCAGCATGGTCCGTACGGCGACGGCCGAGCGGACGGTCGGCGCGGACGGCGGCTTCGAGCACGTCCGCGCCCAACAGGCCGTACCGCGCACCCAGTTGCCGTCCGACCTCGTCTCGACACTCCTGTACGTGATCGACGAGGGCAGCGGCTTCCTGACCGGCCAGACCCTCAACGTGTCAGGCGGATCCGCGTACTTGTGAGGATCGCGTCTCCGTGCACGTCGTGCACGGAGTTGGTCGCCGCGATCCCGTTCCAGAAGTCTGTTCGCAGCGTCTCTGATTGGCTAAGCGATCCCATGTCAGACGTGGTGTCTGGCAACGGGATTTCCCACTGTGGAGGGGTGGCGTGGGCGTGCAGGTGGAAGCCTGCACCCAGTGCTGCTCCTCGCGGCCGGTGCCGGCTGGTGGTGGGTGTGCTGATCGTCGTCACGCTCTGGTGCCGGTGGGCTGCGCGGGGCAGCCGGGTCCGGCCCGTTGGTGCGTGTCCCTCCGGACGCTGGCCTACCGGACCCGGGGGGCGGGTAGGGGAGGATGTCCGGCGTCGCCTGGGCGTCGGACGTGCTGCGTGTCGCCGGGTGGGTCCGGTCTTGGACCGGTCCGTCCGGCTGGTCTTCGGCTCGGGTGTGACGACCGCGCCCGCTTCGAGCTTCTCCACTACCGTGGGGATGGCCATGGCGCCGCTGGTGCGATCGGTGACGCTTTTGGTCTGGTGGGTGAGGCCGCGTGCGGCGATGCGCTGCCAGGCGCCCTGGTCGCGGTCGCCCTGCCAGCCGCAGGAGGGGCAGAGGGCCCATCTCCAGCCGGGTGTGGTGGGCCGGTCGGGGGCCTTGCGATGCCGCAGCGGCACCAGGCACCGGGGGCAGTGTTTGGAGGTGCCCCGGGCCGGGACGGTGATACCGGTCTCGGCGGCGAGGTGCCGCATCCGGTCCACGATCTGTCCGCGTATCTGCTGGGACATGCGGGTGTTGTGGGTGCGGCCCATGCCGCGGGCTTCCACGGAGCGGAGGTCTTCGACGTGGATGACGCTCGCCCCGGCGGCGATGGCCTGGTCCACGGCCCAACGGGCGGCAGCCGCAGCGAGGGCGTCGTTGAGGTTCGACCGGCGAGTGGAGACGTGCCGGATCTCCTCGGCCAGGACCGCATGCCGACCGGTCAGGGCGTGCTGTTCGCACCCGCCGGTGAGCCGCTGGATGGGGGTCCCCCCGCGCGAGCGAAGCCGAGCGTGGGGGAGGTCGGCCTTGGTGTGCAGGTGTTCGGACAGGCGGCGCAGCCGGTGCTGTCTCGCCAGGACGCCTGCGGCGCGGAACATGCCACCGGCCCCGAGGGCGGTGATGGTGCCGTCGTCGTGGAGGCGGGCGGCCCCGGCGGACAGCAGGGTGTTCAGGCCCCAGTCCACGCCCAGCGCGACCACATGCCCGCTCCGTTGCGGCTCCGGGACCGGGTGGGTGTAGGCGAGATCGGCCCGCACCCTGCCCTGGTCGATGCGCAGGGTGGGCAGGTGCAGCACCGCGTTCGCGGGGATTGTCGGCGGTAGCGTGATGGGGCAGGCCACCCACGTCCAGTTCGCGTAGGAACGCGGGTCGGGGCGGGTGGGCAGTTGCAGGCGCAGCAGTGCCCGGCTGTGATCGTCGGCGCGTTCGATGGTGGCCTGCTGCCCGTCACACGCGGACAGCAACAGCATCCGCGCGACGCGGGGGGCCGTCTCCACCTCGAACACATCGACCGGCATCCGGCGATGCTTGTTCACGAAGGCGGCGACCTGCCGGGTCCGGCCCTTGATGACATTGGACGGCAGGAACCATCCGCCGGGCACCGCCGCACGTACCGCGTCCCACTCGTCCGGGGTGCGCTTGGCGGGGTCCGCGGGCCAGGTCGCGAGAACCCCGGTAGTGAGGTCGGCGCGCCACTTCGCCGAGCGCAGCGTGCGCCCAGCCGTCTCCTGAGCCATCCGCACGATGCGGTCATTGACCCGGATGTCCTCGGCCGGGCCGACGGTCCAGCCCAGACGGCGCAGGGCCATCCACGCGTTCGACGGCAGCGCCCGGCCCCCGGCATCCTCGCCACCGGCCAGCACGCCCACATCGACGGTGTTCCAGCGCTCGGCCAGCAGGGCGGTGACCATCCCGGACACAAGATCAGCAGCCCACCCCACCCGCTCCACCAGCACACCAGCCGACAGGACTTCACCCGACTTCTCGTCAACTGCGGCGCGCAGCAGGCCACGGGCGCAGGCCGTACGGGCAGTCTCACCCTCACCGAGCGGCAGCTTCCGTCCCACCAATGCCCCCTCCCGCTCGTGGTGCTGTCATCCGATCAGCTCAACGACACCCCCGCGTAAAGGTCACACATTCGACCACCGCACTCACACGCGGCCTGGCCCGAGGAGATGGCGAATCGCTATGGATGCTTAAGGAAATCCGTGAGCCGATTCGTCATCTGTGAGGCCAGGTGTGTCCATGGCCACCCCTGTCACACGATCGCCATTCGGCCGTCATGGGCCCAAGAGACCCTCTTTTGCACGGGAGTTGACCGCAGTACCGTCCGGCACATGCCGAAACGCACGCGCTTCACGACCTGGAGAACGCTCGCGACGGCGGCCACCGCCGCCCTCATGGCCGCCCTGCTCACCCCGGCCGTCGCCCACAGCGCCCCACGGGAGAGCAGACCCGTCTATTCGTACGACAACGCGATCCGCGAGGCCGTCTGGGTGGACACCGGCCTCGACGGCGACAGCGACGGGAAGACCGACCGCGTGGCCGTCGACATCGTCCGGCCGCGCGAACTCGCCGCGCAGGGCCGCAAGGTACCCGTGATCATGGACGCGAGCCCCTACTACTCCTGCTGCGGACGCGGCAACGAGAGTCAGCGCAAGACGTACGACGCGAACGGCAACGTTGTCCAGATGCCGCTGTTCTACGACAACTACTTCGTACCGCGCGGCTACGCCTTCGTCGGCGTCGACCTGGCCGGCACCAACCGCTCCGACGGCTGCGTCGACGTCGGCGGACGCTCCGACATCCAGTCCGCGAAGGCCGTCGTCGACTGGCTGAACGGCCGCGCCAAGGCCTACACCACCCGCACCGGCACCGACCGCGCCAAGGCGACCTGGACCAACGGCAAGACGGGCATGATCGGCAAGAGCTACGACGGAACGATCGCCAACGGCGTCGCCGCCACGGGCGTCAAGGGCCTGGAGACGATCGTCCCGATCAGCGCCATCTCCTCCTGGTACGACTACTACTTCGCCAAGGGCGCCCCCCTCTACGACTCCGGCCCCGATTGGCTGTCGGACTACGTCGAGAGCCCGGCCGCCCGCGCCAAGTGCGCCGCCGTACAGCAGAAGATCGTGGCCGGAGCCCCTCGCACCGGCGACTGGACGTCCTTCTGGACCGAGCGCGACTACGTGAAGGACGCCCGGAAGATCAAGGCCAGCGTCTTCGTCATCCACGGCCAGCAGGACCTCAACGTCCGCCCCAAGCACTTCGGCCAGTGGTGGGACGCCCTCGCGAAGAACCGCGTCGAGCGCAAGATCTGGCTCTCCCAGACCGGCCACGTCGACCCCTTCGACTTCCGCCGCGCCACCTGGGTGGACACCCTGCACCGCTGGTTCGACCACGAACTCCTCGGCTACGACAACGGCATCGACGACGAGCCCATGGCCGACATCGAGCGCCACCCCGACCAGTGGGTCACCTCGTCCGTCTGGCCGCCTCGTTCCACGGACACGGTGACCCTGCGCCCCGGCACCGGCGAACAGCCCGGCGTCGGCACCCTCGGCCTGCGCAAGCAGTCCGGCACGGAGAAGTTCACCGACGACCCGACCCTGAGCGAGACCGACTGGTCGGCGCAGATCGACAGTTCGACACCGGGCAAGGCCGGCTTCACCACCGCACCACTCGCCGCCGACCTGCGCGTGTCCGGCTCGTCCACGGTGACCGTGACGGCCACCCCGACCACCACCACCGCCCACCTGACCGCCGTCCTGGTCGACCTCGGCCCCGACACCATCCGGGACTACGCCGACGCAGCCGAGGGCATCACCACGCTCACCGACCGCACCTGCTGGGGCCCGGGCACCACCGGCGACAGCTCCTGCTTCCGCGTGACGCAGGCGAAGACGACGGCCGTCGACTACACGATCCTCAGCCGCGGCTGGGCCGACCTGGGCAACCACGCCTCGGCCGCGAAGGGCGCCCCGCTCACCCCGGGCAAGCCGTACACGATCGCCCTCGACCTGCACGCGAGCGACCACGTGATCCCGGCGGGCCACCGCCTAGCCCTGATCGTCGCAGGCACGGACAAGGACCTCATCGACCCGCCGTCGACCACCCCTACCCTCACGCTCGACCTGTCCCGTACGACGGCCAGGGTGCCCCTCGTCGGCGGTGCGGGCGCGTTCGCGCAGGCCACGGCCGGTACCGTCACGGCCACCCCGAGCCCGTCCCTCCTCGACGGCGTACGCGACCCGCGCGCCGCCCACCGCATCCCGGGAGCGATATGAAACCGCGTCTTGCCACGGTGATCGCCGCAGCCCTCGCCGCACCCCTGCTGTCGGCCCCCGCCTACGCGGCCGAGGCCCAACCGGCGCCCCCACGCACGGGATTCGAGCAGACGAACGGCGCCCGCTGGACCAGCCAGCCCGAGGAACAGGACTTCCTCACCGCCGTCGACCGGGCAAGCGCCCGCGTGACGCTCACTGGCATCGGCACCACCAAACAGAACCGCCCCGTCCAACTCGTACGCATCGGTGAACGCCCGACCACCCGCACCGTGCTGCTCATCTGCAGCCAGCACGGCGACGAGCCGTCCGGCCGCGAGGCCTGTCTCACGACGATCCGCGACCTGGCATACGCGAAGGACGCGCGGACGAAGGAGTTCCTGTCCCGCACCACCCTGCTCGTCGTCCCCACGGCCAACCCCGACGGCCGGGCCGCCGACACCCGGGGCAACAGCGACGGCATCGACATCAACCGCGACCACCTGTCCCTCCAGACGGCGGAAGCACGGGCGATGGCGACGGTCCTGCGCGACCGCCAACCCGACGTCGTCTACGACCTGCACGAGTACGGGGCGACCCCCCTGTACTACGAGAAGGACCTGTTCGACCTCTGGCCGCGTAACCTCAACACCGACGCGGCCGTGCACTCCGAGGCACAGACCCTGTCGCAGACGTACGTCCGGCCGGCCGCCGGGAGCGCCGGGTTCACGACCGGCACGTACGGCATCTGGACCGACCCGGTCACCGGTGACCCGATCCGGCAGGTCGCCGGGGACGGGCAGGAGCGCATCCTGCGGAACATGTCCGGCGTGAAGCACGCGGTCGGGCTGCTGATCGAGAGCCGCGTCGAGCCGTTGACGGAGGGCACGCCGGAGCCGGACAACAACCGGCGCCGGGTGGACTCCCAGCTGGCCGCCCTGAAGGGCCTGTTCAGCTTCGCCGGGGAACGGGGCCGACAGCTCGACGCGGCCACCGGCGCCGCCCGCCTGGCCGGTTACCGGGACACCGGCCCGGTCTACCTCGGCGGCGCGGACAACGACCCGGCCGAACCGTCCGAGGTGATCGAGGACCCGGCGTGCGGCTACCGGCTCACCGGGGACCAGTACACGGAGGTGGCCGACGAGCTGTCGCTGCACGGAGTACGGGTACGCCCGGACGGGGAGGACGGCGCCTATGTCCCCCTGCGCCAGTCACTGCGCGCGCTCGTACCACTGCTGCTGGACGAGCGGGCCCCGTACCACCTGACGGAGGGGGAGCCGGACACGGCCTGCTGAGCGGGCAGGAGGCGGGTGGTCCGTGGCGGAGGGGGGCCGGAACCGGGTTGTCCGTGGCGGAGGGGGGCTGGGCCGGTGATGTCGGGTGGCGCGCCAGCGCCCCCGACAGGGGCGCGGGGAACTGCGCGACCAGCCCCCACCGACCCGCAGCAAAAAACAAACCCACTCACCCCCCGACAAGCCGCGCAGCGTCCCGCGCACAGCCCCAAGCGACCGTAACCCCCGCCCCACCGTGCCCATAGTTGTGCACCAACACCCGCCCGTCGGCAGGGAGTTCACGCTCCAGCCGCACAGCCCCACGGGCGGGCCGCAGCCCAACCCGATGATCCAGCACCCGCGCCCCCGCGATCTCCGGCCGAACAACCGCACAGCGCCGCACGATCTCCTCGGCCACCACCGGATCAGGCACGAGCGACCACGCGTCATCCTCTGCCGTGCCGCCCAGGATGAGCCCGCCCGGCTGCGGAAAGAAGTACGTGGTCTTCGAGCCGGAGTGCCCCGCTGCCGTGAACCACGTCGTGATCCCCGGGTTCTCCACGACGACCAACTGCCCCCGCACGGGACGTACCCCCGGATCGGGAACGAGATCGCGGGCGCCCAGCCCCGTGCAGTTGACGACGACGTCCACCCCGTCGGCCCCGGTCGCCTCGGCGAGACTCCCGACGGACCGTTCCTCCACCACCCCGCCCGCCGCGAGGAACCGTTCCCGCAGCCACCCCAGATGCACCGGCATGTCGATCAACGGCAGCCGCGCCCAAAGGCCCTCACCCGTCTCCCGCAGCCCCGGTATCCGCGCGGCCCACGGCCCCAGCTCGTCCAGCCGCTGCCCGGCCTGTACACCCTCGACCATGCGTACGCCCGTCTCCCCGGGCCGCTCCGCCAGTTCCTCGTAGACGGAGAACGACGCGAGCGCCCACTCCCAGGTGAGCGCCTCCGGCTCGATCCGGTACGGCCACCACAGCGCACCCGCAACTGCCGAGGTGGTCCGCTCGGCGGGCTCCCTCGTCCACACCCGGACCCGCCGGCCCTGCTCTGCCAGTACGACCGCCGTCGTCAGGCCGATGACCCCGCCGCCGACCACGATCACGTCACCACTCCGCCGCGTCTCCACGCGGGGACGGTAGCGGAATATGTCATGCCGTGCTCAGATCGCTCCCAGTCTGGGGATACTCACAGCATGTCTGCCGAGTACGCGACCTTCGGCCTGGCACCGGCGATGCGTGCCGGTGGAGTCCTCGCCAACGGTGACTACCAAGTCCACCGGGACTTCCTCGACTTCATCGTCGACGGCCGTCCCCTCCTCTACCAGCTCTCCGACCTCGACGCGGTCTCCCCGCTCGCCTCCGACGTCCCACCCGCGATCTTCACCGCCCAGGTCCGCGGCCTGCTCCTGGAGGCCGACGCACCCCTGGAGGGCGGCCGGTACGTCATCTACGGCTGTCCCGAGTGCGCGGACCTCGCGTGCGGTGCCGTGACCGCGGCCATCGAGAAGGACGGCGACGACTATGTGTGGCGCGACTTCGCCTGGCAGACGGACACCCACGCCGACCTGGAGCTGAACGGCTACCACGGCATCGGGCCCTTCCGTTTCCCGGGCGCCGAGTACCGGGAGGCTCTCGGTTCCCTCCTCGACACCGCGGAGGCCACGGAGTCCGTGGAGCCGGGCGCTGCCCGCCGCCGGGTGCTGCTGATCGGCGCCCGGGTCGCCGTCCTCGCCAAGCTCGCCGCCGCCCTGCGCACCATAGGGATCGGCGCGGACATCACCCGGGACGCCACGGACGTCCCCGCCGACGAACTGCGCGGCTACGGCGCCGTCGCCTTCGGCCGCGCGGTCGACGAGGAGGAACGTGCCGCCGTACGCCGCTCCTTCGAACACGCGGGCGTCGAGGTGGCGTACGTCGACGGGCTCGCCCCGATCGTCCCGCTTCTCGTCGCCCAGATCGAACACGCCCTGGACCGCAGCCCGTTGGAACGGCGCCGCCTCACCCGCCTGGTCGCGGCCGACGGCGAGGCGGGCATAGAGGTCACCTCGACCTGCCGCGTCCACCTCACCGCGTACCGCCTGGACCGCCTGTACCGCACCCAGACGCACGACGTCTTCGACGGCATCCTCGAACCCGGCCGACACCGCATCGAACTGGACGCGAAGGCGGTGAGGGGGGAGTCGTTCATCGTGGCGCGTACGTCGGGAACCGTGCTGGTGGAGCCGATGGCCCGGTGAAATCCCGGACGCGGCGGAGTGCGGGCGGCGGTTAGGATCGGCACCCTGATGACTGCCACCCTCGTCGCCAAGAACCTCGCCGCCGGCCACGGCGACCGCTCGCTCTTCTCCGGGCTCGACCTCGTCGTCGCGCCCGGAGACGTGATCGGGCTCGTCGGTGCCAACGGCGCGGGCAAGTCCACGCTGCTCAGGATGCTGGCCGGGCTGCTCACGCCCGAGCAGGGCGAACTGCGCCTCTCCCCGCCGACCGCGAGCGTCGGTCATCTCCCGCAGGAGCCGGAGCGTCGGGAGGGCGAGACCGTCCGCGACTTCCTCGCGCGCCGCACGGGCGTGGCCGAGGCCCAGCGGGTCATGGACGAGGCGACCCAGGCCCTCGTGGACGGCTCCCCGGGTGCGGACGACGCGTACTCGACGAGCCTGGAGCGCTGGCTCGACCTCGGCGGCGCCGACCTGGACGAACGGGCGGAGGAGGTCGCGGGTTCCCTGGCCCTGACCGTGGACCTGGACCAGCCGATGACGTCCCTGTCGGGCGGCCAGGCGGCAAGGGCGGGCCTGGCTTCGCTCTTGTTGTCCCGCTACGACGTCTTCCTGCTCGACGAGCCGACGAACGACCTGGACCTCGACGGTCTGGAGCGCCTGGAACGCTTCGTCAAGGGCCTGCGTGCCGGCACGCTCGTCGTCAGCCACGACCGGGAGTTCCTCACCCGCACGGTGACGAAGGTCCTCGAACTCGACCTGGTCCAGCAGCAGATCAGGCTGTACGGCGGCGGCTACGAGGCCTATCTGGAGGAGCGCGAGGTCGCCCGCAGGCACGCCCGCGACGACTTCGAGGAGTACGCCGACAAACGCTCCGCCCTCCAGGACCGGGCCCAGATGCAGCGCGGCTGGATGGACAAGGGCGTCAAGAACGCCCGGCGCAAGGCGAACAACGACAACGACAAGATCGGCCGCAAGTTCCGCAGCGAGGCCAGTGAGAAGCAGGCCGCGAAGGCGCGTCAGACCCAGCGCATGATCGAACGCCTGGACGTGATCGAGGAGCCGCGCAAGGAGTGGGAACTGCGCATGGAGATCGCGGCGGCCCCGCGTTCCGGCTCGGTGGTCGCGACCCTGCGGGACGCGGAGGTGCGCCGCGCGGGCTTCACCCTCGGTCCGGTGAGCGTCCAGATCGACTGGGCGGACCGGATCGCGGTCACGGGAGCGAACGGTGCCGGCAAGTCGACGTTCCTGGGCGCCCTGCTGGGCCGCGTCCCGCTGGACGCGGGGCACGCCGCGCTCGGCTCGGGTGTGGTGGTCGGGGAGGTCGACCAAGCCCGCAAACTCTTCCACGGCCCCGAGGCCCTGCTGGACGCGTTCTGCGAGGCGGTCCCGGACACGGAACCGGCGGAGGTCCGTACCCTCCTGGCCAAGTTCGGTCTGAAGGCGGAGCATGTCCTGCGTCCGGCGGCGACGCTGTCCCCGGGCGAGCGCACCAGATCAGCCCTGGCGCTTCTCCAGGGCCGAGGCGTGAACCTCCTGGTCCTGGACGAGCCGACCAACCACCTCGACCTGCCGGCCATCGAACAACTGGAACAGGCCCTCGACTCCTACGAGGGCACGCTCCTCCTGGTCACCCACGACCGCAGAATGCTGGACGCGGTACGGGTGACGCGGCGCTTCGAGGTGGCTGCCGGCAAGGTGACGGAGCTGCCGTAGTTCGCTCGGCCGCGGCCCGGTGGGGGCTGGTCGCACAGTTCCCCGCGCCCCTGAAAGCAGGCCCGCCTCGCTGCGGGCATGCGTGCCGCTAGGGGCGGCTCCCGTCCCACCGAGGGCGGCACCCCGTACAGCGCCGGGCTGCGCGACCTACCCGCCCCTCAGCACCAGCACCGGGTGCCCTCACAGCGAAGGGCACCCGGCACCCGTACTCACCTCCGCTTGGGATCCACCAACCCCGCCTTCCGCAAGGCATCCGCCATCGCACTGTTCCCGGGCGCGGGCGCCCCCTGCCGAGCCCCTCCACCACCTTGCCCCTGCCGCTGCTGCCGAGGCTGAGGCGGCCGACCCCCACGCTGCTGAGGCCGCCCCCCACCCCCCTGCTGCTCCCCGGAAGGCACCGCCTCGTCGTCCAACCGCAGCGTCAACGAAATCCGCTTCCGGGGAATGTCCACGTCAAGCACCTTCACCTTGACGATGTCACCGGACTTCACGACGTCATGCGGGTCCTTGACGAACGTCTTGGACATCGCGGACACATGCACCAGCCCGTCCTGGTGGACGCCGACATCCACGAACGCCCCGAACGCGGCCACGTTCGTGACCACACCCTCCAGCACCATCCCGGAGGACAGGTCGCCGATCTTCTCGACCCCGTCCTTGAAGGTGGCCGTCTTGAAGGCGGGCCGGGGGTCACGCCCGGGCTTCTCCAGCTCGCGCAGAATGTCCGTCACCGTCGGCAGACCGAACGTCTCGTCGACGAAGTCATCGGGCCGCAACGACCGCAGCACCGCCGTGTTCCCGACCAGCGAAGCCACCCCGCTCCCCGCCGACTTCACCATCCGCCGCACCACCGGATACGCCTCCGGGTGCACACTGGACGCGTCCAGCGGATCGTCCCCGCCCCGGATCCGCAGGAACCCCGCACACTGCTCGTACGCCTTCGGCCCGAGCCGCGCGACCCCCTTCAGCTGGGACCGCGACTTGAACGGCCCGTTGGCGTCCCGGTGCGCGACGATGTTCTCCGCGAGCCCGGAGGAGATGCCGGAGACCCGCGAGAGCAGCGGCGTGGACGCCGTGTTGACGTCGACACCGACACCGTTCACACAGTCCTCGACCACCGCGTCCAGCGACCGCGACAGCTTCACCTCGGACAGGTCGTGCTGGTACTGCCCGACCCCGATCGACTTCGGGTCGATCTTCACCAGTTCGGCCAGCGGGTCCTGCAGCCGCCGCGCGATGGACACCGCCCCGCGCAGCGACACGTCCATGTCCGGCAGTTCCTGCGAGGCGAACGCCGATGCCGAGTACACGGACGCGCCCGCCTCGGACACCATCACCTTGGTGAGCTTCAACTCCGGGTGCTTGGTGATGAGTTCGCCGGCGAGCTTGTCCGTCTCGCGGGACGCCGTACCGTTGCCGATCGCGATCAGGTCGACCGCGTGTTCCTTGGCGAGGCGGGCCAGCTTGGCGACCGCCTCGTCCCACTTGTTCGCCGGTACGTGCGGATAGATCACGTCCGTGGCGACGGCCTTGCCCGTCGCGTCCACGACGGCCACCTTCACGCCCGTACGGAATCCGGGGTCGAGCCCCAGCGTCGCGCGCGTGCCGGCCGGGGCGGCGAGCAGCAGGTCGCGCAGGTTCGCCGCGAAGACGTTGACCGCCTCGTCCTCCGCGACCGTACGCAGCCGAAGGCGCACGTCGATGCCGAGGTGCACCAGGATCCGGGTCCGCCAGGCCCAGCGCACGGTGTCCTTGAGCCACTTGTCGCCGGGACGGCCGCGCTCGGCGACCCCGAAACGGTGGGCGATGATCCCCTCGTACGAGGAAGGGCCCTCCGTCGGCTCCTCCGGCTCCAGGACCAGGTCGAGGACGTCCTCCTTCTCGCCGCGCAGCATCGCGAGGATGCGGTGCGAGGGCAGGGCGGTGAAGGGCTCGGCGAAGTCGAAGTAGTCGGCGAACTTGGCGCCCGCCTCCTCCTTGCCCTCCTTCACCTTGGCGGCCAGCCGCCCGCGCACCCACATCCGCTCGCGCACCTCGCCGATCAGGTCGGCGTCCTCCGAGAACCGCTCGGTGAGGATCGCGCGGGCGCCGTCCAGCGCGGCCTGCGCATCGGCGACGCCCTTGTCGGCGTCCACGAAGGCCGCCGCAGCCGCCAGCGGGTCGACGGACGGGTCGCCCAGCAGGCCCTCGGCCAGCGGCTCAAGGCCCGCCTCGCGCGCGATCTGCGCCTTCGTCCGCCGCTTCGGCTTGAACGGCAGGTAGATGTCCTCCAGGCGCGCCTTCGTCTCCGCACCGCGGATCTGCGCCTCGACCTCGGGCGTCAGCTTGCCCTGCTCGCGCACCGAATCGAGGATCGCGGCCCGCCGCTCCTCCAGCTCCCGCAGATAGCGCAGCCGCTCCTCCAACGTGCGCAGCTGCGCATCGTCGAGCATCTCGGTCGCTTCCTTGCGGTAGCGGGCGATGAAGGGAACCGTCGAACCCCCGTCGAGCAACTCGACGGCGGCTCTCACCTGCCGCTCCCGTACGCCGAGTTCCTCGGCGATCCTGCCTTCGATGGACCCTACGAGGGGTGTCGTCACGATCCCGTACCGCCTTCTCCACTGAGGTTGCGCGGCAATTGTGGCAGGTGACACTGACAACCGCGCCCCAAAGGGGCGCGGGGCTGTGCCAACATGCGGCTCCGCCGCGCGGGCGCGACCAGCCACGACGTTGCCGCAGCAGACCGACAACACTTCGCGGCACTGCCTGCCACGCCCTTCCAGCCCTTCCGGCGGAGCGAGACCGGCACGAGCACCACCCCTCACGTGGACGAGGCCGGACCCGTCCAGGAGAAGTCCGGCCGCCGCCGTTCCAGGAACGCGGCCACCCCCTCCGCCGCCTCGCCGCCGTCCCGCGCCTGCTCGGCCCAGTACGCGTCCCGGTCGGTGCTCCCGTTCGCGAACTCCTTCGCCGCCGCCTGGGTGAGGCGCGAGCGCGAGGTGAGGACCCGGGTGAACTCCGCGACCCGCTTGTCGAGTTCGCCCCCGGGCAGCACCTCGTCGAGGAACCCGGTGCGCAGTGCCCGCTCGGTGTCGATCAGCTCGCCCGAGAACAGGAGGTACTTGGCCGTTGCCGGACCCACCAGGGCCGCGAGCCGCCGGGTGGACGACGCCGGGTACACCAGGCCCAGTTTCGCCGGTGTCACCCCGAACAGCGCCCCCTCCTCGGCGAACCGCAGATCACAGGCCGCCGCGAGCTGCGCCCCGCCGCCCACACAGTGTCCGCGCACCGCCGCCAGCGTCGGCTTCGGAAAGGCCGCGAGGGTGTCCTCCGCCAGCACGGCCAGCCGCTGCGCCTCCTCCGGCGAACCCTGGAGCGTCGAGATGTCGGCCCCCGCGCAGAACGTCCCGCCCGCCCCGGTGAGCACCAGGACACGCACGTCCGGATCGGCGGCCAGGGTGTCGAGCAGCGGCGGCAGCGCCCGCCACATGCCGGCCGTCATGGCGTTGCGCTTGGCCGGGTTGCGGATGACGACGGTGGCGACCCCGTCGGCGGCACTGTGGGTCAGCTGCGGCTCCATGGGCCGGATCGTATCCGCCGGTGCCGAAGGCCCGACGAGGGCGGCAGGCAAACCCGTACAACCCGAATAGTTCACGAAGTCGGCACGAGATGGCCAGGTCCAGTCGCATACGCGCTTGCGTCGCACGCCATGCGTCAGAAGCGCTCGATACGTGCTGACTTCTGTTCAGTTCTCCGGTGGGGACCCGGCGTTACCAACACTCGTCGTGTGGTGACAATCGAGCGCGAGGGCGGCGACCGGACGATGGAGAACCATGGGCGCGAGTCGGACGCACGCCCAGCGGACGACGGCGTACCCATGGAGCGGAGACCCCTGGATCCGCTTCCCTACGAAGGGGTCTGGAGGTTCACCGCTCCCGCCGTCGACGCCTCCGTCCCGCAGGCACGGCACGCCGTCCGGGACCTGCTGTACCGGCAGGGCGTACCCGCCTCGCCCGACCTGGTGCACGGGCTGCTGCTGATCGTCTCGGAGCTGGCGACGAACGCCGTCCGGCACGCGGCGCTCCTGTCGCCGACGCTCGCCGTGGAGGTCGCCGTCGGCGCCGAGTGGGTGCGGGTGTCCGTGGAGGACAACCACCCCTACCGCCCCACCGCCCTGGAGGCCGACCACGGCCGGACCGGCGGACGCGGACTGCTCCTGGTCCGCGAGATCGCCAGGGAGGCGGGCGGGGTGTGCGACATCGAACACACGGCGAGCGGAGGCAAGGTCGTCTGGGCGGCCCTGCCGCTCACCCCCGCGCAGCTGATGCCCTAGGGCCTGTCCGCCGGACAGGCCCTAGCGGCTGCCGTCACCAGCCGGCCGTCGGGCCCGTCAGCTCCCGGACCGCCGGGCGGGCCGCGTCCAGCACGGTCATGAACCAGGCCGAGAACGGCTCCTTCGCATGCCGCTCCGCCAGTTCGGCCGGGGTCACGAAGGCCGTGTCCCCGACCTCCTCCGGGTCCGGTGCGAGCGGCGACTGCGCCATCCCGACGAACAGGTGGTTGTACTCCTGCTCCACCAGGCCCGACTCCGGGTCGGGGTGGTTGTAGCGGACCGTGCCCGCCTCGGCGAGCAGCGACGGGGAGATCCCCAGCTCCTCGTACGTCCGCCGGGCCGCCGCCGCGAAGGGCGCCTCACCGGGGTAGGGGTGGCCGCAGCAGGTGTTGGACCAGACACCGGGGGAGTGGTACTTGCCCAGCGCGCGCTGCTGGAGCAGCAGTCGGCCCTGCTCGTCGAAGAGGAAGACGGAGAAGGCCCGGTGCAGCAGGCCTGGCGGCTGATGGGCGGAGAGCTTCTCGGCGGTTCCGATCGTCGTGCCGTTCTCGTCGACCAGCTCGAGCAAGATCGCTTCTGCGGTGCCGTTCGACGAACTGTTGTGCGTCGCGGTGGCAGGTGTGATCGGCATACCCATCCTTCGCCTCGGTCTTCGAGCCCCAAGTCTGCCGTACGAATCCGGCACTCCCGGCACTTCGCGGCACCCCCCGCATGTCAGGCGCGAAAGCCCCCGGACAGCGACCGGATAGTCAATCGTGCCCTGTTCCCCGGCCGAGGAACCGCCCGCAAGGGGGGCTTGAAGGAGGGGACGCGGGCGCGCGCCGGACGGCTGCGTTCCGTTGGTGACGCGCGCGGAAGCGGTCTCAGTGGCAGATGGACTCGTGCTCCGCGTGCCCGCCCGGCTCCAACTGGAAGGTGCAGTGCTCCACGTCGAAGTGGTCGCCCAGGCAGCCCTGAAGCTCGTGCAGCATCTTCTCGTGCCCGATCCCGCTCAGCACGTCCGAACTGACGACCACGTGCGCCGACAGCACCGGCATCCCGGAGGTGATCGTCCAGGCGTGCAGATCGTGTACGTCCTCCACGCCGGGCAGCGCCAGTATGTGAGCCCGCATCTCCGCCATGTCGACGCCCCGGGGAGCCGCCTCCAGGAGCACGTTCAGGGTCTCGCGGAGCAGTTTGACGGTGCGCGGGACGATCATCAGACCGATGACGACCGAGGCGATGGGGTCGGCCCGCTGCCAGCCCGTGGCCATGATGACCAACGCCGAGATCAGCACCGCGAGCGAGCCCAGCGCGTCCGCCGCGACCTCCAGGAAGGCGCCGCGCACGTTCAGGCTCTCCTTCTGGCCGCGCATCAGCATCGTGAGCGAGATCATGTTCGCGACCAGGCCGATCAGACCGAAGACGACGGTCACGCCGCCCGCGGTCTCGGCGGGCGTGACGAACCGCTGGATCGCCTCGTACAGGACGTATCCGCCGACGCCGAGCAGCAGCAGACAGTTGGCGAGCGCGGCCAGGATCTCGGCGCGGGCGTACCCGAAGGTGCGGTTGCCGCTCGGCGGGCGGTTCGCGAAGTGGATCGCGAGCAGCGCCATGCCGAGGCCCAGCCCGTCCGTCGCCATGTGCGCCGCGTCCGCGATCAGCGCGAGCGAGTCGGCGACGACCCCGCCGATCACCTCGACCACCATGACGGTGAGCGTGATGGCCAGCGCGATACGCAGCCGCCCCTGGTACGCCGCTGCCGCCGTACCCGTGGCCGGTGCGCCGTGCGCGTGTCCGTGATCGTGCCCAGCCCCCATGGAAGCCGCCTCCTGTGTCGTTCCGAACCCTGTCCCGTGATCAGTGAACTACGGGTGGGGGGTATGTGGCAACGCGGCACTGAACACCGTTGTCATGTGCCCTGACCTGCGGAAACGAACCGCAGGTCAGGAGTTCACGGATCACTCCGGTGCGGGTCCGCGACGGCGGCGGGAGCGGTCCCCGGCCCGGGTCACGGTTTGTGCGCGGCGGGCCGGGACACTCATGATGACCGGGCCGAGGCGGTCACCGGTCTGCCACGGATCCGACCGTGAACAGCCGGTGAACACGGTCGCGGCCTCATCCGATAACCTCTGCCGACATGCTGCCCGGCCACCGTGGGTCAGGGTTTCCCCCACCATCATGTAAATGACCGGCGTGCACGCGTCGGTGTCCAGGGAGTGAGTTCGGTTGCCGACCGCCATCCTCACGGGTCAGCCGGTTCCCGGATCGTCGATCGAGGACGATCTGCGGTCCCTCGGCTTCGACGTGCGGAGCGCGACCGACGTCGCCGGCACCGAGACCCTCCTCGCCGAGGCACCCTGCGACGAGCGGGTCGCCATCGTCGACGCCCGCTTCGTAGGCCACCTCCACGCCCTGCGCCTCGGCCTCACCGACCCCCGCTTCCCGCTCGCCGCCGTACCGGGCGCCGTGACGGCACAGCCAGACGCCGGCCGCACGGCCCTGACGCGCGTACTGGCCCGGGAGATCTCCACGGACGCGGACGCCCCCACGGGCCCCGGCAAAGCCGCCTCCGCCGTCGCCGTGGACAGCCTCGCCGACCGCATCGCCCTCGCCCTGGAGGCGGACGGCGCCGACGTCCACCGCCCCGAACTGGGCAGCCTGACCGCCGCCGTCCCCGCCGACCCGCAGGCCCGCAACGAGGCACGGCAGGCCGTCGCCGCCGTCGACGACGAGGCCGTACGCCTGAAGTCGGCCGTGAAGTCCCGGGACGGTTTCTTCACCACGTTCTGCGTCAGCCCGTACTCCCGCTACCTGGCCCGCTGGTGCGCCCGCCGCGGCCTCACCCCGAACCAGGTCACCACCGCCTCGCTGCTCACCGCGCTGATCGCGGCCGGCTGCGCGGCCACCGGCACGCGCGGTGGCTTCGTCGCGGCGGGCGTGCTCCTGCTCCTCTCCTTCGTCCTGGACTGCACGGACGGCCAGCTCGCCCGCTACTCCCTCCAGTACTCGACGCTCGGCGCCTGGCTGGACGCCACCTTCGACCGCGCCAAGGAGTACGCCTACTACGCGGGCCTCGCCCTCGGGGCGGCCCGGGGCGGCGACGACGTATGGGCCCTCGCCCTCGGCGCGATGATCCTCCAGACCTGCCGGCACGTCGTCGACTTCTCCTTCAACGAGGCCAACCACGACGCGACCGCCAACACCAGCCCCACGGCCGCCCTCTCCGACCGCCTCGACAGCGTCGGCTGGACGGTCTGGGTACGGCGGATGATCGTCCTGCCGATCGGCGAGCGCTGGGCCCTGATCGCCGTACTGACGGCCGTGACGACCCCGCGGATCACTTTCACCGTGCTGCTCATCGGCTGCGGCTTCGCGGCGGCGTACACCACGGCGGGGCGCGTCCTGCGCTCACTCACCCGAACGGCGCAGCGCACCGAGCGCGGCGCACAAGCCCTGGCGGACCTGGCGGACAGCGGGCCGCTCGCGGAGTCGGTCGCGCGCATCCCCGGGCGCACAGTGGGCGGTTCGCGCCTCCTCGTCGCGCTGGAAGGCACGGCGGTGCTGATCTTCGCCGTATGGGTGTGTTCCTACGGCAGCCCGATCCCCGTCGCCCTCACCGTGCTGTACGTGCTCAGCGCGGGCGGCGCGGTCGCACTGCCCCTCACGGGCCGCCTCGACTGGCTCGTCCCCCCGCTCTTCCGGGCCGCCGAATACGGCACAGTCCTCCTTCTCGCGGGCAAAGCGGAGGTAAACGGAGCACTTCCCGCAGCTTTCGGCCTCGTGGCCGCCGTCGCCTACCATCACTACGACACGGTGTACCGCATCCGTGGCAACGCCGGAGCGCCCCCGCGCTGGCTGGTACGGGCGAGCGGAGGGCACGAGGGCCGGACGCTGGTGGTCGTCGTACTGGCCGCGCTGCTCAGTGCCTCGCAGTTCGTGGTCGCGCTCACGGTCCTCGCCGTGGCCGTGGCCCTGCTGGTGCTCGCCGAGAGCATCCGCTACTGGGTGGCCGCCCACCAGGGCGGCGCGCCCGCCGTACACGACGAAGGAGAACCCGCATGATCGGCCTCGTGCTGGCGGCCGGCGCCGGACGGCGTCTGCGCCCCTACACCGACAGCCTGCCCAAGGCTCTCGTGCCGGTCGGCCCCGCGGGCGACGAGAACGGCCCCACCGTTCTCGACCTCACCCTCGCCAACTTCGCCGAGATCGGCCTCACCGAGGTCGCGATCATCGTCGGATACCGCAAGGAGACCGTGTACGAGCGGCAGGCGGCCCTGGAGGAGAAGTACGGGCTGAAGCTCACCCTCATCGACAACGACCGCGCCGAGGAGTGGAACAACGCCTACTCCCTGTGGTGCGGCCGGGACGCCCTCGCCGACGGGGTCATCCTCGCCAACGGCGACACCGTGCACCCCGTCTCCGTCGAACGGACCCTGCTCGCCGCGCGCGGTGACGGGAAGCGCATCATCCTGGCCCTCGACACGGTGAAGGATCTCGCCGACGAGGAGATGAAGGTGATCGTGGACCCGGAGAAGGGCGTGCGCAGGATCACCAAGCTGATGGACCCGGCCGAGGCCACCGGCGAGTACATCGGCGTCACCCTCATCGAGGGCGTCGCCGCCACCGAACTGGCCGACGCCCTGAAGACCGTGTGGGAGACCGACCCCCAGCAGTTCTACGAACACGGCTACCAGGAACTGGTCGACCGCGGCTTCAGGATCGACGTGGCGCCCATAGGCGAGGTCCCGTGGGTCGAGATAGACAACCACGACGATCTCGCCCGAGGACGGGAGATCGCGTGCCGGTACTGACGAGGCTGATCCCCTCGCCGGTCGTCGTCGACATCCGCCGGGGGGCCCTGAACCATCTGGCGGACGTGCTGTTCGACCAGCGGATCTCGCACTCCGGGAAGATCGCCGTCGCGATCAGCGCCGGTTCCGGCGCCAGGCTGCGCGAGCGGCTCGCCCCGGCGCTGCCCGGCGCGAGCTGGTACGAGGTCGCCGGCGGCACCATCGACGACGCGGTCAAACTGGGCGATGCCATCAAGTCCGGCCACTACGACGCCGTGGTCGGCCTCGGCGGCGGCCGGATCATCGACTGCGCCAAGTTCGCCGCGGCCCGCGTGGGCCTGCCGCTGGTCGCCGTCGCCACCAACCTCGCGCACGACGGCCTGTGCTCCCCGGTCGCCACCCTCGACAACGACGCGGGGCGCGGCTCGTACGGCGTACCGAACCCGATCGCCGTCGTGATCGACCTCGACGTGATCCGCGAGGCCCCGGCGCGGTTCGTGCGTTCCGGGATCGGCGACGCCATGTCGAACATCTCCGCGGTCGCCGACTGGGAACTGGCGTGCGAGGTCAACGGCGAGAAGATCGACGGGCTCGCCGCCGCGATGGCCCGCCAGGCGGGCGAGGCCGTGCTGCGCCACCCCGGCGGGGTCGGCGACAACGCGTTCCTCCAGGTGCTGGCCGAGGCGCTGGTCCTCACCGGTATCGCCATGTCGGTCTCGGGCGACTCCCGCCCCTCCTCCGGCGCCTGCCACGAGATCAACCACGCCTTCGACCTGCTGTACCCCAGGCGCGCCGCGAGCCACGGCGAACAGTGCGGCCTCGGCGCCGCCTTCGCCATGTACCTGCGGGGCGCGCACGAGGAGTCGGCGTACATGGCCGAGGTGCTGCGCCGACACGGGCTGCCGGTGCTGCCGCAGGAGATCGGCTTCACCACGGACGAGTTCGTACGGGTCGTCGAGTACGCCCCGCAGACCAGACCCGGTCGCTACACGATCCTGGAACACCTCGACCTCACGAACGACCAGATCAAGGACACGTACGCGGACTATGTCAAGGCCATCGGTAGCTGAACTACGCCCTGTCGTCCACCCCGAAGGGGTGAAGGACCGGCGCAGCGGCGAGCACTGGGCGGGACGCCTCTACATGCGCGAGGTGTCCCTGCGGGTCGACCCGTACCTGGTGGACACCAGGATCACGCCCAACCAGCTCACGTACCTGATGGTCGTCGCGGGCGGTCTGGCGGGCGCGGCCCTCCTGGTGCCCGGCCTCACCGGGGCCGTTCTCGGTGCCGTACTGATCCAGCTGTACCTGCTCCTCGACTGCGTCGACGGCGAGATCGCCCGCTGGCGGAACCAGACCTCGATCACCGGCGTGTACCTCGACCGCATCGGCCACTACCTGTCCGAGTCGGCCCTGCTGATCGGCTTCGGGCTGCGCGGCGCCGACCTGTGGGACGGCTCCGGGGCGCCCGAGTGGCTGTGGGCGTTCCTCGGCACCCTGGCCGCCCTCGGCGCGATCCTGATCAAGGCCGAGACCGACCTGGTGGACGTGGCGCGGTCCCGCAGCGGCCTGGAAGCGGCCAAGGAGGAGCTGTCGGTGCCGCGCTCCGAGGGGCTCGCCCTGGCCCGCAAGGCTGCCGCCGCCCTGAAGTTCCACCGGCTGATCGGCGGCGTCGAGGCGAGCCTGTTCATCCTCTTCGTGGCGATCCTCGACGCCTTCGGCGGCGGCCTGTTCTGGACCCGTCTGGGTATCGCCGTACTGGCCGGTATCGCCATCCTCCAGACCGTGCTGCACCTCGTGTCCATCCTCGCCTCCAGCAGGCTGCGGTGAGGAGCGCCATGAGAGTCGGCGCGGTGATCATCACCATGGGCAACCGCCCCGACGAACTGCGCGCCCTCGTCGACTCGATCGCCAAACAGGAGGGCGACCCGGTCGAGATCGTCGTGGTCGGCAACGGCTCGCCCGTCCCCGACCTCCCCGAGGGCGTACGGACCGTCGAACTGCCCGAGAACCTCGGGATCCCCGGCGGACGCAACGTCGGCATCGAGGCGTTCGGCCCGGCCGGCGGCGACGTCGACGTCCTGATGTTCCTGGACGACGACGGCCTCCTCGGCCACCAGGACACCGCCGAGCTGTGCCGCCGGGCCTTCACCGACGACCCGGAACTCGGCATCATCAGCTTCCGCATCGCCGACCCCGACACCGGCCTCACCCAGCGCCGCCATGTGCCCCGCCCGGGCACCACGGACCCGATGCGCAGCTCCCGCGTCACGAGTTTCCTGGGCGGCGCCAACGCCGTCCGTACGAAGGTCTTCGCCGAAGTGGGCATCCTCCCCGAGGAGTTCTTCTACGCCCACGAGGAGACCGACCTGGCCTGGCGGGCCCTCGACGCGGGCTGGATGATCGACTACCGGGCCGACATGCTGCTCTACCACCCCACGACCGCGCCCTCGCGGCACGCGGTCTACCACCGCATGGTCGCCCGCAACCGGGTCTGGCTGGCCCGCCGCAACCTCCCGGCACCCCTCGTTCCCGTGTATCTGGGGGACTGGCTGCTCCTCACACTCCTCCGAAGGCCCTCCCGCCCGGCGCTCAGAGCCTGGTGGGGCGGGTTCAAGGAGGGCCTGACCACCCCGTGCGGACCCCGTCGGCCCATCCGGTGGCGTACGGTGTGGCGGCTGACCCGACTGGGCCGCCCCCCAGTGATCTGACAAGCTCTCCCTGAGAGCCCCACGGGCCGACCGCATTCTGCTCCCCGGCCCGTGCTCTGCCCCGTTCAGCTGCGCATATTGAAGACGAAAGTTTCCATTTGTGAGTGAGACAACGCATGACGGCGGTGTCGCGGTGAGCGACCGACCGTCACCCGACGACGGCCTCTCCGCGGCCGGACTCGCCGCGAAGTACGGGCTCGCCGTGAGCGGCGCCCGTCCCCGACTCGTCGAGTACGTCCGCCAGCTCTGGGGACGGCGTCACTTCATCCTCGCCTTCTCGCAGGCGAAACTGACCGCCCAGTACAGCCAGGCCAAACTCGGCCAGTTGTGGCAGGTGGCCACACCGCTGCTGAACGCGGCCGTGTACTTCTTCATCTTCGGCGTGATCCTCGAAGCCGACCGAGGCATGCCGCGCGAGGTGTACATCCCGTTCCTCGTCACGGGCGTCTTCGTGTTCACCTTCACGCAGAGCTCGGTGATGGCGGGCGTCCGCGCTATCTCCGGCAACCTCGGCCTGGTGCGCGCCCTGCACTTCCCGCGCGCCGCCCTGCCGGTCTCCTTCGCGCTGCAACAGCTCCAGCAGCTGCTCTTCTCGATGATCGTGCTGTTCGTGGTGGCGGTCGGCTTCGGCAGCTACCCCAAGGCGTCCTGGCTGCTGATCATCCCGGCGCTGGTCCTCCAGTTCCTCTTCAACACCGGCCTCGCGCTGATCATGGCCCGGTGGGGCGCGTCCACCCCGGACCTCGCCCAGCTGATGCCGTTCGTGATGCGTACGTGGATGTACGCGTCCGGCGTGATGTTCTCCATCCCGGTCATGCTCGCCGACAAGCCCCAGTGGCTCGCCGACGTCCTGCAGTGGAACCCGGCCGCCATCTACATGGACCTGATGCGCTTCGCGCTCATCGACGGCTACGGCTCGGAGAACCTGCCCCCGCACGTCTGGGCGGTAGCGGGCGGCTGGGCCGCGCTCCTCGCCCTCGGCGGTTTCGTGTACTTCTGGAAGGCGGAGGAGAGGTACGGCCGTGGCTGACCCGATTCCCGGGGGCAAGATCCCCACTGTCATCGCGGACGAACTCCACATCGTCTACCGCGTCAACGGCGCCAAGACCGGCAAGGGCAGCGCCACTTCCGCCCTGAGCCGCATCATCAGGCGCGGCGAGTCACCCGGCGTACGCAAGGTGCACGCCGTACGGGGCGTCTCCTTCACCTCCTACCGAGGTGAGGCCGTCGGCCTGATCGGCTCCAACGGCTCCGGCAAGTCGACCCTGCTGCGAGCCATCGCCGGCCTGCTCCCCGCCGAGAAGGGGCACGTGTACACGGACGGGCAGCCCTCCCTCCTCGGCGTCAACGCCGCCCTGATGAACGACCTCACGGGCGAACGGAACGTCATATTGGGCGGCCTCGCGATGGGTATGTCCCGCGAGGAGATCAGGGAGCGCTACCAGCAGATCGTCGACTTCTCGGGCATCAACGAGAAGGGCGACTTCATCACCCTGCCGATGCGCACCTACTCCTCCGGCATGGCGGCGCGGCTGCGGTTCTCCATCGCCGCCGCAAAGGACCACGACGTACTGATGATCGACGAGGCCCTGGCGACCGGCGACCGGTCCTTCCAGAAGCGCTCCGAGGACCGCATCCGCGAGCTGCGCAAGCACGCCGGCACGGTGTTCCTGGTCAGTCACAACAACAAGTCCATCCGCGACACCTGCGACCGCGTCCTGTGGCTGGAACGCGGCGAACTGCGCATGGACGGGCCGACGGACGAGGTGCTCAAGGAGTACGAGAAGTTCACCGGCAAGTAGCGGACAGTCGCCCGGCGGGTCGCCGGGTGAAATCGGGGCCCCGCCGGAACTGTTCCGGCGGGGCCCCGCGTCTGCAAAGGAAACGTCAACTCCGGCCCGCCCCAGGAATCTTGACGCCAATCGGTTCGTTCTTGTGATGCGCAGGACACCCCGACGGACCACGCCGCGTTGTACAACGTAAGCTGTACCAGTGCTGAATCGCGGCAAGTAGGGCGATACCGCGCGACACCCGGCATCGGACCGCCGCGCGGACGGCTGGGCGGCGTGTCCGAAATAGTGCCCATTGGGTCAGCAGTGTAGAACGGGAGATGTGACGGCGATGGCTACGGAAACTCCCCAGCTCCCCACAGCGTGTGCCGTCCCCGCCCCGGGCAGCGAACGGTGACGGCGACCGGTCCCGCGCGCACCGCCGACCCGGAGCGCGGCACGCTCGACAAGGCCGCGGACGAGAACTTCCCCGTGGCACCGTTCTTCCTGCCCAAGGCCTGGCGCACCGACCTCATGGCCGTCTACGGCTTCGCCCGACTCGTCGACGACATCGGCGACGGCGACCTGGCCCCCGGTGGCGCGGACGCCCGTCTGCTCGGCGTCGCCCCCGAAGCGGCCGACGACCGGCTCGTCCTCCTCGACGCCTTCGAGGCCGACCTGCGCAGGGTCTTCGACGGCACCTCGCGGCATCCCCTGCTGCGCCGGCTCCAGCCGACCGTGCGCCGCCGCTCGCTCACCCCCGAGCCGTTCCTCGGGCTGATCGCCGCCAACCGCCAGGACCAACTGGTCAAGCGGTACGAGACGTACGACGATCTCCTCGCCTACTGCGAGCTGTCCGCGAACCCCGTCGGCCGTCTCGTCCTCGCCGTCACCGGCACCGCGACGCCCGAGCGGATCCGCCGCTCCGACGCCGTGTGCACGGCCCTCCAGATCGTCGAGCACCTCCAGGACGTCGCCGAGGACCTCGGCCGCGACCGGATCTATCTGCCCGCCCAGGACATGAAGCGCTTTCACGTCCAGGAGGCGGATCTCGCCGTCCCCACCGCAGGAGCGTCGGTGCGCGCACTGATCGCATACGAAGCGGAACGCGCCCGTGACCTGCTGAATGAAGGCACCCCCCTCGTGGGTAGCGTCCACGGCAGGCTGAAGCTGCTGCTCGCGGGTTTCGTGGCGGGGGGAAAGGCGGCGATCCAGGCGATCGCCGCCGCCGAATACGACGTACTTCCCGGCCCGCCCAAGCCCGGCAGGATCCAGTTGCTGCGCCAGGTGGGCACAACTCTGCGAGGAGAGGGGTGATCCGGACCGTGGAGTCGGAACCACACGTGTCCGCACCGGTACTCGCCGCCTACAGCTACTGCGAGGCCGTCACCGGGCAGCAGGCCCGCAACTTCGCGTACGGCATCAGACTGCTGCCGACGCCGAAGCGGCGTGCCATGTCCGCCCTGTACGCGTTCTCGCGACGCGTCGACGACATCGGTGACGGCACACTGGCCCCCGAGGTCAAGGCGGCACGGCTGGAGGACACCAGAGCACTGCTCGGCCGGGTGCGCGAGGGCGCGGTCGACGAGGACGACACCGACCCCGTCGCGGTCGCCCTCAGCCACGCGGGGACACACTTCCCGATCCCTCTCGGCGGCCTCGACGAACTCATCGACGGCGTCGTGATGGACGTACGCGGTGAGACGTACGAGACCTGGGACGACCTGAAGGTCTACTGCCGCTGTGTGGCCGGGGCCATCGGGCGGCTGTCCCTGGGCGTGTTCGGCACCGAGAAGGGCGCGCGGGGAGCGGAACGCGCCTCGGAGTACGCCGACACGCTGGGGCTCGCGCTCCAGCTCACCAACATCCTGCGGGACGTCCGCGAGGACGCCGAGGGCGGGCGGACCTATCTGCCCTCCGACGACCTCGCCAAGTTCGGCTGCTCGGCCGGGTTCAACGGGCCGAACCCGCCGGAGGGCTCCGACTTCGCGGGCCTCGTCCACTTCGAAGTGCGGCGTGCCCGCGCCCTGTTCGCCGAGGGCTACGGCCTGCTGCCCATGCTCGACCGGCGCAGCGGCGCCTGTGTCGCCGCCATGGCCGGCATCTACCGACGGCTCCTCGACCGCATCGAGCGCGAGCCGGAGGCCGTGCTGCGCGGCCGGGTCTCGCTGCCCGGACGCGAGAAGGCGTACGTCGCGGTGCGCGGCCTGTCCGGTCTGGACGCCCGGCATGTCTCCCGGCGGACCGTCAGGAGGCGGGCCTGATGGACAATCCGGTCCAAGGTGATGTGACCGAGACGAAACGGTGCGCAACCCTCCGGTCGGGGACGGCGTCCCTGACTTCAACGGCCTGCCGTGCGGCGTTCGTCCGGCACGGTGGGTGCACAGGGGGGAGTGCGCGATGAGCGACGGTTCGCAGCCCGGAGAACGTCCGGGCCACCACGGTGAGAAGAGCGCCGTGGTGGTCGGCGGCGGACTGGCGGGCATCACCGCGGCGCTGTCCCTGGCCGACGCCGGAGTCCGCGTCACACTGCTCGAAGGCCGGCCGCGGCTCGGCGGGCTCGCCTTCTCCTTCCAGCGCGACGGACTCACCGTCGACAACGGCCAGCATGTGTACCTGCGTTGCTGTACCGCCTACCGCTGGTTCCTCGACCGCATCGACGCCGCCGAACTCGCTCCGGTGCAGGCACGTCTCGATGTGCCGGTCGTCGACGTGGCGAAACCCGTCGGGCGGCGCCTGGGCAGACTCCGGCGCGATGCGCTGCCGGTGCCGCTGCATCTCGGGCGCAGCCTGGCCACGTATCCGCACCTCTCGCTCGCGGAGCGCGCCAGAGTAGGGCGTGCCGCACTCGCGCTGAAGGCGCTGGACCTCGCGGACCCGGCGCTGGACGCACAGGACTTCGGCAGCTGGCTGGCCGCGCACGGTCAGTCGCCGCGTGCCGTCGAGGCACTGTGGGACCTGGTGGGGGTCGCCACCCTCAACGCGGTGGCCGGGGACTCGTCCCTCGGGCTCGCCGCGATGGTGTTCAAGACCGGTCTGCTGTCCGACCCGGGCGCGGCCGACATCGGCTGGGCGCGCGTCCCGCTGGGCGAACTGCACGACACTCTGGCCCGCAAGGCGCTCGACTCCGCGGGCGTGCGTACCGAAGTCCGTACACGCGTCACCTCCATCCAACACAACGAGAACGGGCGCTGGAGCGTTCAGGTTCCCGGCGAGACGCTCGACGCGGACGCCGTCGTGCTCGCCGTGGCCCAGCAGGAAGCGCATGATCTTCTGCCCGCGGGTGCGCTCGACGCCCCCGAGCGGCTGCTGGAGATCGGCACCGCGCCCATCCTCAACGTGCATGTGGTGTACGACCGGAAGGTGCTGAGCACGCCGTTCCTCGCGGCGCTCGGCAGCCCGGTGCAGTGGGTGTTCGACCGGACCGAGGCGTCCGGGCTCGGCGGCGACGGCCAGTACCTGGCGCTGTCGCAGTCGGCGGCGCACGACGAGATCGACGAACCCGTGGCGGCGCTGCGCGAGCGGTATCTGCCGGAGCTGGAGCGGCTGTTGCCCCGCGCGCGGGGCGCCGAGGTACGGGACTTCTTCGTCACCCGGGAGCGGACAGCGACGTTCGCCCCCACCCCGGGCGTCGGACGGCTGCGGCCCGGCGCCCGCACCAAGACCCCCGGCCTGTACCTGGCCGGTTCGTGGACCGCCACGGGGTGGCCCGCGACCATGGAGAGTGCGGTCCGCAGCGGCGTCAGTGCGGCCGGCGCCGCACTGGGCGCCCTGGGCCGGCCCCGCCACCACCTCTTCGACGTCGAGGAGGCGGCCTGATGCTCGACCATCAGCACGCGACGGGCCCCCGCACCCCCAGCACCGCACCAAGAGGAGAGACTGTGCCCACTGTGCCCCCGGCCCCGAAGGCTGCCGACGTAGTGGACGTGACCGCGCTCCTGGAGCGCGGCCGGACCCTGGCCACCCCGGTGCTGCGGACGGCCATCGACCGTCTCGCCGCCCCCATGGACACCGTCTCCGCCTACCACTTCGGCTGGATCGACGCCCAGGGCAACCCCGCGGCCGGCGACGGCGGCAAGGCCGTACGCCCCGCGCTCGCCGTGCTGTCCGCCGAGGTCACCGGCGCCGACCCCGAGGTCGGCATCCCCGGCGCGGTCGCCGTCGAGCTGGTGCACAACTTCTCGCTGCTGCACGACGACCTGATGGACGGCGACGAACAGCGCCGCCACCGCGACACGGTCTGGAAGGTGCACGGCCCCGCCCAGGCCATCCTCGTCGGCGACGCCCTGTTCGCCCTCGCCAACGAGATCCTCCTGGAACTCGGCACCGTCGAGGCCGGCCGCGCCACCCGCCGCCTCACCACCGCGACCCGCGCCCTCATCGACGGCCAGGCGCAGGACATCTCCTACGAGCACCGCGACCGCGTCAGCGTCGAGGAGTGCCTGGAGATGGAGGGCAACAAGACCGGCGCCCTGCTCGCCTGCGCCAGCTCCATCGGCGCGGTCCTCGGCGGCGCGGACGACCGCACCGCCGACACCCTGGAGAAGTACGGCTACCACCTCGGCCTGGCCTTCCAGGCCGTCGACGACCTCCTCGGCATCTGGGGCGACCCGGAGGCCACCGGCAAGCAGACCTGGAGCGACCTGCGCCAGCGCAAGAAGTCCCTGCCCGTCGTCGCCGCCCTCGCGGCGAGCGGCCCGGCCGCCGAGCGGCTCGGCGAACTCCTCGCCGCCGACGCGAAGAGCAGTGACTTCGAGAACTTCTCCGAGGAGGAGTTCGCCGTCCGCGCCGCCCTGATCGAACAGGCGGGCGGCCGGGAGTGGACCGCCGAGGAGGCGCGCCGGCAGCACACCATCGCCGTCGACGCGCTGAACGCCATCGACATGCCCGACCGGGTGCGCGCGCAGTTCACGGCGCTCGCCGACTTCGTCGTCGTACGAAAGAGATGATCACTATCGGTCGAATAAGCCTCGCGTAGTCGCCGACCGGCGCCGCGTTCAGCGGCGCACCGGCCGACGGCGGACCCACAGCAGAGACATGCCACTTTGCACGAAGGGGAAGCCATGACAGCGACGACCGACGGAAGCACCGGGGCACTGCCGCCCCGCGCTGCCTCGGCCAGCGAAACCGACACCGACGCCCCTGTGGCGGCAGGGGTTCACGATGCCGCCGTGCGTGCCGTGCGGCGCGCCACCGATCATCTGCTCGCGCGGCAGGACGCCCAGGGCTGGTGGAAGGGCGACCTCGAGACCAACGTCACGATGGACGCCGAGGATCTCCTGCTCCGTCAGTTCCTGGGCATCCGCGACGAACAGACCATCCAGGCAGCCGCGTTGTTCATCCGTGGCGAGCAGCGCGACGACGGCACCTGGGCCACCTTCTACGGCGGACCCTCAGATCTCTCCGCCACCATCGAGGCGTACGTCGCCCTGCGGCTGGCCGGGGACGCCCCGGACGCGCCGCACATGGCGAAGGCGTCCGCCTGGATCCGGGACCGGGGAGGCATCGCCGCCGCCCGGGTCTTCACCCGGATCTGGCTGGCCCTGTTCGGCTGGTGGAAGTGGGACGACCTTCCCGAACTCCCGCCGGAACTCATCTACTTCCCGAAGTGGATGCCGCTCAACATCTACGACTTCGGCTGCTGGGCCCGGCAGACCATCGTGCCGCTCACCATCGTCAGCGCGAAACGCCCGGTCCGCCCGGCGCCCTTCCCGCTCGACGAGCTGCACACCGACGCCGGGATGCCGAACCCGGGCAAGTCCCTTGCCCCGCTGGTGAGTTGGGACGGTGCCTTCCAGCGGCTCGACAAGGCCCTGCACGGCTACCGCAAGGTCGCGGTACGCAGGCTGCGCAAGGCCGCCATGAACGCCGCCGCCCGCTGGATCATCGAGCGCCAGGAGAACGACGGCTGCTGGGGAGGCATCCAGCCGCCCGCCGTCTATTCGGTGATCGCCCTGCACCTGCTCGGCTACGACCTCGAACACCCGGTCATGCGGGCCGGGTTGGAGTCCCTGGACCGCTTCACGGTGTGGCGCGAGGACGGGGCCCGGATGATCGAGGCCTGCCAGTCGCCGGTGTGGGACACCTGCCTCGCCGTCATCGCCCTCGCCGACGCGGGCGTGCCCGCCGACCATCCCCAACTGGTCAGGTCCGCCGACTGGATGCTGGGTGAGCAGGTGGTCAGACCCGGCGACTGGTC
Organism: Streptomyces sp. NPDC000878; assembly: GCF_053599695.1. Taxonomy (NCBI): domain Bacteria; kingdom Bacillati; phylum Actinomycetota; class Actinomycetes; order Kitasatosporales; family Streptomycetaceae; genus Streptomyces; species Streptomyces sp. NPDC000878. Next base: position 121,302 of record NZ_JBSFMT010000010.1, on the reverse strand, counting down.
CGTACGCCGGCCCGAACTGCCGCCGGGCGGCTGGGCGTTCGAGTTCCACAACGACAACTACCCCGACATCGACGACACCGCCGAGGTCGTCCTGGCGCTGCGCCGGGTCCGGCACCACGATCCGGAGCGGGTCGAGAAGGCCATCGGGCGCGGGGTCCGCTGGAACCTCGGGATGCAGTCGAAGAACGGCGCCTGGGGCGCGTTCGACGTCGACAACACCAGTTCGCTCCCCAACAAGCTGCCGTTCTGCGACTTCGGGGAGGTCATCGACCCGCCGTCCGCCGACGTCACCGCGCATGTCGTGGAGATGCTCGCCGTCGAGGGCATGTCCCACGATCCGCGCACCCGGCGCGGCATCGAGTGGCTGCTCGCCGAACAGGAGCCCGACGGCTCGTGGTTCGGCCGCTGGGGCGTCAACTACGTCTACGGCACCGGCTCCGTGGTGCCCGCGCTGGCCGCCGCAGGCCTGCCCGCCGCGCACCCGGCCATCCGGCGCGCGGTGGACTGGCTGGAGAAGGTCCAGAACGAGGACGGCGGCTGGGGCGAGGACCTGCGCTCCTACAACGACAGCAAGGGCTGGAGCGGCCGGGGCGCCTCGACCGCCTCCCAGACGGCCTGGGCGCTGCTCGCCCTGCTGGCCGCCGGGGAGCACGACTCCAAGGCCGTCGAACGCGGTGTCGAGTGGCTCGCCGCGACCCAGCTGCCGGACGGCTCCTGGGACGAGCCTTACTTCACCGGCACCGGCTTCCCCTGGGACTTCTCGATCAACTACCACCTCTACCGCCAGGTCTTCCCGCTCACCGCGCTCGGCCGGTACGTCCACGGAGAGCCGTTCGCCGAGTCGTCCGGCAAGGTCAAGGGGGGCTGATGGACAGGCAGCCCGAGCCGGCCCCGCTGCTGATCGCCTGTGCGCTCGGCATCGAACGGCTCGCCCTGCGCCGGGGCACGCGCGGCGACGGGCCCGTCACCGTGCTGCGTACGGGCATGGGGCCCGAGGCGGCCGAGGCGGCCGTCACCCGGGCCCTCGCCGGCCCGGCGCTGCGCGACGCCGTCGTGCTGGCCACGGGCTTCTGCGCGGGACTCGCCCCGGGGATGCACCCCGGTGACCTGGTGGTCGCCGAGGAGACCCGGGACCCGCGCGGCGTCACCCGCTGTGACGGCGTCGAACTTCTCGTCAAGGAACTGGTGCGTGCCGTCCCCGGACGCACGGTCCACACCGGCCCTCTCACCGGCTCCGACCACGTCGTACGCGGCCATGAGCGGGCGGATCTGCTCGCGACCGGCGCAATCGCGGTCGACATGGAGTCGGCGGCCACGCTCCACAGCGCCGTGCGCACGGGCGTGCGCCCGGTTGCGGCCGTACGGGTGGTCGTGGACGCTCCAGAACATGAACTCGTCCGGATCGGCACGGTACGCGGTGGAATATCAGCTTTCCGCGTTCTTCGTTCGGTCCTTCCAGCATTTGTCGAATGGCACCGTTCCTTGCTGCTCCCCAGGAGGTGAGTCAGATGGCCATGCCGCTCCGCCAGACCATCAAGATCGCTACATATTTGGCCGAACAGAAACTCCGCAAGCGGGACAAGTTCCCGCTGATCGTCGAACTCGAACCGCTCTACGCCTGCAACCTGGCGTGCGAGGGCTGCGGCAAGATCCAGCACCCGGCCGGGGTGCTCAAGCAGCGCATGCCGGTCGCCCAGGCCGTCGGAGCGGTCCTCGAATCCGGGGCCCCGATGGTGTCCATCGCGGGCGGCGAACCCCTGATGCACCCTCATATCGACGAGATCGTGCGGCAGTTGGTGGCGAGGAAGAAGTACGTCTTCCTCTGCACCAATGCCGTGCTGCTGCGCAAGAAGATGGACAAGTTCACGCCCTCGCCGTACTTCGCGTTCGCCGTGCACATCGACGGTCTGCGTGAGCGGCACGACGAGTCCGTCGCGAAGGAGGGGGTGTTCGACGAGGCCGTGGCCGCCATCAAGGAGGCCAAGAAGCGCGGCTTCCGGGTCACCACCAACTCGACCTTCTTCAACACCGACACCCCGCAGACCATCATCGAGGTGCTCAACTTCCTCAACGACGACCTCCAGGTCGACGAGATGATGATCTCGCCCGCCTACGCCTACGAGAAGGCCCCCGACCAGGAGCACTTCCTCGGCGTCGAGCAGACCCGCGAGCTGTTCAAGAAGGCTTTCGGCGGCGGGAACAGGCGGCGCTGGCGGCTCAACCACTCCCCGCTCTTCCTGGATTTCCTGGAGGGCAAGGTCGACTTCCCGTGCACGGCGTGGGCGATCCCGAACTACTCGCTGTTCGGCTGGCAGAAGCCCTGCTACCTGATGAGCGACGGGTACGTGACCACGTACAAGGACCTCATCGAGAAGACCGACTGGGACTCCTACGGCCGCGGCAAGGACGACCGGTGCGCCAACTGCATGGCGCACTGCGGCTACGAGCCGACGGCCGTCATGGCCACCATGGGGTCCCTGAAGGAGTCCCTGCGCGCCATGCGCGAGACCGTCGCCGGGAACAGGGAGTGACGTCGTGACCGCCATCTCCTTGGGCGTCCCCGAGGTACCGGTCCGTCCGATCGCCGAGCGCCGGGTCTCCCGGCGGATCGAGGTCGGGCCGGTGGCGGTCGGGGGCGGGGCCCCGGTGTCGGTCCAGTCGATGACGACGACGCGTACGTCGGACATCGGCGCCACGCTTCAGCAGATCGCCGAACTCACCGCGTCCGGCTGCCAGATCGTCCGCGTCGCCTGCCCCACGCAGGACGACGCGGACGCCCTCGCCACCATCGCGCGCAAGTCGCAGATCCCGGTGATCGCCGACATCCACTTCCAGCCGAAGTACGTGTTCGCCGCGATCGAGGCCGGCTGCGCGGCCGTGCGCGTCAATCCCGGCAACATCAAGCAGTTCGACGACAAGGTGCGGGAGATCGCGCGGGCCGCAGGCGACCACGGCACGCCGATCCGCATCGGCGTCAACGCCGGTTCCCTGGACCGGAGGCTGCTCCAGAAGTACGGCAAGGCGACGCCGGAGGCGCTCGTCGAGTCGGCGCTGTGGGAGGCGTCGCTGTTCGAGGAGCACGGGTTCCGGGACATCAAGATCTCGGTCAAGCACAACGACCCGGTGATCATGGTGAACGCCTACCGCCAGCTCGCCGAACAGTGCGACTACCCACTGCACTTGGGCGTCACCGAGGCCGGTCCCGCCTTCCAGGGGACCATCAAGTCGGCTGTGGCCTTCGGGGCGTTGCTCAGCGAGGGCATCGGGGACACCATCCGGGTCTCGCTGTCGGCGCCGCCCGCCGAGGAGGTCAAGGTCGGCATCCAGATCCTGGAGTCGCTGAACCTGCGGCAACGTCGGCTGGAGATCGTGTCGTGTCCGTCCTGCGGGCGGGCCCAGGTCGACGTCTACAAGCTCGCCGACCAGGTAACGGCAGGTCTGGAGGGCATGGAAGTGCCGTTGCGTGTCGCCGTCATGGGGTGTGTGGTCAACGGCCCCGGCGAGGCACGGGAGGCGGACCTCGGGGTCGCCTCCGGCAATGGGAAGGGGCAGATCTTCGTCAAGGGCGAGGTCATCAAGACCGTGCCCGAGTCGAAGATCGTGGAGACCCTGATCGAGGAGGCGATGAAGATCGCCGAACAGATGGAGCAGGACGGCGTCGCGTCGGGGGAACCGGCGGTCACCGTGAGCTGAACAGCAGCACGGGCTGACGAGTACGGAAGAAGAGGGGGCCCGAGCGTGACAATTCTGGAGAACATCCGGGGACCACGCGACCTGAAGGCGCTGTCCGAGGTGGAACTCGGTGAACTGTCCGACGAGATACGGGAGTTCCTGGTGCACGCGGTCGCCAGGACTGGCGGCCACCTCGGCCCCAATCTGGGGGTGGTGGAACTCTCCATCGCGCTACACCGCGTCTTCGAGTCACCGGTCGACCGCATCCTGTGGGACACCGGCCACCAGAGCTACGTACACAAACTTCTGACGGGACGTCAGGACTTCTCCAAGCTGCGCGGCAAGGGCGGCCTGTCCGGCTATCCCTCGCGTGAGGAGTCCGAGCACGACGTCATCGAGAACAGCCACGCCTCCACGGCACTCGGTTGGGCCGACGGGCTCGCCAAGGCCCGCGAGGTGCAGGGCGAGAAGGGGCATGTCGTCGCGGTCATCGGCGACGGCGCGCTCACCGGCGGGATGGCCTGGGAGGCGCTCAACAACATCGCGGCGGCCAAGGACCGGCCCCTGATCATCGTCGTCAACGACAACGAACGCTCCTACTCGCCGACCATCGGCGGCCTCGCCAACCATCTCGCGACCCTGCGGACGACGGACAGTTACGAGCAGGTGCTGGCCTGGGGCAAGGACGTCCTGCTGCGCACGCCCGTCATCGGCAACACCATCTACGAGTCGCTGCACGGCGCGAAGAAGGGGTTCAAGGACGCGTTCGCGCCGCAGGGCATGTTCGAGGACCTGGGGCTGAAGTACGTCGGCCCGATCGACGGGCACGACATCGGGGCGGTGGAGTCCGCGCTGCGGCGCGCGAAACGCTTCCACGGACCCGTGCTCATCCACTGTCTGACGGAGAAGGGCCGCGGTTACGAGCCCGCGCGTTCGCACGAGGAGGACCACTTCCACACCGTCGGGGTGATGGACCCGCTCACCTGCGAGCCCCTCGCGCCCTCCAACGGGCCTTCCTGGACCTCGGTGTTCGGCGACGAGATCGTGAAGATCGGGGAGGAGCGGGACGACGTCGTCGCGATCACGGCGGCCATGCTGCATCCCGTGGGCCTCGGCAAGTTCGCCGAGCGGTTCCCCGACCGGGTGTGGGACGTCGGGATCGCCGAGCAGCACGCGGCCGTCTCGGCGGCGGGGCTGGCGACAGGGGGTCTGCATCCCGTCGTCGCCGTGTACGCCACCTTCCTCAACCGCGCCTTCGACCAGTTGCTGATGGACATCGCGCTGCACCGGTGCGGGGTGACGTTCGTGCTGGACCGCGCCGGTGTCACGGGAGTTGACGGCGCGTCACACAACGGGATGTGGGACCTGTCCATCCTCCAGGTCGTGCCGGGACTCCGGATCGCCGCACCGCGCGACGCCGACCAACTCCGCGCCCAGCTGCGGGAGGCGGTGGCCGTCGACGACGCGCCCACGCTGATCCGGTTCCCCAAGGAGTCGGTGGGGCCGGCGATCGAGGCGGTCGGCCATGTGGGCGGCATGCATGTCCTGCACCGGTCCGAGGAGGCCGCCGAGGTGCTCCTGGTGGCCGTCGGGGTGATGGCCCCGGTGTGTCTCCAGGCCGCCGAGCTGCTGGAGGCACGCGGCATCAACTGCACGGTCGTGGACCCGCGTTGGGTCAAGCCCGTCGACCCCGCGCTGCCGGGGCTCGCCGCCGGACACCGGATGGTGGCCGTCGTCGAGGACAACAGCCGGGCGTCCGGGGTCGGCGCGGCGGTCGCGCTCGCCCTCGGCGATGCCGATGTCGACGTACCCGTACGGCGGTTCGGGATCCCGGAGCAGTTCCTCGCGCACGCCAAGCGCGGTGAGGTGCTCGCCGACATCGGCCTCACGCCCGTCGAGATCGCAGGGCGGATCAGCGCAGGGCTGGCCGTCAAGGACGAGCTGTCCAAGGAAGAGCCGCCCAAGGGGAAGGCCAAGGAGAAACAGGAATGACGACCGCTGAACCCGGTTCCCCGTCGGGGGAGTTCGACCTCGGCGCGCTGCTGGCCGAGCGCGGCGCCGAACGCTACGAGCTGCATGCCAAGCACCTCAACCACCAGCTCCCGCGCATGCTGCACACCATCGGCTTCGACAAGGTCTACGAGCGGGCCGAGGGCGCGTACTTCTGGGACGCGGACGGCAACGACTACCTCGACATGCTCGCCGGGTTCGGGGTGATGGGCCTCGGCCGCCATCACCCCGTGGTGCGCAAGGCGCTGCACGACGTCCTCGACGCCCAGCTCGCCGACCTCACCCGCTTCGACTGCCAGCCACTGCCCGGACTGCTCGCGGAGCGGCTCCTCACCCACAGCCCGCATCTGGACCGGGTGTTCTTCGGCAACAGCGGAACGGAGGCGGTGGAGACCGCGCTGAAGTTCGCCCGGTATGCCACCGGGAAGCCGCGCGTCCTGTACTGCGCGCACGCCTTCCACGGCCTGACCACCGGCTCCCTGTCGGTGAACGGCGAGGACGGCTTCCGGGACGGCTTCGCCCCGCTGCTGCCCGACACGGCCGTACCGCTCGGTGATCTCGACGCCTTGGCACGGGAGTTGAAGAAGGGCGACGTGGCCGCCCTGATCGTCGAGCCGATCCAGGGCAAGGGCGTGCACGAGGCACCCCCCGGATATCTGCGCGCCGCGCAGGAGTTGCTGCACAAGCACAAGGCGCTGCTCATCGCGGACGAGGTGCAGACCGGCCTCGGGCGGACCGGTGACTTCTACGCCTATCAGCACGAGGAGGGGGTCGAGCCCGACCTGGTGTGCGTGGCCAAGGCGCTCTCCGGCGGGTATGTGCCCGTCGGAGCCACCCTCGGCAAGGAGTGGATCTTCAAGAAGGTCTACTCGTCGATCGACCGCGTCCTCGTGCACTCGGCCAGCTTCGGGGGCAACGCCCAGGCCATGGCAGCGGGCCTCGCCGTGCTGTCGGTCATGGAGAACGAGCAGATCGTCGCCAACGCCCGGGCCACCGGCGACCAGTTGAGGTCGCGGCTGGCGGCGCTGGTCGACAAGTACGAGCTGCTGGCCGACGTACGCGGCCGGGGCCTGATGATCGGCATCGAGTTCGGTAAGCCCAAGTCGCTGAAGCTGCGCAGCCGTTGGACCATGCTCCAGGCCGCGCGCAAGGGGCTCTTCGCCCAGATGGTCGTCGTACCGCTGCTGCAACGGCACCGGATCCTGACCCAGGTCTCCGGCGATCACCTGGAGGTGATCAAGCTGATTCCGCCGCTGGTCGTCGGCGAACGGGAGGTGGACCGGTTCGTGGACGCCTTCACCGCCGTGATGGACGACGCGCACGGTGGGAGCGGGCTGATGTGGGACTTCGGGAAGACACTGGTCAAGCAGGCGGTGGCCAACAGGTAGGAGGCGGTGGCCAAGCGGTAGGAGAGGGACGGGTCGGCGAGGGGGAGCCGTACAGTTTGCCTCTGAGGCAAGGGGTTTGCCTCGGAGGTAAAACTGCGGCTGAATGGAGGGCATGAGCCTTCCCGAGGAGTCCGGGCCGGTCGAGAACCTGCCCGTCGTCGCACCGCAGCTCAGGGCGCTGCGCCGCAGGGCCGCCCTCACCCTGGAGGCCGCCGCCCGGGCCGCCGGGCTGTCGCCCGCCCACCTCTCCCGTCTGGAGACGGGGCAGCGCCAGCCCTCCCTGCCGATGCTGCTCGGGCTCGCCCGTATCTACAGTACGACGGTCTCCGAACTGCTCGGTGAGACGGTCGCCGACCGGGACGCCGTCGTGCGCGCCGCCGACATGGAGCCGACGGCCGCCGGCGGCTGGTCGTACTGGCAGGCCGGTGCCTCCGGACGAGGAATGCAGGCCCTGCGCGTCCATGTGCCGTACGGGGCGCAGGGCGACATCGTGCGCGTCCACCCCGGCGAGGAGTGGCTGTACGTCCTCAAGGGGCGGTTGCGCCTGCGCCTCGGCGACACCGCTCACGTCCTCGCACCGGGGGACAGCGCGCACTTCGACTCGCTGACCCCGCACCGCCTCGCCGCCGACGGCCGCGACGGCACCGACCTGCTCTTCGTCCACACCCTGCTGCAGAGCCCCACCGCCGCGCTCTGCCTCGGCCCGAATCCTGGAGTCACGCCATGACGGACATGGAAGAGAAGTTCCCCCGGGCCCTGTGGGTCCGGCTGATCATCTACATCGCGGTCGGGCACGTCTTCGCCGCCTTCATCTACCTGCTGTTCGAGGTGGGTGCGAAGCAGTAGCCCTGAGGGACGGCGGGCTCAGTCCAGGAGCCGCTCGCGCAGCCGCTCCCGTGTCTCCGGGGTGACGCCCAGCCCCTGTGCCAGATAGTTGTCGACGCTGCCCCAGGTCTCCTCGACCGTGTCCATGGCCGTCGTCAGATACTCGGGGCGGGTGCCGAACAACGGGTTGAGCAGCTCCAGGACCTCGGGGCTGTAGGCCTGGGCGTCGGAGCTGGTGCGGCGCACCCTGTAGCGGCGGTGCTGCGCGTTCGACTCCATGTAGTCGGCCACGATGGCGTCGCGCTCCACCCCGACGGCGAGCAGTGTCACCGCGATGGACAGACCCGCGCGGTCCTTGCCGGCCGCGCAGTGCATCAGGGCCGGGACACTGTCCTCGGCCAGCGCGTGCAGCATCCGGGAGTGCTCGGTCGTACGGTCCCGGATGATCTCGCGGTAGGAGTTGATCATCCGCTGCTCGCCCTTGCCGTCGGCCAGGAGGCTGCGCAGTTCGTCGAGACCGCCGTCCCGGACCATCTTCCAGAACTCCGTGCCGTGCGCCGGGTCGGACAGCGGGATGTTCACGTTGCGCACACCCGGCAGCTCGACGTCCTGCCCCTCCAGCCTGATGTCCGCCGCGTTGCGGAAGTCGAAGATCGTGTGCAGTCCGAGAGAGCCGAGGAACGCCGCGTCCTCGTCGGTCGCGTGCGCCAGATGACCACTGCGGAACAGCCGCCCGGGCGCCACCCGCCGGCCGTCCACGGTCGGCAGTCCGCCCACGTCACGGAAGTTTCGTACGCCACCCAGCTCGGGCTCGGTCGACGGGACCTGCTGCGTCACGGGGGCTCCCTCCCACACCGCCCCGCGGACGCTGCTCGTCGACGGGCGCGCTTCGACGATACGACATGCCTGCGCAGGCCAAGGAGTTTTCCACAGGCGTTGCCGTCGAGGGCCGTGACGCCGATGATGTTGAGACTTGGGCGTGCCTGTTCGGATCTGTGGGGACATGATGCTGGAAATCGCCGGAACCGGTCGTACGTGGCTTCTCTCGGGGCCCACGAGCAGTTACGCCGTCCATCTCACCGAGGACGACGAACTGCTGCATCTGCACTGGGGCCCGCGGATCGCCCTCGCCGACGCCGAGGCACTCACCGTCCGTCCGCTGCCGGACTACTGGCCCTTCGAGTCCCCGCTCGACGGCCGCGAGGAGTACCCGGTCGAGGGCGGCCCCCGCTTCGCCCGGCCCGCGCTGTCCGTGCGCACCGACGAGCGCAGGGGCACCGAATGGCGGTTCGAGGCGTACGAGGCGGAGGGGGACGAACTCCGGCTGACGTTCCGGGACACCGGACTGGTCATCACGCTCCACTACCGGATGCGCCACGACGTGGTGGAACGCTGGGTGACCCTCACCCATGACGCGCCCGACGGAACCGGCCCACTGGAGCTGCTCCGCGCGGACTCCGCCACCTGGACGCTCCCCGAGCGCGACGGCTGGCGCCTGTCCCAGTTGCACGGGCGCTGGGCCGCCGAGTCCCGGCTCGTGAGCACCGACCTCACCTACGGTGAGAAGGTCATCGGCAGCCGGCGCGGTCACACCGGGCACCAGCATCTGCCCTGGGTGGCGCTCGACACCGACGCGACCGAGGAGCGCGGCGAGGTGTACGCGTGCGCGCTCGGCTGGTCCGGGTCCTGGCGGATCGCCGTCGCCCAACTGCCCGACGCGCGCGTGCAGATCACCGGCGGCGCCGGATACGACGACTCGGGCCTGCTGCGCCTGGCGCCGGGCGAGTCCTTCACCACGCCCGTCTTCGCGGGGCTGTGGACGGACTCCGGGCACGGCGGGGCGAGCCGGTCGTGGCACACGTACCAGCGCGCGTTCGTCGTGCCGGACGCCGACCGGGACCGGCCCGTGCTCTACAACTCCTGGGAGGCCACGGAGTTCGACATCTCCGAGGAGCAGCAGAGGGTGCTGGCCCGGCGGGCCGCCGCGATCGGCGTCGAGCTGTTCGTCGTGGACGACGGCTGGTTCGGGGCCCGCACCAGCGACCGGGCCGGCCTCGGCGACTGGACGCCCAACCCGGACCGCTTCCCGGCGGGACTCAAGCCGCTCGCCGAGTACGTGCACGCCCTGGGGATGCAGTTCGGCATCTGGGTCGAGCCCGAGATGGTCAACCCGGACAGCGATCTGTACCGCGCGCACCCCGACTGGGTGCAGTTCCAACCGGGACGAAAGAGGACGGAGTTCCGCAATCAGCTCGTACTGAACCTGGCGCGCGAGGATGTCCGGCAGTACCTCTGGGAGCAGCTCGACGGGCTGCTCTCCAGTGCGCCGATCGACTATGTGAAGTGGGACTTCAACCGCTGCTTCACCGACGCCGGCTGGCCCGGCGAGGACTATCCGCAGCGCCTGTGGGTCGACCACGTCCACGGGCTGTACGCCCTGCTGGACCGGCTGCGGGCGGCCCACCCGGACGTCGCCTTCGAGTCCTGCTCGGGTGGCGGCGGCCGGATCGACCTCGGTGTCCTCGCCCGTACGGACCAGGTGTGGACCTCCGACAACACCGACCCGCTGGACCGGCTCGCCATCCAGGAGGGCTTCAGTCAGATCCATCCCGCGCGGGTCATGGCCGCCTGGGTCACCGACAGCCCGAACACCCAGCTCAACGGCCGGGTCAGCTCGTTGCGGTTCCGGTTCGTGAGCGCGATGGCCGGGGTGCTCGGCGTCGGCGGCGACCTCACCAAATGGACCGAGGAGGAGCTGGCCGAGGCAGGGGAGTGGGTGGGGCTGTACAAGGAGATCCGGCCCGTCGTGCAGCGCGGCGACCTCTACCGGCTGCGGCGGCCGACCGGTGGGCTGAGCGCGGTGCAGTACGTGCTCGGGGACGAGGCCGTCGTCCTGGCCTGGCTCCAGGCGCAGCACCACGGTGAGCCGCTCCCGGCGCTGCGGCTGCGCGGACTCGACCCCTCGGCGACGTACGAATGCCGCGAAACGGGCGAAGTCCACCGGGGTGCCGTGCTGTTGCACCACGGACTACGAACCGGGCTCAAGGGTGACCTGGATGCGGCAGTTCTCCGCCTGCGTCGCATCTGACACTTCTGCCCCATATGGCGCCTATGGTGTCTTCATTCCAACTCGCCTGGGAATAAAGGTTGCTGTGAATCGGGCGAGTGAGCAGCGTCATATTCGTGACCGTGTGTCGCCGTCATGTTCACGTAATTTAGGCGTGTTTTAAGGGAGTTCGAGGGGCGGAAAGATCCGTAATTCACGGACAGTGACCGGGAATTCTGGGGAGGACCACAGGAAACCCGTACACAGGGAACCCCAGGCTTGTTTCCGTGCGTCTTGGTCGCTTACGTTCGCCACCAATCCGGACGGACGCCCAATCCTGCCGCCGCCCGGAGCCCGCATCGAACACCCGACAACGGCAGGAGCGGGGGACCCACAGGTAGAACGCCTGTTCCGGTCTCTGGAACAGGCTTGGGGTTAAGTCACGTTCAGGCGTGGCCGGACATCTCCAGTCCGCACCCGACAGCTCACCTCGCAGGCGACGGAGAGGAATTCGTCATGCCCGCGAAGGGTAAGCACCGCCGTCCGAAGTCCCAGCGTTTCTCCCGCTCGATAGCCGCTGCCGGAACTGGCGGAGCGGCTCTCGCTCTGCCGCTTCTGGGAGCCACCGGCGCCCATGCGGCCACGGCGGAGTCCACCGCCCAGTCCGTGTCGTCGCTTTCGGAATCGGCCAAGTCCGTATCGGCCGAGTCCGTTTCCGCGAAGACGGAAAAGGCCGGAAAGGCCGCCGCTTCCACGTCTTCCGCCGCCAAGAAGGCGAGCGTCAGGATCTACTCGGTCCAGGCCGGCGACTACCTCTCGAAGATCGCCCAGGAGCAGAGCGTCAGCGGTGGCTGGCAGAAGCTCTACTCGGACAACCGGACCGCCATCGGCTCCGACCCGAGCCTGATCCACCCCGGTCTGAAGCTGACGATCGGCAAGAAGGCCGCGTCGACCTCTTCGCCTTCCTCGTCTTCTTCCTCGTCCTCGTCTTCGACGAAGTCCTCGTCGTCCTCGTCCTCCTCGAAGTCGACCCAGACGGAGACGTCCAAGCCGGCCGCCGAGAGTGCGACGGCCGACACCTCGACGACGACCGAGGCCGCCGACACCAGCAGCTCCGGCGGCTTCACCCTCCCCGTGGCCGGTGCCACCATCGGCACCGCCTACCACGTGTCGGGCAGCATGTGGTCCAGCGGCTACCACACGGGCGTCGACTTCGTCGTCCCGACCGGCACCTCCCTCAAGGCCGTCGGCGCCGGCACGGTCGTCTCCGCGGGCTGGGGCGGCGCGTACGGCAACCAGGTCGTCATCAAGCTCGCCGACGGCTACTACGCCCAGTACGCCCACCTCTCGCAGCTCTCCGTCTCGGCCGGCCAGACCGTGACCGAGGGACAGCAGGTCGGTCTCTCCGGTGCCACCGGCAACGTGACCGGACCGCACCTGCACTTCGAGATCCGCACCACCCCGGACTACGGCTCCGACGTGGACCCGGTCGCGTACCTCCGCTCGAAGGGTGTCGCCGTCGGCTGACACCGACACCTCACGAGGACAGCCGCCGAAGGCCGGACCCCGATCCCCGGGTCCGGCCTTCGGCATGTCCGTATGTGTGCCTTCATGATCGTCGCATTGCAGTCTTGTGGCGTGGGCCCGCGGAGCGTCGACAGGGCGAGAAGGTGGGGGCACAGTGAACTCCGTTGCTGCGCAAGCGCTTTCTACTCTCTCTGCGACTGTCTACGGAGGACCTGTGCATTCCAGTCGACGCCGAAGAACCGGCGCCGTCGTCGCCGCGATCCTGACGGCCGGGGCGCTCTCCGCGCCCGCCGGACACGCGGCCGAGCCCTCGCGCCGGGTGGTCGAGAACCTCGACCGAGGCCTGGTCGCCGTACCGTCCGGCAAGGGCACCTTCCTCAGCTGGCGGCTGCTCGGCACCGAGTACGCGCGCCATGGCAACGCGATCGCCTTCAACGTGTACAAGGGCGGACGCCGCCTGAACTCCGCGCCGATCGTCAAGTCCACGACGTACCAGGACAACAGCCGGGGCGCGGGTGCCTACAGTGTCCGGGCGATCGTCAACGGGCGTGAGCTGCGGCCGAGTTCGCCCCTCACCTTCGACAAGGGGTACGCGGAGATCCCCCTCGCCGCCGCCGACGGCTACACCGTGCAGCACGCCTGGCCCGGCGACCTCGACGGTGACGGACGCTATGAACTCGTCGTCAGCAGACTCTCCCAAACCCGGCACAGGCCCGACCTGTTGGAGGCGTACGCGCTCACCGGTGAGCGGCTGTGGCGGGTCGACCTGGGTCCCGGCTCCTACACCCAGGTCGGCGGAAACGGCGCCAACGACCCTGCTCCGGCGGCGATCAGCGGTTCCACGCCCATCGGCGGCTACCGCAACGACGACAACGTCACGGTGTACGACCTGGACGGCGACGGCAGGGCCGAGGTGCTCGTGCACACGGCCGACGGCACCACCTTCGCGGACGGTAGCGAGGTCACCGCCAACTCGCCTGCCAACCAGTTCATTTCGGTGATCGACGGCGCCACGGGAACCGAGCGCACCCGCCAGCCCGTGCCCGACGACCTGGTGGCCGACGGCCCGTCCGGCGGACACTTCGGCATCGCCTACCTCGACGGCGAACACCCCAGCCTGGTCACGAAGTTGGTCACCCGGGTAGGCGCCCGGCGCGGCGCGTTCCGGATCCTCATCCAGACCTGGGACTTCAACGGCCAGGATCTGACCAGGCGTTGGAAGTACGCGGTCCCGGCAGCGAGCGGCGCGACCAGCTTCCACCAGATCCGGACCGTCGACGTCGACCAGGACGGCCGGGACGAGATCGCCGACGGCAACTACGTGGTCAACAGCGACGGCACGCTCCGGTACGTCGTCGACGGCGCCGGACACGGCGACCGCTTCGACATCGCCGACCTCGATCCCGACCGCCCGGGTCTGGAGGGATTCGCCATCCAGCAGGCCGAGCTGGGCGTCGTACCGAAGTTCCCCTGGTACTACTACGACGCCGACACCGGTGAGCGCCTGGTGACCGGGCAGCACCCGGCGAGCTGGGAGAACGACACCGACATCGACGTCGGCCGGGGCAACGCCGCCGACATCGACCCCGGTCACCCCGGCTACGAGTACTGGACCTCCACCGCCGACGCCACCGCCCCCGGCGCGGGCGTCCGCAACGTCCAGGCCGGCAAGGTCTCCACGACCACCCCGAGCGTCAACTTCCGTATCTGGTGGGACGGCGACAAGGCCGCCGAACTCCTCGACTACACGCACGTGGAGAAGTGGGACCCGAAGACCGAGACGAGCACGCGGATCTTCGAGCCGTCGGGGGTCGTCTCCGGCCCGCGCAATGCGACCCCTTTCTACGGCGACCTGATCGGCGACTGGCGCGAGGAGATCCTCGCCGAGACCGCCGACCACACCGCACTGCGCCTCTACACGACCACCGAGCCGACGGCGACGCGCGTCTACACGCTCGCCCAGAACCCCGCGTACCGCCTCGGCTGGACCGTGCGCGGCTATCTCCAGTCGACGTACACGGACTACTACCTCGGCACCGAGACCCGCAGGGTGCCGAAGCCCTCGATCACGACCACCAAGGGAGCTGCCTCGTGACGACCACCCGTAGAGCCTTCGGAGCGCTGGCCGCAGGCGGGGCACTGGCAGCCCTCGCCCCGGCCGGCCCGGCGAGCGCCTCGCCGGGCCACCACCGACGCGGACGGCTCATCGCCCGGGACGACTTCCGGCACGGACTCGGCCAGTGGGCCGTCGAACTCGAGGACGGCGGCAGCGTCACGGCGGCCCGGGGAGTCCTGGAGGTCGACGTACCGAGCGGCGCGACGATCTGGTTCAAGCGGAAGCTCGCGGGCCCGTACGTCATCGAGTACACGGCGACGCCGGTCTCGGCGGGCGGGGTCAACGACCGTGTCTCCGACCTGAACAACTTCTGGAACGCCGTCGACGTCCGCTCACCGGACGACCTCTTCGCCACCCCTCGGGGCGGCGCCCTCGCCGAGTACGACTACCTGAAGACGTACTACGTCGGCTACGGCGCCAACACCAACACGACGACCCGGCTGCGCCGTTACGTCGGTGAGGCCGGCGTGCGCCCGCTGATCTACGATTACACGGAGCCGCTGCTGGTCCCGAACGAGCCGCATCGCGTCCGGATCGTCTCGGCCGGTTCGACGGTCCGCTGGTGGAACAAGGGACGGCTCGTCTTCGACTACAGCGACCCGGAGCCGTACACGAGCGGGCACTTCGCCTTCCGTACGACGTGGAGCCACTTCCGGATCACCGACTTCAGCGTCCGTGAGCTGCGTCTCCCTATTATTCCGGGTTGACCAATACTTGACGAGTGGCTTATCTCACCGCGAGTCAACCCTTTCCTACGGTCGCGTAGCTCACATCGGTAGGTGAATCATGGACCGATGTGGCAGACGATTCGAAGAATGACAGCAGAGCAGTGATCGGGTCGTACGTGGCGGTGGGGGACAGCTTCACCGAAGGCGTCGGCGATCCTGGCCCCGACGGGGCGTTCGTCGGCTGGGCCGATCGGTTCGCGGTACTGCTCGCGGACCGGCGCCCGGAGGGCGACTTCGGCTACACGAACCTCGCGGTACGCGGGAGGCTGCTCGACCAGATCGTGGCCGAGCAGCTTCCGCAGGCCAAGGACCTGGCGCCCGACATGGTCTCCTTCTGTGCGGGCGGCAACGACGTCATCCGGCCCGGCAGCGACCCCGACGAACTCGCCGAGCGCTTCGAGCGGGCGGTCGTCGACCTCACGTCGGCGGTCGGCACGGTCATGGTGACGACGGGCTTCGACACCCGTAACGTCCCGGTGCTGAAGCACATGCGCGGCAAGATCGCGACGTACAACGGACACATCCGGGCCATCGCCGACCGGTACGGCTGTCCGGTGCTCGACCTGTGGTCCCTGAAGACCATCCAGGACCGCCGGGCCTGGGACAGCGACCGGCTGCACCTCTCTCCCGAGGGGCACACGCGCGTGGCGCTGCGCGCGGGCCAGGTCCTCGGCCTGGAGATCCCGGCCGACCCGGACCAGCCCTGGCCGGTGCTGCCACCGCGGGGCACCTTCGAGATCCGCCGCGACGACGTCCACTGGGCACGGGAGCATCTGGTCCCGTGGATCGGGCGGCGGCTGCGGGGCGAGTCGTCGGGGGACCATGTGACGGCGAAGGGAAGTCTGTCGCCGGACGACATCAAGAGCCGGATCGAGTGGGTCGCGTGAAGTCCTTTAGCCCGTCCGGCGTTTGAGGACGAGGCCGTTCAGGCCGAAGCGGGGGTCTGGGGGCGGCAGCCCCCAGGTCCGGCGGCCACACCGACCTACCTGCCCGACGCCAACGCCGCGCGCTCCAGCCCCAGTTCCCCAGCCAGCGCCGCGTCCACCCACTGCTCGGCCCGCGCACGCGACACCCCCTCGTACGCCGTCATCTGGACCGCCAGCCCGTCCAGCAGCGCTGTGAGTCGCAGTGCCGTGCCCGTGGGGTCGGGGCACGTGAACTCGCCCGCGGCCACCCCCTCCGCGATGACCTCGGTGATCGCGGCCTTCCAGCGCCGGTCCAGGTCCCCGGCGACCTCCCGCAGCACGGGATCGCGCAGAGACACGGCCCACCCCTCGATCCACAGCCGCCAGCCCTTGGCCTGACCCGTCGGCGCGTACCAGCGCACCGCGGACCGCAGTCGGCGCAGGGCGGGGGAGCGGCGCCCGAGAAGCTTGGCCAGATGGGTGAGATCGGCCTCGGCCGCGTACCGGAACGCGGCGGCGACCAGCTTCTCCTTGGTCGAGAAGTGGTACAGCACCAGCGCGTTGCTCACCCCGAGGACGTCGGCCACGTCGGCGATCCTGACCGCCGCCACGCCCCGCGCCTCGATCTGCTCGATGGCGGCCCGCAGCAGATCCTCGCGCCGCTCGGCCACGCTCAACCGCACCCTTGCCACCCGGCCACAGTAATCCGTCACCGGACACGATGTCGGGGCAGGTCCGTCAATGCCTGTAAATCCCCGCCGATGTGGCCGGTTCGCAGGGCAGACCCCCAGGGCCCTCGGTCGCGCCGCCGGACACCGTCACCGATACCACCCGAACCGCTCCGCGATCACCGGCAGCCGCTCCTCGACGATCGCGTGCGCCGCCGCCCGGGGAGCCGTCCCGTCGGTCTCCGCGCGCGCGAGCACCTGGTCGATCAGGGCGCGCATCGAGCGCCGGATGTACGCGAACGCCTCCTCCGGGTCCGCGCCGATGTCCCCGAACAGCGTCCACCACCACCAGGCGTTCGTCCCGGAGTTCACGACCACGTCCGGCAGGACGACGATGCCGCGCGCGGCGAGCAACTCCTCGGCCTCCGGCAGTACGGGCATGTTGGCGGCCTCGACAACCCAACGCGCGGTGATCCGCTCCTGGTTCCCGGTGTCGACGGCGTACGAGACCGCCGCCGGCACCAGCACCTCCGCAGGCACGGACAGCCAGGCCTCGCCCGGCAGTTCGTGGTCCTCGGGGCGCAGCACCGCGCGGTCCACGGTCCCGTACGAGTCCCGGGCCGTGAGCAGCGCCTCGACGTCGAGTCCGGCCGGGTTGGCGATCGTGCCCTTGATGTCGGAGACGGCCACCACCGTGAGTCCCGCGCGCGTGAGGAAGCGCGCCGTGGCCCCGCCCATCGTGCCGAGCCCCTGGACGGCGACGCGTGTCCCGGCGTACGGCACCGCGGCCCGGTCGAGTGCCGCGAGCACGGACTCCGCGACCCCGCAGCCGCCGACCAGCTCGTCGAGCCCGATGCCGTCCACCTCGACCGCGAACGCGTCGGCGAGCCGCGCGCGGGCCACGCTCTCGTCGTCCAGCAGCGGATAGACCGCCTGGATCGACGACACGAGCCCGGCCTCGGCCGCCGCCCGGTCGACGAGATCCTGGGTGAGGCCCAGGTCCTCGCCCGTGGTCCAGACGCTCTCGACGTACGGCCGCATCGCGCGCAGGTAGCGCACCAGCAGGCCGTACGCCCCCGGGTCCTGGGGGTCGCAGTCGACACCGCCCTTGGCGCCGCCCAGGGGGATGTAGCGGCCCTCCGGGTTGTAGTGCAGGGCTTCCTTCATGGTCATGCCCCGGGCGAGCCCCGCGACCTCGTCCAGGGTGCAGCCCTCGCGCATCCGCAGCCCGCCGCTGGACACGCCCCGCACCAGTCTGTCCACGACGAGGAAGCCCTGGCGGCCGGTGAGGTGATCGGTCCAGGTGAGGGAGAGCAGGGGAGCGCCCTGAGGGGTTGCCATGGGGGCAATATACTGACTCACCGTTCAGTTGCAGGGCGCCGTGCGACGTCGGCCCCATGTGCCTCGCCCGCCGCGCGCACCACCTGTGCCCGGGCGGTCGCTTTCCGTCGCCCCGGAATCGATTCGCCGCCCGGAACGTTGGACTTTCCTTGGAATGACCCGGCCGACACACGTACGACGCCGGAGTGTCGGAGGGGGCGACCATAATGGAATGCCTGACCGACTCCACCTGGAGGTACCGTGACCGGATTCCCCCCTCCGAGCTCCCGGCTGCGCGCGCTGCGTCCCGCCGCCTTCGGCGCGGACCCGAGCGGGGAGCGCCTGGCACGGATCCGCAGATCGCCCCACTTCGCGGACGGTGTCTTCCAGAACCCGCCGGGTACGCCCCGGCCGGACGGCGCCATCCTCGACTTCGCGAAGTCCTCCCTGCGCAAGGAGGACCGGGTCCGCCGCGCCCCGGCCGGCACGGTGCCGGTGCACGCCACGACGCTCGCCGACCTCGCCAAGCCCCCGGTCACCGGTCTCCGGCTGACCTGGATGGGCCACTCCAGCGTGCTCACCGAGATCGACGGACAGCGGGTGCTCTTCGACCCCGTCTGGGGCGAGCGCTGTTCGCCGTTCGCCTTCGCCGGACCCAAGCGGCTGCACCCGGTGCCCCTGCCGCTGGCCGCGCTCGGCCCGGTCGACGTCGTCGTCATCTCGCACGACCACTACGACCATCTGGACATGCCCACGATCAAGGCGCTGGCCGACACGGACACCTTGTTCGCGGTGCCGCTCGGGGTCGGCGCCCATCTGGAGCGCTGGGGCGTCTCCGCCGACCGGCTGCGCGAGCTGGACTGGCACGAGTCGACGAAGGTCGGCGGCCTCACCCTGACCGCCACTCCGGCCCGCCACTTCTGCGGCCGGGGCCTGCGCAACACCCAGCACACCCTGTGGGCCTCCTGGGTTGTCGCCGGTGAGGAGCACCGCGTCTACCACAGCGGCGACACCGGGTACTTCGAGGGCTTCCGGGACATCGGCGCCGACCATGGCCCGTTCGACGCCACGATGATCCAGATCGGGGCCTACAGCGAGTTCTGGCCCGACATCCACATGACCCCGGAGGAGGGCATGCGCGCCCACCTCGACCTCCAGGGCGGGACGCCGAGCGGTCTGATGCTGCCGATCCACTGGGGCACCTTCAACCTGGCGGCGCACGCGTGGTCGGACCCCGGCGAGGGCACGATCGCCGCCGCCCGCAAGGCGGACGCGCGGATCGGGCTGCCGCACCCGGGCGAGCCCTTCGAACCCACGGCCGAGACCGTCCCCTCGGAGCCCTGGTGGCGGGGCGTGGCCCTGACGCCGGCGGGCGGGTGGCCGACGCTCGACACCGACGGGCCGTCCGATGTCCGTCGTACGGCCGATATCACTCGTACGGCTGATGTGGATGAAGCCCGGACCGACACGGCGGGTGACATTCAGGGGGGTACTGCCGACGGCAGCGGCGAGCCCAAGGCGGTTTCTGCGGGCTGACGGAGACGGGCGAAAACGGACGACGGTCGGACAGTCGTACGGACGGCGAGGGCCGGGGAGCAAGCTGCTCCCCGGCCCTCGCCGTCTCTTCGTGACCGGTTCTGACCAGCTCCGATCGATTGGCCGGGCTGGGGGAACGTACGTCCGAGATGTTTATCGGTCTGCCGTGCGAGGCCTCATATCAGAGCGGGGCGCTTTCCGGGGGAGTTTGTCAACTGCCCACCGCACATGATGCGTTGGTGACTACTGTGAGTGTCCGCCGGGCGACACAGGGCTGGTTTCTTCGGTTCTGCGGCTCTCGGCCGGCACCGCGATGGCGCACGCCCGAGTCGCGCAGACGCGCGATCCCCAGGTCCCGACGCACCAGTACGAGGACGAAGATGTCTCACCTCCGAGCACCGGCCCCCCGCGCAGACCGCCGTGAGGGCGGACGGCACGGTCGGCCGGTCGCCCGTACCGTCCCCTCGCTGCCCGAGACCCACATACGGCCGCAGCTCATGAGGCTCGCCGTGCTGCCGCCGCTCGCGGTCGCCCTCAGCGCCTGCGCAGCCGTCCTGTTCATCGTCCGTTCCGGCGGGGTGCGGCCCACCCTCGCTCTGTTCGCCGTGCTCGCCGGCGCGTTCGGGGTGGCCCTCGGGAGCGTCGTGATCGCGCTGGTGGCAGCCGACCGCGCCGCCGGATCCGTGCACGAACGCCTCGGCGCCCTGCGCCGCACCAGCGCCCGAGGCGAGGCCGACCTGCGCGCCCTCGTCGAGGCACTGCGGCGCGGCGACGCGCCCCCGGCCCGCAGGACGCGCGGTGTACCCGCGGAAGACGCCGACGACTTCGAACTCCTCGGCGCCGACCTCGCCCGTGCTCACGACGGTGCCGTCACCGCCGTCGTCCAGGCCTCGCAGCTCTCCAGCCAGGCGGGCAGCGAACAGAAGGTCGAGGTCTTCGTCAACCTCGCCCGGCGCCTCCAGTCGCTCGTGCACCGCGAGATCTCCATCCTCGACGAGCTGGAACACGAGATCGAGGACCCGGATCTTCTCAAGGGCCTCTTCCACGTCGACCACCTCGCCACCCGCATCCGGCGGCACGCCGAGAACCTCGCCGTGCTCGGCGGCGCCGTCTCCCGCCGCCAGTGGAGCAACCCGGTCTCCATGACGGAGGTGCTCCGCTCGGCCATCGCGGAGGTCGAGCAGTACTCGCGGGTCAAGCTCGTGCCCCCGATCGACGGCACCCTGCGCGGACACGCCGTCGCCGACGTCATCCACCTGCTCGCCGAACTCGTCGAGAACGCCACGGTGTTCTCCGCCCCGCACACCCAGGTGCTGCTGCGCGCCAACCTCGTCACCTCGGGGCTCGCCGTCGAGGTCGAGGACCGCGGCCTCGGTATGCCCGTGGGCGAGCAGCACAAGATGAACACGCTGCTCACCGACCCCGACCAGGTCAACGTCGCCAGCCTGCTCCAGGACGGACGCATCGGGCTCTTCGTGGTCTCGCAGCTCGCCCGCAGGCACGGCATCCACGTCCGCCTCCAGACCAACATCTACGGCGGCGTGCAGGCCGTACTCGTCGTGCCGCAGGGGCTGCTGGGCACGGACACGCCCCCGGGCGGCTCCGGGGGCGTACCGCAGCCCCGGCCCCAGGACCCTGCCCAGATCCCTGCCCAGGAGACCGGCGGCATGCGGCGGGTGGCCGAGCCGCCCCGGCAGCGTCCGTCGGCCGCAGGCCACGAAGGACGGCCGCCGACGCCCGGCACACCGTCCGGCGGTTCGACGCGTCGGCGCCCGGAGGCGGCCCGGCCCGCCGCTCCGGCACCGAACGGCCGGGGCCCCGCACCGCTGCCCGTACGCGGGGCCCAAGGGGAGCGGCCCAACCCCGCGGAGGCGATGCCCGGCATCCGCGCAGACGACCGGCGGACCGTCGCGGACAACGTGGCCGCGCCGACCGCCCCGACCTCTCCCCGGACCGGCGCCGTGCGCGGCACCATGGGCAAGCCCCAGCTGCCCCGCCGCCGCGCCCAGGAACACATCGCGCCCCAACTGCGCGGCGGCCCGGCGGCCCCCCGCCCGGAGGGCGAACTCGTCGGACACGACCCCGGCCTCATGGCCGCCTTCCAGCGCGGCATCGGGCTCGCCGAGGCGCGCCAGCTGGAGCCGGGCTACACCGACCCGGCCATCGCGGCGATGGAGAGGGAGTACGCGGCGCAGTACGGGGAACCGGCCCCTAGGCCACCGTCCCCCAGGCCACCGGCGCCCTCGGAACCGACGTACACGGAACCGACGTACACGGAGCCCGTGCACCCCGCCGCGTCGGACGCCGTACCCCCGGCGCCGCTGTCCATGGAGCGGGTCTCCATGCGGCCGACCGGCCCCGACACCCCTCCGCCGCCCCCCGACGCGGGCCGCGTCGACGACGTACCGCCCCTGGACGCACCCCACATAGCCGAGGTGCACCGACTGCGCGCGCCCGGACACGACCTGGACCTCACTGCCCGGCACGACGGGAGCGCACCGGCCGGATGACCACCCCCCGCTGTTCCACCCCTGCCCCCACCTCCAGCGCTCCCGCAGACCTTCGTACCCCAAGGAGTCGATCCACCATGGCGAGCGATGTGCCGACCGGCCATGTATCCGATCTCGACTGGCTGATGAGCGGCCTCGTCCAGCGCGTACCGCACACCACGAGCGCGGTACTCCTGTCCTGCGACGGACTCGTGAAGTCCGTCCACGGACTCGACCCGGACAGCGCCGACCACATGGCCGCCCTGGCCTCCGGTCTCTACTCCCTCGGACGCAGCGCGGGCGTCCGGTTCGGGGACGGCGGTGAGGTCCGGCAGGTCGTCGTCGAACTCGACTCGACCCTGCTGTTCGTCACCACCGCCGGCTCCGGCACCTGTCTCGCCGTGCTGGCCGGCCGCGAGGCCGACGCCGCGGTGCTCGGCTACGAGATGGCGATGCTGGTCAAGAGCGTCCGCCCCTACCTGATGACCGCGCCCCGGCAGTCCGCCGAACCCTCGGCGATGAGGCCTTGAGCGTGACGGCGGCCGGCGACGGGCCCTGGCTCGACGACGCGGCCGGGCGGCTCGTGCGGCCCTACACCGTCAGCAACGGGCGGACCCGGCCGACCACCGCCCTCGACCTCATGTCCCAGGTGATGGCCACCGGGGCCACCCCGCTCGGCTACCTCGGCCCCGAACACGCCCAGGCGATCGACCTGTGCCGGGTGCCCGTCTCGGTCGCCGAGGTGGCCGCCCATCTGAAGCTGCCGGCGGCGGTCACCAAGGTGCTGCTGTCCGACCTCGTCGACTGCGGGGCACTCACGACGAAACCGCCCGAGTTCTACCACAACCCCACTGACCGGTCTCTTCTGGAGGCAGTGCTCGATGGACTACGACGACAGCTCTGATCCCTTCCCCACCGCATTGAAGATCCTGGTGGCGGGAGGATTCGGAGTCGGCAAGACGACCCTCGTCGGCGCGGTGAGCGAGATCGCGCCGCTCAGCACGGAGGAACTGCTCACCACGGTCAGCGCCTCGACCGACAGTCTCGAAGGCATCGAGAACAAGGTCGAGACCACCGTGGCGATGGACTTCGGCCGTATCACCCTGGACCCCGAACACGTCCTCTATCTGTTCGGTACGCCCGGACAGGAGCGGTTCTGGTTCATGTGGGACGAGCTGTCCGAGGGCGCGCTCGGCGCGGTGATCCTCGCCGACACCCGGCGCCTGGAGGACTGCTTCGCGGCCGTCGACTTCTTCGAACAGCGCGGCCTCGGCTTCATCGTGGCGATCAACGAGTTCGACGGCTCGTACCGCTACGACCCCGAGGAGGTGCGCGCCGCGATCGATCTCGACCCCGACATCCCGATCGTGCGCTGCGACGCCCGGATCTCCAGTTCGGGGGTACAGACACTGCTCACCCTCGTACGGCATCTGCTCGCCCACGCGCCCGCGCCCGCACCCACCGCCCACAGTGAGGGAGCCCGCCCATGAGCTACGACCCGCCACGCCCGGCCGGTCGTCTGCTGCTGACTCCCGAGGACAAGGACGCCCCCGCCCGTATCCGCCGACTGCGTGGACTCGGCCTCGGGGAACGACCCGAGCCCGCCCTGGACGCCTTCGCGGACCGTCTCGCGGAGCTGGTCGGCGCGCCCTACGCGATGGTCAACTTCATCGGCGAGGAACGGCAGTTCTTCGCCGGGCTCCATGTGCCGGGCGACACCGGCACCTCCGGCGGGACCGGCGCCGACTCCGGCGACGTGAAGCCGCGCGTGGGCCGCCGGCTGCCGCGCGACCACGGGTTCTGCCCGCATGTGGTGGTCCGGCGCAAGGCGCTCGTCCTGGAGGACGTCCGCGACTATCCGCGGTTCGCGGGCAATCCGGTCGTCGACGAGTTCGGCATCCACTCGTATCTGGGCGCGCCGCTCATCGACACCACGGGCATGGCGCTGGGCACGGTGTGCGCCGCCGACCTCGAACCGCGCCCCTGGGGGAGGGCGGGGCTGGAGACCATCAAGGCGATGGCGGCGGAACTGGTGGGACAGCTGGCTCCGCTCGCACCGGGGGAGGGTCTCCCATAGAGGAGCCTGCCCGAGGGGCGTACGTCTCCGTCGTCTCCGTCACACGGAGACCGTCTCTCCGTCCGGGAACATGATGAGGGCGCGGCCCTCCTCCGTCACCGCGCACGACACCGCCTCGCGCAGAGCCTGCGGATGCACGGCGTCCCGGGTCAGCGCGACCAGGGTCACGAACAGCCTGCTCGCGCCCGGGGACTCGGCCGCGCGCTGGAGATACGGTGTCGCCGAGTGCGGGCCGAAGGCGTTCGCGTCGACCTCGCGGGCCACGCCCGTCGCCTCGTCCCAGCCATGCAGCGCGACGACCACACTGGTCAGCCCCGAGCCGGTACGGGTCAGGGCCCAGCCGTCGCCTCGCTCGGCCTCGGGCAGGGCGGTGTCGGCCACCGCGTAACCGCCCTCCCGGACCGCCGCCTCGGCCGGTGCCTGTACGCGGTGCACGCGGATCTCCCAGGAGCCGTGCAGGACGCTCGTCGACTCGACCCGGAACTCCCCTTTCACGCCAGGGAGTTCGGCTTCGTACCGGGAGGCGGCGACCTTCCCCGAGCAGTGCAGCGGAAGGATTCTGCACCGGCGTGACGCCGTCCCGTCGGGGGCGAGCAGCGCCAGGTGGCCGTCCACGTTCCGCTGCCAGGCCACCGCGCCCGTCTCCGGGGCGGTGGCGGTCGAGTAGCCGAACTTGGCGTAGTGCGGATCGTCGGCGGCGGGTCCCTCCATCGGGTTGTGGTCGCTGCCGTGGTTGACGAGCCGCACGATGCCGTCGTGCCGGGTGCCGTGCAGCAGCCAGCCGGGTCCCGGCAGCGCCGTGTACTGGTCGGACTCCTCGACGGGCAGCGGGCGTTCGGGTGCCGTCCACACCAGGTGCTCCGGGGGCAGCAGCAGGCCCAGGAAGGCCATGCTCGACCAGTACGGCGATCCGGGCCCCGAGGACGCCTGGGTCGCCGGCAGAAACGTGCCGTACCAGCCCAGCGGCAGCAGCCCGCGCTCGTCGGGCACCCCGCGCTCCACGAAGTGCGCCACCGCGCCCGAGGCCAGCCGCCGGGTCAGCCCCGGGGCCAGGGGAGTGCACTCCGCCAGGGCGCCCAGCCAGACGGGAGCGGTCGCGGCGAAACGATACGTCAGGGAGCGGCCCTGGTGGACGGGGGCGCCGTCCGCCCCGAAGAACTGGGGATAGGAGGCGAGGAACTGGGCGAGCCGGCGACGGTGGACCCGGCCGCGCCCGCCGTCCTCGCCGCCGGTCATCCGGCACCACAGCAGCGGGTACAAGTGCAGCGCCCAGCCGACGTAGTAGTCGAACGTACGACCGTCGCCGTCGCTGTACCAGCCGCCGCCGACATACCAGTCGTCGAGCCGGTCGAGGCCGCCGTCGATGTCCTCCTGGCGGTGCGGCGCGCCCACCGAGGCCAGGAACTGTTCGGCGACGACCTGGCACAGCCGCCCGCTGTCGTCCCGGGTGCGGCGGCCCACGAATCCCCACAGCCAGTCGACGATCCGCTCCTGGACGTCCACGTCCAGGCGGTCCCAGATCCACGGGCGGGTCTCGTGCAGCCCGATGGCGATCGACGCGGCCTCGTTCATTGGCTGGGAGTGGTCGGTGAGTTCGGGCCAGGCCTCGCCGCTGTCACGGTCCGTGCCCGTTGTCAGACCCTGCGCGTAGCGTTCCACGAGACGGGAATCCACGTCGCCCGCCGCTCCCGCGATCCGGAAGGAGGCCAGAAGGAATGACCGCGCGAAACCCTCAAGGCCGTCCGACACCACGCCCGCCGAGGAATTCCGGCCCGGCAGCCGGTACTGCGCGAGACCCGGCGTCGCGTAGGGAGCCAGCGCCTCCAACTGCCGGTCGGCGAGCGCCTCCCAGTGCGCCCGGGTCCAGCCGGTGAACAGCGACAGGACCCGGTCGTTGGGCGGGAGCGCCAAGTGCGGTGCGGGCATGACGGGTTCTGACTCCTTCGACGGGCCCCGGTGGGGTCTCACACAGGATTCGCGCGGTTTCTCGGAAGGGATACGGCTGATGGTTCCGGACGGATCAACAGGTGGGTGGCTGTTGTCGTTCATCCGGCCAATGGGGATATGCCAGCCGCGTCCGGCGTGAAGGAAAGCTGCGGCGGCGCTTAAGAAAACCTCGATGGACCGGGGAGTCGCCGTACGGCAGATTTCTTCTCGCGGCCCAGGTTCTCGGCCTCACCCCCTCTCCCCGGCACGGGCTCCTTCGGTGTGCCCTGCCCCGGGGTTCTACCCACAGGAGCCGTTGCGTTGAAGGCGCTGGTCAAGGAGAAGGCGGAGCCCGGGCTGTGGCTCGTGGACGTACCGGAACCGGCCGTCGGCCCCGGTGACGTACTGATCAAGGTGCTCAGAACCGGGATCTGCGGCACCGACCTGCACATCCGGGCCTGGGACGGCTGGGCGCGGCAGGCGATCCGTACGCCGCTCGTCGTCGGGCACGAGTTCGTGGGCGAGGTCGTCGGGACCGGCCGCGATGTCACCGACATCGGTGTCGGCGACCGGGTCAGCGGCGAGGGGCACCTCGTGTGCGGCCGATGCCGCAACTGCCTCGCCGGGCGCCGCCATCTGTGCCGGGCCACGGTGGGGCTCGGTGTCGGGCGGGACGGTGCCTTCGCCGAGTTCGTGGCACTGCCCGCCGCCAATGTGTGGGTGCACCGGGTGCCCGTGGACCTCGACGTGGCGGCGATCTTCGACCCGTTCGGCAACGCCGTGCACACCGCGCTGTCGTTCCCGCTGGTCGGGGAGGACATCCTGATCACCGGGGCCGGCCCGATCGGGCTGATGGCGGCGGCGGTGGCCCGGCACGCCGGGGCGCGGAACGTCGTCGTCACCGATGTCAGCGAGGAACGGCTGGAACTGGCGCGCAAGATCGGCGCGAGCCTGGCGCTGAACGTCTCCGGCGCGACCGTCGCCGACGGCCAGCGCACCCTCGGGCTGCGCGAGGGCTTCGACATCGGCCTGGAGATGTCCGGTCACCCCGAGGCGCTGCGCGACATGATCGCCAACATGACGCACGGCGGACGCATCGCCATGCTGGGCCTGCCGGCCGAGGAGTTCCCGGTCGACTGGGCCCGGATCGTCACCTCCATGATCACCATCAAGGGCATCTACGGCCGTGAGATGTTCGAGACCTGGTACGCGATGTCGGTGCTCCTGGAGGGCGGCCTCGACCTCACCCCGGTCATCACCGGCCGGTACGACATCGGCGACCACGAGGCCGCCTTCGCGGACGCGGCGAGCGGCCGGGGCGGCAAGGTCATCCTGGACTGGACCGCGTGAGTCGTCTGTCGGCCCGTACGGTCACCTGCTGGAACGCGTAAGTCACCTGCATTTTTAGGAGCTTTGAGATGTTCGACTCCGTGCGCGACGACCTGCGCGCCACCCTCGACGAGATCCGCGCCGCCGGTCTGCACAAGCCCGAGCGCGTCATCGGCAGCCCGCAGTCCGCGACCGTCGCCGTCACCGCGGGCGGGCGCCCCGGCGAGGTGCTCAACTTCTGCGCCAACAACTACCTCGGCCTCGCCGACCACCCCGAGGTGATCGCCGCGGCCCACGAGGCGCTCGACCGCTGGGGCTACGGCATGGCCTCCGTGCGCTTCATCTGCGGTACGCAGGAGGTGCACAAGGAGTTGGAGGCGCGCCTTTCGGCGTTCCTCGGCCAGGAGGACACGATCCTCTACTCCTCCTGCTTCGATGCCAACGGAGGCGTCTTCGAGACCCTCCTCGACGCCGAGGACGCGGTGATCTCCGACGCCCTCAACCACGCCTCCATCATCGACGGCATCCGCCTGTCCAAGGCCCGCCGCTTCCGTTACGCCAACCGCGATCTCGCCGATCTGGAACGGCAGCTGCAGGACGCGTCCGATGCGCGGCGCCGTCTGATCGTCACCGACGGCGTGTTCTCGATGGACGGGTACGTGGCACCCCTCCGCGAGATCTGCGACCTCGCCGACCGCTACGACGCGATCGTCATGGTCGACGACTCGCACGCCGTCGGCTTCGTCGGCCCCGGCGGCCGGGGCACCCCCGAGCTGCACGGCGTCATGGACCGCGTGGACATCATCACGGGCACACTGGGCAAGGCGCTGGGCGGGGCCTCCGGGGGGTATGCGTCCGCCCGCGCCGAGATCGTCGCCCTGCTGCGCCAGCGCTCACGTCCGTACCTCTTCTCCAACACTCTCGCCCCGGTGATCGCGGCGGCCTCGCTGAAGGTCCTCGACCTGCTGGAAACCGCCGACGACCTGCGCCTTCGGCTCGCCGAGAACACCGCGCTGTTCCGCCGCCGGATGACCGAGGAGGGCTTCGACATCCTGCCCGGGGACCACGCCATCGCGCCCGTGATGATCGGGGACGCCGCGAAGGCCGGCCGTCTGGCGGAGCTGCTGCTGGAGCGTGGCGTGTACGTGATCGGCTTCTCGTACCCGGTCGTGCCGCAGGGGCGGGCCCGGATCCGCGTCCAGTTGTCGGCGGCGCACTCCATCGAGGACGTGAACCGTGCGATCGACGCTTTTGTCGCGGCGCGGGCGGAGTTGGAGGGCTGAGCGGACTGCCCCCGGACCCACTGCCCCGGACATTCCGTCCGGGGCATATGGGATAATCGATCGCGTGATCGAAGCGCGGCGGCTCCGCATCCTGCGTGCGGTGGCCGACCACCGCACGGTGACGGCGGTTGCCGCGCTGTACCTCACCGTTCCTGTGGACTGAGCGGGCGTGAGCCTGTTCAGCCGCGCGCCCCGAACGGTCTTGGGCGCACTGGTCCCCGGCGTTCTCGACCCCGGGGCGGCGACACGCATCCTGTGCGTGGTCCGGGCCCGGGAGGCCAGTTCCCTGCGCGACCTGGCCAGTTGGGTACGGCCAGAGGCGACGGGGAGGCCCTGAACCATCCTCTGGTGGAGCAGGGGCCCCGCACGCTGGCACCGCACCCGGCGTCCCAGATCGCACGATCACGCTAACCCAAACGGCCCAGGGCAGTGCAAGCCCGGAAGCCGACCATCACACGATCGAGCTAATTTGACCTCGTACGCACTCCTTGGCGAGCAGTCACCAACCTTCCAACCTTCGACGCGGTCGTCCCGGTCGCCCACCGCCTCGCCGGCGCCCAGGAGGTGCCGCTCGCCGAACTGGCCAAGGACTCCTGGATCGGCCCGTACCCCGGCAATCCCTGCCATGAGGTGGTGGTCCTGGCCTGCGAGAACGCCGGATTCCGGCCCCGCCTCGAACACTCCTCGGACGACTTCCGCGCGGTCGTCGCCCTCGCCTCGGCCGACGCGGGCGTGGCCCTCGTACCGCGTTCGGCACTGCGCGGCATAGACCTGACGGGTGTCGTCGTCTGCCCGGTCGACGGGGTCGCGCCCACGCGGCGGGTCTTCGCGGCCGTACGCAGGGGAGCGGAGGAACACCCGCTGATCCGCCCGGTGTTGACGGCGCTCGGCACGGCGGCGCAGGCGTAGCTGTCCCGCCCCGGCACCGGCAGCGGGACGTGCTCGCCGAGTGATTGTCAGTGGTATTGGCTACCGTGCGTTGCATGCCGGAAGCCGAAGACGTACGCCGTATCTCCCTCTCCCTGCCGGACACGACGGAGAAGATCGCCTGGGGCATGCCCACGTTCCGGGTCGCGGAAAAGATGTTCGCCACGCTGCCCGAGGACGAGACCTCCATCGCCGTGCGCTGCCCGAAGGAGGAGCGCGACGAACTGGTCCTGGCCGAGCCGGAGAAGTTCTGGATCGCCGACCACGAGGCGGGGTTCGCCTGGGTGCGAGCGCGCCTGGCCGCGCTGGAGGACGAGGACGAACTGCGCGACATCCTCACCGACTCCTGGCGCCAGGCGGCCCCGCCCCGACTGCTGGACGCCTACCCGGAGTTGAGGACGCCGGGTGCCGGCTGAGCGAGAACCACGAGGTCAGGATCGTACGGAGGAGACGTACGAGTCCACGGGGCCGTATGTGCGACCTCGACCAAACTTGAGGTCAAGGGTCGGCAGCCTGAATACCGGCACGCATAAAGGGGTGCGCGACCATCGACCCGAGTGCGGTATTGTTTCCATGCGCGTTCGGCCAGGGGAAACCCCAGGTCAGACGGCACCGGGACGTGGCGCAGCTTGGTAGCGCACTTGACTGGGGGTCAAGGGGTCGCAGGTTCAAATCCTGTCGTCCCGACTTGTATGAGTCGCAGGTCAGAGGCCGTTTTCTCAGCGATGAGAGGGCGGCCTCCGGTGTGTCCGGCCCAGTCCGTCCGTAGCGTGAGGTCAGCTGCCGCCGTCGAGGTCGGCGCGTCGGCGCAGTACCCGTAGCTCCTGGCCGGCGAACTCCATCTCGTACAGCTTGCCCCGCGCGTTCTCGAAGGGGCGGTGGAGCACCATCATCAGCCGGCCGTCGAACGTGTGGAAGAGCATGCCGTGACCGCTGTCCTCGCGGACCAGCGGCCGGTGCTGCTGCCACGGCCCCTCGATGCCGCCCGACTTCGAGGTGGCGTAGGTCTGTACGTAACCGCCGCTGATCGTCCCGTCCTTGCCGGCCACGTTCTTCTCGTACGTCGACCACAGCATGAGCAGGGAGCCGTCGGGGTTGCGGTGGAGTTGCGGGCCGTCGGTGATGTAGGGCGCGAGCTGATGCGGCCGGCCTGCGGGGATCTCCTCGGTGATCCAGGACGCGTCCGAGGCCCTGAACAGGAAGATCGGATCTCCGATCGTCCGTGACAGGTCCGGGGCCAGGCGGATCGCCTCCATCGTGCCGTCGATGGTCTGCAGCCACTCGTGCGCGTACACCATCCACGGCTGCCCGGACGGGTCGACGTGGAGCGTGCCGTCGAGGGTCATGAGGTTCGCGGGCGGGGTGGGGCGCGCGGGGTCGACGACCGTGAACGGGCCCAGCAGTGACGGGGAGACCGCCGTGATCGTGCCGCGCATGTAGGACGGGACCTGGAACGGCGTACCCCACTGGTTGGGCGGAGGCAGCGGAAGCGGTCTGTCCTCGTTGTGGAGTGTGGTGAACAGGTAGTACCGGCCGCCCCATTCGTGCACCTCCGGCGCCCAGCCGCCGTCACTCGCCCAGATCCCCTGCTGCTCGGCGGCGAGGAAGACCACGACCGGGCGCGTCCAGTCGCGCAGGTCGGGGCTGCGGTAGACCATCGTGCCGGTGCCGTCCACGCCCGACACGGACGGGTCGTTGGACGTGTAGAGGTGGTACGTGCGGGTCTTCTCGTCGGCGACGACGAACGGATCGTGCAGCGGCATGTCGGGAAGCCGCATCGGTTCGGTGTCAGCCATGGCCGAAGAATACGTCGCCCCTGTGCACGGTCCGCTGTTGGCCGGGTTGTGGGTCAAGTCGTTGGCCGAGAAAAACGCTTGGACTGCCCCGGTGCCGTCGCGGGACACTTCGATGCCCGAAATGCGTGGCTGGCTGCCGCACGACTACACAGGGTTTGATATGGAATCGCCTGAATCGCGCGAGGTCACGCCGGGCAAGGGCTCGGTGCTCCTCGCACTTCGTTACTACGGACGGGAGTTGGCCCGCCTCAGGCGGCTGACGGTACCCGCGATGCTGCTGCCGGCGCTCGGCAACATCGGTATCAACTACATCGCGCCGCTGATCGTCGCGAAGCTCGTCGGCCGGATCGCCGGCGAGGACGGGATCACCGTCGGCTCCACGCTGCCGTACGTCCTCGGCTTCGGCGGTGTCCTGCTGCTCGCGGAGGTGCTGTGGCGCGGGGGCCTGCACTGTCTGAACCGCGTCGACGCCCGGGGCATCGAGCATCTGTACGTGATCGGCATGGACGAGCTGTTCGCCAAGGACGCCTCGTTCTTCCACGACAACTTCGCCGGGTCGCTGACCAAGCGGGTCCTGAGCTTCGCCTCCCGGTTCGAGGAGTTCGTCGACACGCTGACGTTCCAGGTCGTGGGCAGTCTGGTGCCGCTTCTGTTCGGGTCGGTGGTGCTGTGGCGTTACGAACCGCTGCTCGTCGTCGGCCTGTTGGCGATGCTCGCGTTGACGGCGGTGTGCGTGGTGCCGCTCATCCGCCGCCGTCAGGCGCTCGTCGACAAGCGTGAGGAGGCCATCGCCCGCGTGTCGGGCCACGTCGCCGACAGCCTGATGAACATGGACACGGTCCGTGCGTTCGCCGCCGAGGAGCGCGAGGCCGCCGAGCACCGGTCCCGGGTCGCGGCCTCGCGGCGGCTCATGCTCAGGTCGTGGGACTACGGCAACCTGCGCATCGACACGCTGGTCGCGCCCCTGTCCGTGCTGACCAACGCCCTGGGCCTGCTGCTCGCGGTCACCCTCGCCGGGGGCGGGCACGGTGTGGAGGCGGTCGTCGTCGCCTTCACCTACTACACGAACGCGACGCGGATCATGTTCGAGTTCAACCAGATCTACCGTCGGCTGGAAAGCTCGATGACGGAGGCTGCCCAGTTCACCGAACTGCTGCTGACTTCGCCGACCGTGCTCGACCCGGAGTCCCCGGAGGCCCTGCTGTCCCGGGCCGCCGACGTCCGCTTCGAGAACGTCACCTTCGCCCACGCGGGCGCGGAGCCGCTCTTCGAAGGACTCGACCTGGCCGTGCCCAGCGGGTCGAGGATCGGGCTCGTCGGCCGTTCCGGCGGCGGCAAGACCACGCTCAGCCGGCTGCTGCTGCGTATGACGGACATCGATTCCGGCCGCATCCTGATCGGCGGCCAGGACATCAGCCGACTGCGCCAGACGGACCTGCGGAGCCTGATCGCCTACGTGCCGCAGGACCCGGCGATGTTCCACCGCACCCTGCGGGACAACATCGCGTTCGCCCGCCCGGACGCCACCGACGCCGAGATCCGCCGCGCGGCCGAGGCGGCACACGTCACCGAGTTCGCCGACGCGCTGCCCGAGGGCTTCGACACCATGGTCGGCGAGCGCGGGGTCAAACTGTCCGGCGGACAGCGCCAGCGGGTCGCCCTGGCCCGGGCGATCCTGCGCGACGCGCCGATCCTGCTGCTCGACGAGGCCACCAGCGCCCTCGACTCCGAGAGCGAGATCCTCGTCCAGGAGGCGCTGTGGCGGCTCATGGAGGGACGGACGGCGCTCGTGGTGGCGCACCGGCTGAGCACGGTCGCCTCCATGGACCGGCTCGTGGTCCTCGACCGCGGGCGGATCGTCGAGCAGGGCACGCACCAGGAACTGCTCGCGGCGGAGGGCGCGTACGCCAAGCTGTGGCAGCACCAGTCGGGCGGCTTCCTCGACGACGAGTCCTTCGATGATCCTGTCGACGACAGTCCCGCGCGGGCCGACCTGCACTGAGTGGACGCGGCTCAGGTGGCGGTTAGTGGCCCGGTTCACATGGCGCAAGTCGGGCCGGGCCGACACCATGGGGCGCGTCACCGGCAGGCTGAAGGGATCCATGATGTTCCGCAAGGTGCTGGTCGCCAACCGTGGTGAGATCGCGATTCGCGCGTTCCGAGCCGGCTATGAGCTGGGCGCGCGGACCGTGGCCGTCTTCCCGCACGAGGACCGCAATTCACTGCACCGGTTGAAGGCCGACGAGGCGTACGAGATCGGCCGGCCGGGACACCCGGTGCGGGCGTACCTCTCCGTGGAGGAGATCGTCCGCGCCGCGCGGCAGGCGGGAGCGGACGCCGTCTACCCGGGCTACGGGTTCCTGTCGGAGAACCCCGACCTGGCGCGGGCCTGCGAGGAGGCCGGCATCACCTTCGTCGGGCCGAGCGCGGACACACTGGAGCTGACCGGCAACAAGGCCCGTGCGGTGGCCGCCGCCCGCGCGGCCGGCGTACCGGTACTCGGCTCCTCGGAACCCTCCTCCGACGTGGACGAACTCGTCCGCGCCGCCGAGGACATCGGCTTCCCGGTCTTCGTCAAGGCCGTCGCCGGCGGTGGCGGGCGCGGTATGCGGCGGGTCGAGGAACCCGCCCAGCTGCGCGAGTCCATCGAGGCCGCGGCGCGCGAGGCGGCCTCCGCGTTCGGCGACTCCACGGTCTTCCTGGAGAAGGCCGTCGTCGAACCCCGCCACATCGAGGTGCAGATCCTCGCGGACGGGGAGGGCAATGTCATCCACCTGTTCGAACGCGACTGTTCGGTCCAGCGCCGTCACCAGAAGGTGATCGAGCTGGCCCCCGCGCCGAACCTCGACCCGGAACTGCGCGACCGGATCTGCGCCGACGCCGTACGGTTCGCCCGGGAGATCGGCTACCGCAACGCCGGCACCGTGGAGTTCCTCCTCGACCGCGAGGGCAACTACCACTTCATCGAGATGAACCCGCGCATCCAGGTCGAACACACGGTCACCGAGGAGGTCACCGACGTCGACCTCGTCCAGTCCCAGCTGCGCATCGCCTCCGGCGAGACGCTGGCCGACCTGGGCCTCTCCCAGGAGACGGTCACCCTGCACGGGGCCGCACTCCAGTGCCGTATCACCACCGAGGACCCGGCCAACGGCTTCCGCCCGGACACCGGCCGGATCAGCGCCTACCGCTCGCCCGGCGGCTCCGGCATCCGGCTGGACGGCGGCACCACCCACGCCGGTACGGAGATCAGCGCGCACTTCGACTCGATGCTGGTCAAACTCACCTGCCGGGGCCGTGACTTCGGGACCGCGATCAGCAGGGCCCGGCGTGCCGTGGCCGAGTTCCGCATCCGTGGCGTGGCCACCAACATCCCGTTCCTCCAGGCCGTGCTCGACGACCCGGACTTCCGGGGCGGCCGGGTCACGACGTCGTTCATCGAGAAGCGCCCGCACCTGCTCACGGCACGTCACTCCGCCGACCGCGGTACGAAGCTGCTCACCTACCTCGCCGACGTCACCGTGAACAAGCCGCACGGTGAACGGCCCGAGCTGAGCGACCCGGTCACCAAGATCCCGGCCCTGCCGAACGCGGAACCGCCCGCCGGCTCCCGGCAGCGGCTCGTCGAACTCGGCCCCGAGGGCTTCGCCCGCTGGCTGCGCGACTCACCGGCCATCGGCGTCACCGACACCACGTTCCGCGACGCCCACCAGTCGCTGCTCGCCACCCGGGTCCGGACCAGGGACATGCTTGCCGTCGCCCCGGTCGTGGCGCGGACCCTGCCCGAGCTGCTCTCCCTGGAGTGCTGGGGCGGCGCCACCTACGACGTCGCGCTCCGCTTCCTCGCCGAGGACCCCTGGGAACGCCTGGCCGCACTCCGCGAGGCCGTGCCCAACATCTGCCTCCAGATGCTGCTGCGCGGCCGGAACACCGTGGGTTACACCCCGTACCCGACCGAGGTGACCGACGCCTTCGTGCAGGAGGCCGCGGCCACCGGCATCGACATCTTCCGGATCTTCGACGCGCTGAACGACGTAGGGCAGATGCGGCCCGCCATCGACGCCGTACGGGAGACGGGCACGGCCATCGCCGAGGTCGCCCTCTGCTACACCTCCGACCTGTCCGATCCGTCCGAGCGGCTCTACACCCTCGACTACTACCTCCGGCTGGCCGAGCAGATCGTCGAGGCGGGCGCGCACGTCCTGGCAGTCAAGGACATGGCGGGGCTGCTGAGGGCTCCGGCCGCCGCGACCCTCGTATCGGCGCTGCGCCGCGAGTTCGATCTGCCGGTGCATCTGCACACCCACGACACGGCGGGCGGTCAGCTGGCGACCTACCTCGCCGCGATCCAGGCGGGCGTCGACGCGGTCGACGGGGCGGTGGCGTCGATGGCGGGCACCACCTCGCAGCCCTCGCTGTCGGGCATCGTCGCCGCGACCGACTACTCCGAGCGGTCGACCGGGCTGAGCCTCGCCGCCGTGGGCGACCTGGAGCCGTACTGGGAGAGCGTCCGCAAGATCTACGCCCCGTTCGAGGCGGGCCTGGCCGCGCCGACCGGGCGGGTCTACCACCACGAGATCCCCGGCGGGCAGCTCTCCAACCTGCGCACCCAGGCGGTCGCCCTGGGCCTCGGCGACCGCTTCGAGGCGATCGAGGCGATGTACGCTGCCGCCGACCGCATCCTCGGCCGGCTCGTGAAGGTCACCCCTTCGTCGAAGGTGGTCGGTGACCTCGCGCTCCACCTGGTGGGCGCCGACGTCTCGCCGAAGGACTTCGAGGCGACGCCGAACAGGTTCGACATCCCCGACTCCGTCATCGGCTTCCTGCGCGGCGAGCTGGGCAACCCGCCCGGCGGCTGGCCGGAGCCGTTCCGCACCAAGGCGCTGGAGGGCCGGGCCGCGCCCAAGCCCGTCGAGGAGCTGACGGCGGACGACCGCGAGGGGCTGGTGAAGGAGCGGCGGGCGACACTCAACCGGCTGCTGTTCCCCGGGCCGACCCGCGAGTACGAGACACACCGTCAGACGTACGGCGACACCAGCGTCCTGGACAGCAAGGACTTCTTCTACGGGCTGCGCCCCGGGAAGGAGTACGCCGTCGACCTCGAACCGGGCGTACGGCTGCTCATCGAGCTGGAGGCCGTGGGCGAGGCCGACGAACGCGGTATGCGTACGGTGATGTCGACCCTGAACGGCCAGCTGCGGCCGATCCAGGTGCGCGACACCTCGGTGGCCTCCGACATCCCGGCGACGGAGAAGGCCGACCGGGCCAACCCCGGACATGTCGCCGCGCCCTTCGCCGGGGTCGTGACCCTCGCTGTCGCCGAGGGGGACGAGGTGGCGGCCGGTGCCACGGTGGCCACCATCGAGGCGATGAAGATGGAAGCCGCGGTCACCGCCTCGAAGGCCGGGAAGGTGACGCGGCTGGCCATCAACAGGATCCAGCAGGTGGAGGGCGGCGATCTGCTCGTCGAGATCGGCTGAGGCCGCCGTCGGGTCTCAAGGGTCTCAGGACGCCTGTCCGCCGTAGTAGTAGCCCTCGGGGCCGGTGAACACGGCGTACGGGGGAGGCGTGAACATCGGCGGGAACGGCTCGGCCGGTCCCGTCGACGTCTCTGTCCGGGAGCTGTGCAGGTGGGCGTAGGTGCCGCCCAGGGCGAGGAGTTCGTCGTGGCGGCCGGACTCGGTGATGCGGCCCCGGTCGATGACGAGGATGCGGTCGGCGTCGGGGGCCAGGTCCAGGTCGTGCGTGATCACGATCGTGGTGCGGCCCGCCATCAGACGGCGCAGCGGTTCGACGATGCGGCGGGAGGCGATCGCGTCCAGGCCGGTGGTCGGCTCGTCGAGGACGAGGACCGGTGCGTCGCGGAGGACGGCCCGGGCGATGGCGAGGCGCTGCAGCTGGCCGCCGGACAGCCGCGCCGAGTTGGGGTCGACCCGGGTGTCGTACCCGTCGGGGAGCGCGGTGATGAAGTCGTGCGCGTCGGCCGTACGGGCCGCCTCCTCGATGGCGTGGTCGCTGGCGCCGGGCCGGCCGCAGGCGATGTTGGCGCGGACCGTGTCGTGCAGGACCAGGGTCTCCTGGGGCAGCAGGGCGATGTACTCGCGCAGCCGGTCCAGGGGGAAGTCCCTGAGCGGGGTGCCGTCCAGGAGGACGGCGCCGGAGTCGGGGTCGTAGAAGCGCAGCAGGAGCTTGGAGAGGGTGGACTTGCCGGCGCCGCTCGGCCCGGTGACGATCACCAGTTCGCCGGGGCGCACGGTGAAGGACAGTGAGTCGAGTGCCGTGGCGTCGGCTCCTGGATAGCGGAAGGAGACGTCCCGTACCTCGACGCTGCCGTCGGGTCGCCCGGTCCCGGCGCGCTCGGGGCCGGTCGGATCGCTGACCGCGGGCCGGGCGTCCAGTACCTCGATGAGCCGTTCGGCGCCGGCCGTGGCGGCGGTGACGACGAGACCCAGCTGGGCGAGGCTGCGGATCGGCGGGTACAGGTAGCTGAGGAGGGCGGCGAACGCGAGCAGTTGACCGAGCGTCATCTGCCCCTCGGAGATCTCCCACACGCCGATGCCGATCACGGCCAGCACACAGATCGTCTCGATGACCTGCACGAGCTGCCCGTACGCCTGGTTCAGGCGGGCCGAGCGCACGGAGGCCCGGAACCACGCCGTCGCCTCCTGCTTCAGCTTGCGCCGCTCGGCGTCCTCGCGGCCGTACGCCTGGGTGAGGACGAGGTTGCCGAGGGACTCCTCCACCACGGACGTCACCGCGCCGTCGGCTACCCGGCCGTCCCGGGCGACGGACTTGACGCCGGCGGAGAACCTCCGTGCGGCGAGCCAGAACAGCGGGGCGAGGGCGAAGGTCACCGCAGCGAGGTCCCACTGCAGCCAGAAGGCGGCAGCCGCGTAGAAGACGGCGCTGAACAGCGCGGACGCGGTGCCGATGAGGCCGGAGACGGCCATCTGCTCGATGGCCTCGATGTCACCGGTCAGCCGGGAGAGCAGATCGCCCTGGCGGTGGCGCTGGAAGAAGTGCGGGGGCAGCTTCTGCACATGGTCGAAGACTCGTTCGCGCAGCCGCATCACGAACCGCTCCGACACCCACACGGAGAGGGAACCGCCCGCGTACCCGATGGCCGCGCCCACCACGGCGATGCCCAGCCACTGGGCCGCAGGCGTCCAGAAGGCGTCCAGCGAGCCGTTCTGCAGCGCGTTGTCGGTGAGATCGCCGAAGAGCAGGATGGCGGAC
Organism: Streptomyces sp. NPDC000878; assembly: GCF_053599695.1. NCBI lineage: Bacteria > Bacillati > Actinomycetota > Actinomycetes > Kitasatosporales > Streptomycetaceae > Streptomyces > Streptomyces sp. NPDC000878. Next base: position 82,498 of record NZ_JBSFMT010000010.1, on the reverse strand, counting down.
GTCTCGGCGAGCGCGCCGAGCACGGTGCACAGCCAGACGGCCACGAGCCAGCGCCGCAGCCCTTTCGTCAGCGGCCAGAAACGACGAAAGGCGGTACGGGCGGGGACGGTGGGGGTGGCGGACGATTCGTATGCGTCGTAGCTGTCGTCCGGGTCGTCGTAGATTTCGTCCGGCTCGTTCCCCGCATTCTTTTCTAAATTGATCGGGAACCCGTATTCGGACAATTCAATACCCGGCGGGACGCTGCGCGGATGGCCGGTCCCTGAATTGCCCCTGGTTTTGGTCGCACGCATGATTCTCCTGTGCTGCATGACTTTACGGAGCAAGCTCCCGCGGTTTCCGGGACTTTGCTCGATCGCCAGGTGTTTCCGGGGAGATCCACAGTCCGTGCACAGTGCCGCGGAGCGGAGCGGAAACGCCGGGAGGGCCGGTGGAACACCACCGGCCCTCCCGTGTGAGCAGGGCTTACGTCAGTTGCCGGCCCGGGGCGGCACGGGCTCGCCGGGTCGCGGGCGCCGACGGCGCGCCTGCTGTGCGTCCTGCGGGGGCTGCGGGAACTGGTTGGCGTTCGGGTTCGTGTTCGCGTTCCGCTGCGGGGTGAGCGGGGCAATAATCCTGAAGCTCATACTGACTCCTTCTGAGTTTCCAGTACTGCACGGGATGATTCCGCGTGGACGGACAGGGGTTCGGGGCTCTCGCCCCGGGCTTTCCCGCCGCCCGATGAAAGAAAACTTAACACGGCCCCGTGCAGTGTTAGTCGAAATCTCAGAATTCAATTGCCATGGAAATACTGTGAGAACCTTGGTAATTCCTGGGTTCTGTTTGTCCGCCCTGCTCAGGCCAGGCGGCCGACATGGGCCAGGGCCTGCTTGAGGAGAACTCCCTGGCCGCCCGGCATCTCGTTCTGGACCACGGGGGAGGAGGCTTCCTCCGGGCTGAACCAGACCAGGTCGAGGGCGTCCTGGCGGGGGCGGCAGTCGCCGGCCACCGGGACGATGTAGGCGAGGGACACCGCGTGCTGGCGCGGGTCGTGGAACGGGGTGACCCCCAGCGTCGGGAAGTACTCCGCGACGGTGAAGGGCTGAGGGGAGGCCGGGACCCGGGGCAGGGCCACCGGGCCGAGGTCCTTCTCCAGGTTGCGCAGGAGGGCGTCGCGCACACGCTCGTGGTGCAGGACACGGCCCGACACCAGAGCGCGGCTGACCGTGCCGTCCGAGCTGATGCGCAGGAGCAGGCCGATGCTGGAGACTTCGCCGTTGTCGTCGACGCGCACCGGTACGGCTTCGACGTACAGGATCGGCATCTTCGCGCGAGCCTGTTCGAGCTCGTCGGGTGCCAGCCAGCCGGGCGTGGTTTCGATCATGTCAGACATTGGCTGATCGTACTTTCAACTCGTCCTGTTTCTGCATAGCTGATCCACGTCGAACGCGCCACATCCAGGGTGCGGCTCCTCACGCCTCCGGGCGGGCGTGCCCGTGCTGCCAGGCCCAGGCCGCGATCTCCACCCGGTTCCGGGCGGCCAGCTTCGCCTGCACGCTCGACAGATGCGTCTTGACCGTGGAGAGGGAGACGAACAACGCGGAGGCGATCTCGGCGTTGGTGTGGCCGAGGGCGACCAGCCGGACCACGTCGAGTTCCCGGTCGGTGAGCGGTTCCTTGAGCGTCGCCGCGGAGACCGGGGGCGGCGGCGGGGTCGCCGGACGGGACTCGGCGGTCTGCGATCCGGTGATGTGCTCGAGCAGCCGGACCGTGACCGACGGCGACACCAGGGAGTCACCGGCCGCCGCGGCCCGCACCGCCTCCGCGAGGAGGGTGGGCCCCGAGTCCTTGAGCAGGAACCCACAGGCGCCGCCGCGCAGTGCTCCGTACACATATTCGTCGAGGTCGAAGGTGGTGACCACGACGACCCGCATCGGGTCGGCGACCCCGGGGCCGGCCAGCAGCCGGGTCGCCTCCAGGCCGTCGAGCCTGGGCATCCGGATGTCCAGCAGGCACACGTCCGGACGCTCACTGCGGGCCAGTGCCACGGCCTCCTCGCCGTCGGCGGCCTCGGCGACCACGGTGATGTCGGGCTGGGCGTCCAGGAAGAAACGGAAGCCCGTACGGACCATGTCCTGGTCGTCGGCGATCAGGACGCGGATCGGGGGGCTGGGCGGTGCGGGGGTCATGGCTCGATCATGCCTCAGGGGTGGGAGGGGGAGGAGCGGTGCGTGTTCGGGTTCGGGAAGGGGAGAGGGCGGTCCCTGCTCAGTCCGCTGTCTGTGCCGGATCCTGCGTGACCGCGCGCAGCAGTGGTCTGCTCGCTCCGATCGCCGCGAACATGGCCAGCGCGCCCACGGTCACGCACACCGCCAGGGTTGTCGCGCCGGAGGTGCTGATCGTGCTGTGGAACAACTTGTTGACCTGGAAGGCGGCGTAGACGCCGGCCGTGGTGGTGCCGCCCGCGAGGACGACCAGCGGGAGGACCGTCTCGCGGAACCTGGCCCGGTCGAGGAGCTTCAACGGGGTACCGGCCAGCCGAAGCAGGGCGTAGACGCGCCGCCGGTCGAGGACGTTCGCGGCGGCGGTCAGTCCGGCGGAGGCGGTCGCGACGAGGAAGCTGACCGCGAGGGCGGCGGTGCCGAGTTCGCCCAGCCGGCCGGTGAAGGCCTCGGTCTCGGCGTTGACGTAGGCCTGGGTGTACGGGAGTTGGCCCGGAACCAGGTCCGACAAGGTGGTGGTCGCGGTGTCGAGCTGCGCTGCGCCGCCGGAGACATGGACCACCACTCCGGGGGTGCTGCCCAGTATCTCGGCGTCGCCGTCGCTCGCGGTGACGGTCGCCTTCACCCCGGCGGCGTGGAGCAGCGTACGGGCCTCGGCGCCGGCGGTGCGGGCCGTGGCGGTGTTTGTGGTGGCTATGGCGACCTGGCCGGGGAAACGGTAGTCGTCGATGCCCACGTTCCCCACGGTGAAGAAACCGGCCACGAACCCGGCGAGGACCAGGCCGCTGACGGTGCGCCAGGAGCCGCGCGGGTCGTCGCTGAGCCGGCGCGCCGCCAGCAGGGTCGCCGGGCGGCGGGCGAAGCGGGCCGTGATCCGGCCGAGCCGGTCCACGACCCAGGGGCCGAGCAGCCAGAAGGCGCCGTAGAACATGAGCAGCATCGCGAGCTGCTGACGTGAGTCGGCACCGCCCGACGCCGTCGTCACGTAGATGTAGAGCAGGACGGCCACGAAGAGGATCAGGCGGATGAGGTTGGTACGGCGCGGATTCGCCTGCTGGGCCACGCCCAGCGGCGAGGTCGCCACCTGACGGAGCGTCAACATGGCGCTCACCGCGATGAGTCCGGCCACGAACGCCACAATCCCCAGCAGCCAGGGCAGACCCACCCACAACTGGCCGGTGTACCAGGTGCCGATGCCGAACGGGATCTCCGCGAGCGCGGGCAGCAGCAGACAGTAGGCCAGCGCGCCCGTGAGGGCCCCGGCCGCGCCGACGACCGCCGACTCCAGGCCGGTCATCGCGAGGATCTGGCGCGGTGTCGCCCCGGCCAGCCGCAGCGCGGCGAGCCGTTGCTCGCGCCGGGCCGCGCCGAGCCGTCCGGCGGCTGCGGCGAGCACGATCACGGGGACGCCGACGATCGCCACCCCGATCGACACCGTGGACTTGTCCGACGAGGTGAACACACTGACCTCGCCGCCGTCGAAGCCGGAGACCACCGCGCGTGCGGTCTGCCGGCTGAACTGGCCGAACATGCCGAGCGGTTCGGCCGCGGTGGAGACCGCCGGGTCGGACGCGGCCCGCCCCACGACGGCCACCAGCTCCTGGGGCGCCCCGAGACCGGCGTCGCCGATGGCGCCGTACGACGACACCTTCGGGAAACGGTCGGCGAGTTGGTTCGCCGGCGTCTTGTGCAGCAGGTCGGCCAGTGCGGGCGAGACGTACACCTGCCCCGGTTTGGGGAACCCGGTCAGCCCCGGAGGCGCCGGAGTTGCCTCGCGGCCCGGCAGCTGGGCCAGCGACACGACGGTGACGGGCCGGTCCCCTATGTACGTCGTGCCGAGGGTCTGCACGGCCGTGCCGTGCCGGTCAGGCTCCGGTGTGCGCCAGGCCGTGGCGTGGGCGCGGGTGTCACTGCCGAAATAGGCGGCCGTCAACACCAGCAGAATCAGCGCACCGACGGCCGCGGCACCGGCCGCCAGCAACTGGCTGTGCAGACCGCGACGGCCGGAGCGGCACGCGAGAAACCACGTCAACTGTGGGATGGGCGAGGACATTGGGGCTCCGGGGGATCGGGGGGAGGAGGAGAGGCGGGCGTGATGGGGCGGGTGTGTGGGAGTGCGGGCGCGGTGGGCTGGGAACGGCTGGGGGGAAGGGGGCCGGACGGAGGCAGGGGGTGTGGGCGTGCTTGAGGGTGGGGCCGCAGGCGGTCGGAGGGCGTGGGCGGCGGCCCATGGAAAGGGGAGTGCTGTGCAGGGACAGCGATGCGGTGGGGAGTGCTTGCGAGGCGGGCCGGGGCAGAGGAAGCCGGTGGGGAGAGCGGTGACGGCGGGACAGCGATGCCGTGGGGACCACTCGGCAGGCGGAGTGGCGGGCCGTGGCTGGCAGAGAAGTGTCGGGGGCGCGGTGGCAGCGGGAAGGTGGTGCGGTGGGACCGCTTGTCAGGCGGGGCGTCGTCGCAGTGGCTCGTGTGCAGAGGCGGCCTGCAGGCACGCGAGGCCAGAGCGGCGCAGTGGCCGGCCCCGTCGGCTCAGGGCGTCACCGTGTACTGCTGGTGCCCCGTGATGCGGCCGTCGCGGACCTGGAGGACGTGGTCGCAGTGGGCGGCGACGTCCGGGTCGTGGGTGACCATCACCAGGGAGGCGCCCTGCTCGCGGGTGACCGAGGTCAGCAGCCGGATGACCTCCTCGCTGGTGACCTGGTCCAGCGCGCCGGTCGGCTCGTCGGCGAAGACCACGTCGGGCTGGACCACCAGGGCCCGGGCTATCGCGACGCGCTGGGCCTGACCGCCGGACAGCTGACCGGGGCGGCGCTTCTCCAGACCGTCGAGGCCGAGCGGGGCGAACCAGCGGCGGGCCAGCGAGACGGACCGGCCGCGGGGCATGCCGTCCAGCATCAGCGGCAGCGCGACGTTCTCCTCGGCGGGCAGTTCGGGCAGCAACTGGCCGAACTGGAACACGAATCCGAACCGCTTGCGGCGCAGCTCGCTCAGCCGGTTCTCGCCCAGGTTGTCGATGCGCTCGCCCTGCAGCAGGACCTCGCCGTCGTCCGGTCGGACGACTCCGGCGAGGGTGTGCAGGAGGGTCGACTTCCCGGACCCCGACGGACCCATGATCGCCAGCGACTCACGGACGCCGACCTCCACATCGACGCCGTGCAGCGCGGTGGTGGAGCCGTACTTCTTGGTGAGGCCGCGACCGGCCAGGACAGTACTCATGATCTGCTCGTTCTCCTTGGTTTTCTCGTCGCTGCTCAGCGCTCGAACTTCCAGGTCACGGAGGTGGCCGTCGCCTTCACGACCCTGACCGGTATGTCGATGTCGTTGCCCTTGCCGGTGCGGCCCGTGCACGTGATGCTCGCGCCGCTCACGGCCTTCAGGCCGGTCGGGCAGGAGACGCCGGAGACCTTTGTGCCGACCCAGGGGAGCGGGTGGAACTTGCTCTGGGCGCGGCCCGCGACGATCTCGGCCGACAGCGCCTTGTGACCGTCCACCGTCACCGTCGTGTACCGGTCCAACGAGGTCGTCGACTCCGTACCCGCGATCAGATGGGTGCCGACGCCGGCCAGGGCGACCGCGGCGGTCGCACCGCCGATCACGCTGATGAGGGCCTTGCGCTGCATCTCGTACTCCTGAAGGTGGGGCCGGGCGGGAAGTGGCTCCACTCTCTCCCGTGGGCCCGGACGCGCGCCTCGGCCGTCCGGCCATCCTTCACGGACCGCTCCTCGACCATTCGGCCGATCCCGCCGGCGTCGTCCGCGCATACGGTGATCCGCATGACATCGGATTCGCCCCGTAACTGCGCCCGGGCCTTCGTCGTCTCGCTCCTGGTCATGGCCGGAATCGTGGACGTGCTCAACGCGAACGAGAGCGGCTACGCGGTCTGGCCCCACGTGGTCGTCCTGGTTCTCGGGTTCGCGGCCCTGCTGTGGCCGGCCGGGCGGCGGCCCGACTGGTTCACCCCACAGTTGCGCACGGGTCTACCGGCCGTCGCCTCGCTGCTGTTCACGGCGGGGTCGCTGCTGCTGCACGCCCAGGCCCCGTTCGGCCTGGGCGAGACGGCGATTCTGCTCAGTCTGCTGTTCATCGCGGTACGCCACTGCCCTCAGCCCTGGGCGATGATCTGCGGAGCCCTGAACGGCGCCGCGCTGCTCGGCACGCCCGCGCGCTTCTATCAGGACGACATGTCCAGCCTGATGGGCTTCATGATGGCCGCGCTCGTCCTGATCGGCCTCGTCGCCGGTCTGGCCGGGTATCTGCGCGCGCTGGACTACCGGCGGATCATGACGGTCAACGCGACGCGGCGGTCGGAGCGGGTGGCGATCGCCGCCGACCTGCACGACTTCGTCGCCCACCACGTCACCGGCATCCTCGTCCAGACCCAGATGGCCCGCATGATGGCGACCACCGAGCCGGAGAATCTCGACACCGTCCTCGCGGGCATAGAACGCGCGGCCACGGAGGCCCTGGCCTCGATGCGCCGGACCGTGGGCGTGCTGCGCGACACCGGCCCGGACGCCGCCGACCGCAGACCCGTCGGCGACCTGGCCGGCATCGTGGAGCTGACGGACGGCTTCGCGAGCCCGGTCCAGCACGTCACCCTGGACCGCGACCCCGCCGTGCCGGACGACCTCCCGCACGAGGTGCAGGCCGCCGCGTTCCGGGTGGTGCAGGAAGCGCTGACGAACGTACGACGGCACGCGGCCGACGCCACCGAGATCACCGTCCGGCTCCGCCACGACGGCCGCCGACTGGAGGTCGGGGTGACCAACGACGGCCGGGGCGGCACTCAACTCCCGGCCGCCGCGCACGGCGGCGGGTTCGGCCTGGTCGGCCTCACGGAACGCGTCACGGCCCTCGGCGGGGACCTGCGCGCCGGGCCACCGGCCGGACAGACGGAGGGGTGGGAGGTACGGGCGCTCTTCCCCACGGGGAAGGCGTGACGCGATGGAGTTCTCCGGTGGCACGGCCGAGACGTGCTGTTCAATAACACTGCACACCACCGACAGTGAGAGGAGCCGCCCGTGTCATCCGCCGCCGTGCCGCCCGTAGGGGCGCGGATCCGGCAGGCGCGCCTCGAACGGGGGATGAGTCTGCGGGGGCTCGCGCGCGAGATCGGGGTCTCCGCCAGTCTCGTCTCCCAGATCGAGACCGGCAAGAGCCAGCCGTCCGTCAGCACCCTGTACGCGATCACCACGACCCTCGCGATCTCCGTCGAGTCCCTCTTCGACACGCCCGCGGACGCCGTGCGGGAGTCCCCGGTGGTCGCCGGCGCCACGGTCGTGCACGCTCTCGCGGCCTTCGCCGCCGACCCCGGCCGGAGGATCGGACCGCTGGTGGGAGCAGGTGAGCGGGAGACGATCGAGCTGGACTCGGGGGTGGTGTGGGAGCGGCTCGGACATGTCCCGGGTACGGATGTCGACTTCCTGCTGGTGACCTACCGGCCCGGCGGCTCGTCGTCGAGCAGCGGCGGGCTGATGCGGCACGCGGGCACCGAGTACGGCTATCTGACCTCGGGAGAGCTGGTCCTCACCCTCGGTTTCGACGAGCACACCCTGCGTCCCGGCGACGCCGTGTGCTTCGAGTCGACGACCCCGCACCGGTACCGCAACGACAGCGCGGAACCGGCCGTCGGGGTGTGGTTCGTCTTCAGCCAGAGCAGTTCCTGAGCCAGGGCAGTTCCTGACATCGAACAGACTGTTCAGTAATAGTTGACACTCGGGCCGTCGAGTCGTTCACTCCGAAGTGGGGGTGGTCGCCATGGCGATCCGCACTTTCGGACCCAATGCCGTCGACTGGGAACAGCGCGTCGACCTGGACCGGCTGCGCAGGGAGCGGCTGGCCAGACTCCACCAGGCCCTGAACCGATCCGAGCTGGGCGCGGTCCTCAGCTTCGACTTCGCCAACATCCGCTACATGACGTCCACCCACATCGGTACGTGGGCCATGGACAAGCTGATCCGCTTCGCGCTGCTGGTGCGCGGCGGCGAACCGGTCCTCTGGGACTTCGGCTCCGCCGCCCGCCACCACCAGCTCTACAACCCCTGGCTCGACTACAGCGACGGCAAGGACGGCCCGCCCACCGGCGCCCGCGCCGGGATCTCCACCCTGCGCGGCGCCTTCCACCCGGACGCGGGCATCGCCGAGGACGTGGCCCGCAAGATCGCCACCGAATTGCGCGCCCACGGCCTCGGAGACGAACCCCTCGGCGTCGACCTCGCCGAGATGCCGATCCTGATGGCCCTGCGCGCCGAGGGCATCGACGTCGTCGACGGCCAGCAGGTCTTCCTCCAGGCCCGCCGCACCAAGACCCCGGACGAGATCTCCCTGCTCGCCCAGGCCTGCGCGATGGTCGACGCGGCCTACGAGGAGCTGTACGGCTACCTGCGTCCCGGCGTCCGCGAGAACGAGTGCGTCGGACTCGTCAGCAAGGTCCTGTACGACCTCGGGAGCGAGTACGTCGAAGGCGTCAACGCCATCTCCGGGGAACGCTGTTCACCGCATCCGCACGTCTACAGCGACCGTCTGATCCGCCCCGGCGACCCCGCCTTCTTCGACATCCTGCACAGCCACCTCGGCTACCGCACCTGCTACTACCGCACGTTCGCCGTCGGCAGCGCCTCCGGAGCCCAGCGCGACGCCTACGTCCGCTGCCGGGAGTACATGGACGAGGCCATCGCCCTGGTCCGGCCGGGCGCGACCACCGCCGACATTGTCCAAGTCTGGCCGCGCGCCGAGGAGTTCGGCTTCCCCGACGAGACGGCCGCCTTCGCGCTCCAGTACGGCCACGGGGTCGGGCTGTCCATCTGGGAGAAGCCCATCTTCAGCCGTCTCGTCTCCCTCGACCACCCCGAAGTCCTCGAAGAGGGCATGGTGTTCGCCCTGGAGACCTACTGGCCGGCCTCCGACGGCTGGACGGCGGCACGCATCGAGGAGGAGATCGTCGTCACCGCCGACGGCTGCGAGGTCATCACCAAGTTCCCGGCCGAGGAACTCCTGGTGGCGGGCCGCAAGTACTGGACGGTCGGCGGCGAACTCAACACGCGCCGCGAATCCCAGTCCCACCTCAACACCCGCAGGAACGGGAGCGGTTGATGGTCACCGCAGATGAACTCCTCACTCTCTACGAGCAGATGGCCGTCATCCGCCGTACGGAGAAGGCGGCCCACGACCTCTTCCTGTCCGGGCTGGTCAAGGGCACCACCCATCTCGCCGCAGGGCACGAGGCCATCGCCGTCGGCGCGAGCGCCGCCCTGCGCGACGACGACTACGTCTTCGCCACTTACCGGGGTCACCACCACGCCCTCGCGCGCGGCGCCACCCCCGAGGAGTGCCTCGCCGAGCTGATGAGTCGCGCCACCGGGCTCTGCAGGGCCAAGGGCGGCTCAATGCACCTCACCAAGGCGTCCGTCGGCATGCTCGGCTCGTACGCCATCGTCGGCGCCCATCTCCCCATGGCCGTCGGCGCCGCCTGGTCGGCCCGGCTGCGCGGCACCGACCAGCTCGCGGTCGCCTTCTTCGGCGACGGCGCGACCAACATCGGCGCCTTCCACGAGGCGCTCAACCTGGCCGCCGTATGGAAACTGCCCGTGCTGTTCGTCTGCGAGAACAACCTGTACATGGAGTACACGGCGATCGCGGACGTCACGGCGGTGCCCCGCCCGGCCGCCGACCGGGCCCCGGCGTACGGCATTCCGGGCGAGGTCGTCGACGGCAACGACGTGGTGCTGGTGCGGGAGGCGGTGGACCGGCTGGCGCGGCGGGCCCGGGCGGGAGACGGGCCCGCCCTCCTGGAGGCCGAGACCTACCGGCACTACGGGCACAGCCGCGCCGACCCGGCCACCTACCGACCCGCCGAGGAAGTCGAACGCTGGCTCAAGCACGACCCGTTGGACCTCGCACGGGGTCGGCTCACCGAGCTGGGTGTTCCGGTCGGGACGATCACCGCTGTCGACGAGCGCGCAAGTGCGGTCGTACAGGCGGCAGTCGAGGCCGCGAAGGCGGCGCCCGCACCCGATCCGGCCGAGGCGCTGACGGACGTATGGGCGGACGGAGGTGCGGCATGGCGGACCTGACGGAGGCTCAAGAAGCTGCTGCACAACGGCAGATCACTTACCGCGAAGCCGTCGCCGAGGGCATCGCGCGGGAGATGCGGCGTGATCCGGCGGTCGTGTGTCTCGGGGAGGACATCGGGGAGGCCGGCGGGGTGTTCAAGACGACCGCCGGGCTGTTCAAGGAGTTCGGGCCCGAGCGGGTGTGGGACACGCCCATCTCCGAGCAGGCCATCGTGGGCGCCGCGATGGGCGCTGCCATGACCGGGATGCGACCCGTCGCCGAGATCATGTTCTCCGACTTCCTGGCCTGTTGCTGGGACTACCTCGCCAACGAGATACCGAAAATCCGGTATATGACGGGTGGTCAGGTGACCGTGCCGCTCGTCGTCCGCACCGCGAACGGCGGTGGGCTCGGCTTCGGGGCGCAGCACTCGCAGGCCACCGAGAACTGGGCGTTCACCGTGCCCGGGCTGAAGATCGCGGCACCGTCGACCCCTGCCGACGTCATCGGCATGATGGCGTCCGCCATTCGCAGCGACGACCCCGTGGTCTTCTTCGAGCACAAGGGGCTGTTCGCGAGCAAGGGCGCGCCTGCGCCGCCGGACCATGTGGTGGAACTGGGGAAGGCGGCCGTCGTCCGCGAGGGCACCGACATCACGCTCGTGGCCCTCGCCTCGATGGTCCCGGTCGCGCTCACCGCCGCCGAACAGCTGGCCACGGAGGGGGTCGACGCGGAGGTCGTCGACCTGCGCTGCCTGGTACCGCTCGACGTCAGCACCGTTCTCGCCTCGCTGGGGAAGACCTCGCGACTTACGATTGTCGAGGAGAACCCGTACCAGGGCGGATGGGGCGCGACGCTCGCGTCCGTCGTCGCTGACGAGGGGTTCGGACTGCTCGACGCGCCGGTGCGGCGGGTGGCGGGGGAGTGCGTCCCGCTGCCGTTCGCCGACGCGCTGGAGGAGCGGGTCATCCCCACCGTGGACAAGGTCGTGACGGCCGTCCGCGCCCTCGCGGCCTATTGAGAGCGCCTACTGAGATCCGTACCAACTCTCCATGAGAGGAAGGGCGATGACAGATCGTCTGCTTCTGCGCTCCGGCCATGTGATCTCCATGGACCCCGACATCGGGGAACTGCCCCAGGGCGACGTCCTGATCGAGGACGGGAAGATCGTCGCGGTCCAGCGCGAGATCAGCGCGGACGCCGACGTGCTGGACATGACGGGCCACATCGTGATCCCCGGCTTCGTCGACACCCACCGCCACACCTGGGAGGCGCCGATCCGTGGCTGCGCCCCCGACGCCACCCTCGACGACTACTTCGTGGACGTCCTGGACACCTTCGCCCCTCTCTACACCCCCGAGGACGTGTACGCGGGCAACCTCGCGGGCGCCCTGGAATGCCTCAACGCAGGCATCACCACCCTCGTCGACTGGTCCCACATCAACAACACGCCCGAGCACCCGGACGCCGCCGTAAAGGCCCTCACGGAGACCGGAATCCGCGCCCAGTACGCCTACGGCAGCGCCAACACCTCCCTCGCCGACTACTGGTTCGACAGCAAGATCGCGATACCGGGCGACGACGTACGACGCATCCGCTCCAGCCACTTCGCCTCCGACAGCGGCCTGTTGACGATGGCGCTGGCCACGCGCGGCCCCGGCTTCTGCACCAACGACGTCGTCACCGCCGAATGGGCCCTCGCCCGCGAACTGGACATCCCGATCACCGTGCATGTCGCCATGGGCCGGCTCGCGGGCCGCTTCGGCATGGTGAAGCAGCTCCAGGAGCTGGGTCTGCTGGGCGCCGACACCACCTACGTCCACTGCTGCTACCTCAGCGAGGACGAGTGGCGGATGGTCGCCGACAGCGGGGGTACGGTGTCGATCGCGCCGCAGGTCGAGACCCAGATGGGGCACGGCTGGCCGCCCGTGATGAAGGCGATCGAGCACGGACTGCGGCCGTCGCTCAGCATCGACGTCGTCACCACCGTGCCCGGCGACATGTTCACCCAGATCCGCGCGGCCTTCGGCGCCGAACGGGCCCGGGTGAACGCCGAGTCCTGGCAGGCCGATATACCCGTCCCCGCAACGATGTTGACGGCTCGTCAAATGCTGGAGCTGGCCACGGTCAACGGCGCCCATGTCGCGGGCCTCGAAGACCGCACCGGCTCCCTGACCCCCGGCAAACGCGCCGACGTCGTCGCACTCGACGCCACGGCACTGAACATGGCGCCGGTGCATGACGCGGTGGCTGCCGTGACCCTGTCGGCCGATGTGTCCAACGTCGAGACGGTCGTCGTCGACGGCATCGTCCGTAAGCGCGACGGGAAGCTGCTCGCCGACACCGGACGGGCCCGGCGGCTCGTCGAGGAGTCCCGCGACCGGCTGCTGGCGGCGAAGGCAGCGAAGGTGTCGGGGGCGTCGGGGGCGTCGGGGAACGAGGCATGACGGACTTCGTGGTGCGGTACGCGGCGGACGCGCCGCAACTCCCGTACGGCAGCGATGGGTTCAGGCGTCGCGCGGTCATCGGCGAGGAGGACGGGAGCGTGCACACCGGCTTCGGTCTGTGCGAGATACGGCCGGACGGCGCGGTGGGCGCGCACGTGCACTCGTACGAGGAGAGCTTCCACGTGCTCGACGGGAGTGTGATCCTCGATGTGCCCGAGGGCTCGTACCTCCTGGAGGAGGGCGACTACGGGCTCCTCCCGACAGGCGTGCCGCATGCCTGGCGTGGCACGGGCAGCGCCAACTCCGGTGAGATGGGCGGGCGTTGGGCCGACATGCTCGCGCCTGTGCCGCGCGCCCGCTACGGGTACGACACCTGGGCCGTGCCCGCGCTGCCGGAGCGCGAGCCCGTCCGGATCGACGTACGCGACCCGCGTACCCGGTCGTTCGGCCACTTCGAGCCCGGGCAGATGGACCCCGGCAAGCAGTCCCAGGATCTTCTCGCGGTGTCCGCGAGCATGCGTACCGCGCTGCTCGTCTACAGCGGGATCACCGTGAAGATGATGGTCGACAGCGACCTGGGCGCGGTCGCCTCGACGATGTTCATGGTGCAGTACGCGCCCGACGGCGTCGCCGGAACGCACGACCACCCCTTCGAGGAGACGTACTTGATCCTCGAAGGGGTGGTCGACGCCACCTTCGACGGCGAACGCCACCGCCTCCGCCCCGGCGATACGGCCTGGGCGGGCGCCGGTTGTGTGCACGGCTTCACCAACGCCGGTGACGGGCCCGTCCGTTGGCTGGAGACACAGGCCCCGCAGCCACCGCCGCGCCACTCCTACCGGTTCACCCGGGACTGGGACCACCTGAGGGACGTACTGGGAAACGTGGGAAACGTGGGCGACGGGGAGGAACGGGCATGAGCAGTGTGGTCGTGGTCGGCGGTACGTCCGGAATCGGCCGTGAGTTCGCTCGCGCCCGTGTCGAACGCGGCGACGAGGTCGTCCTCACCGGCCGTGATGCCGATCGCGCCGATGCGGTGGCCAAGGAGATCGGCGCCCGGGGCCTGGCCCTGGACCTCTCGCACCCCCGGGACGTCGCTGCCGCGCTCGCCGACGTGGGACAGGTCGATCATCTCGTCCTCGCGGGCGTCTCGCGCGACGAGAACCGGGTCACCGCGTACGACATCGACGCGGCCCTCCATCTCGTCACCCTCAAACTCGTCGGCTACACCGAGGTCGTGCACACCCTGTGCCCGCGGCTCCGTGACGCCAGCGCCATCGTGCTGTTCGGCGGCCAGGCCAAGGAACGGCCCTACCCGGGTGCGACGACGGTGGCGACCGTCAACGCCGGCGTGACCGGGCTCGTCCGGACCCTCGCGGTCGAACTCGCGCCGATCCGGGTCAACGCCGTGCACCCGGGGGTGGTCGGCGACAGCCCGTACTGGCGGGACAAACCGGCGGAGGTGCTGGCGGGCCTGCGCGCCCGCACACCCGCCGGCCAACTCGCCACGATGGCCGACGTGGTGGACGCCGTGGACTTCCTGCTGCGCAACCGGTCCGTCAACGCGATCGACCTGAGTGTGGACGGGGGCTGGCTGTTGGGGTGAGCAAGCCCGACAAGTCCGAAGAGAAGGACAAGTCCGAAGAGAAGTAGGTCAGTTGGCGCGCTGCACGTTCTCCGCCTCGAACATCCACCTCTGCTTCTCCAGTTCGGCCGTGATGGCGATCAGCAGGTCCTGGGTCACCGGATCGGCCTTCTCCGTCGCGTCGATACGCTCGCGCAGGCGCCCGATCGCCGTCCCCAGCGCGTCGACGAGGAGCTGCACGACCTCCGTGTCCTGCAACCAGCCGTCCTTCGGGTCCTGGAACGGGAGGGACGAGGCGATGGTGTCGGGGCGGCCGTCCGGCGGCACACCGAGCGCCGCCGCGCGCTCCGCGACGGTGTCGGAGAACCCGCGGGCCGCCGTCACGACCTCGTCGAGCTGCAGGTGGATCGAACGGAACCTCGGCCCCACGATGTTCCAGTGGGCCTGCTTCCCGATCAGCGACAGCGCCAGCAGATCCACCAGGGTCCCTTGCAGGGCGTCACCGGTGATCCGGCGCTCCGGCTCGGGCAGGCTGCTCTTCACAACAGTCATGGGGTGCTCCTCCTTGTGATACGGGGTGCTGCGGTGGCCCGGTTTCCCGTCACCGGACCCGTTCTCTCGCGGTACGGAGCAGTGCGGCACGTTCGTCCTCGCAGGTGCCGCCCCATATGCCCGAGGTCTGGCCGCTGCGCAGGGCCCATTCCAGGCACTGCGCGGCCACCGGGCAGCGGGCGCACACGCGTTTCGCGGTGGCGATGTCCCGCAGCGCCGGCCCTGCCGTGCCCACGGGGAAGAACAGTTCCGGGTCCTCTCCCGCGCAGGCTGCTTGCCGCAACCACTCCATGGGGACGCGGGTTCCCAGGACGCATGGGCGGAAACGTGAGGGAATCGGCCGCGTGCGGCGGGGGAGGGGTGAGAAGGGGGTGCGCAGGGGCCGGAGGGGAGGGGGGTCAGGCCGCCCGGGGCGCGATCACCCGGTCCATGAAGGCGGTCAGTTCGTCGAAGGCCGTCGCCCTGTCCGTCTCCAGGAAGATGTCGTGCCGGGCGCCCGGAAAGATCCGCTCGGTCCAGTCGGTGCCGCGCAGCTCCTCGACGCCGACGCGGCTCCCGGCGAGCGGGACGAGCCGGTCGTCGTCGCCGTGCAGCCACAGCAGCGGCAGCGGTCCGATGTCACCGCTCTTCGCCACGGTCCCCAGCGTCCGTACGAACGCCTCCAGCGTCGGCCGTTTCATCGGACCGTGCCAGACCAGCGGGTCCGCCGCGTACGCCGCCCGGACCGCGGGGTCGCGGGAGAGCGCGGCCGGGCTGATGGACCGGTCGGGGATCTCGTCGAGGGCGAGCAGCCGCCCCGGGAGGTCCCAGCTGCCGAGCACGGGCGCGGAGAGCACGAGCGCGGCGAGTTCACCGCCGTACCGCTGTGCGAAGCGGGCCGCGATCAGACCGCCGGTGGAGTGGCCGATCAGGACGACCGGTACGTCCGGGTGGGCGGCCCGGGCGCGGTCGGCGACGGTGTGCAGATCGGTGACGACGTCCTCGAAGTCGTGGATCACCGCCCGTTCGCCCGCCGACCTGCCGTGTCCCTGGTGATCGGGGCCGAGGACGGTCGCGCCGCGGGCCACGAGGACGCCGGCGAGTTCCTCGTAGCGGCCGACGTGCTCGGCGTACCCGTGCGAGAGGAGGACGAGACAGCGGGGCTGGTCGAACGGGCGTTCGGAATCGCTCCGGGTGGGGCGGGACCATTCGCGGACGGCGATCGTGCCTCTGGTGCCGGTGAGGACGTACTCGCGGAACTCGGCCATGGCTCCTCCGGCTGCGTCGTGGACGGGGTGCGTGGAAGGGCGTGCGGGAAAGGTGCGCGCGTAACGGTGTGGATGGATCTTCCCAGGGGCGGGGCGGCCGGTCCACGGTGACGCGTCGGCCACCGTCGGTAGTCGGACTCGGGTAGGGGCCGTGTGGGGCAGGGGTCACCTGGCGAGACGCTGCTTACGGGGGTCAGTTGGATGGGCATAGCATCGGTCTCCGCATGAACACGATGACGCTCTGGCACATAACACACTGGGAGTTCGCCGCGCTGGCCGCCGCGGCGCTGCTCGTCGGCTTCTCGAAGACCGCCGTCAGCGGGGCCAACACGGTCAGTCTGGCGATCTTCGCGGCCGTCCTGCCCGCCCGTGAGTCCACCGGCGTGCTGCTGCCGATCCTGATCGCGGGGGACGTCCTCGCCGTCCTGACCTACCGCAGACACGCCCACTGGCCGACGCTGTGGCGACTGTTCCCGGCGGTCGCGGTGGGTGTGGTCGTCGGCACGGTGTTCCTGGTGTGGGCGGACGACGAGGTCGTACGGACCTCGATCGGGGCGATCCTGCTGCTGATGGCCGGGGTGACGGTGTGGCGTCGGCGGCGGGCGGAGGCGGAGGCAGAGTCGGAGGAGGACGCCCCGGACGCGGTGAGCACACCCGCCGGACGTCTCAAGGCCCGCTCGTACGGTGTCCTCGGCGGCTTCACGACGATGGTCGCCAACGCGGGCGGCCCGGTCATGTCGATGTATCTCCTGTCGGCCGGCTTCCGGAAGCTCGGCTTCCTGGGGACGTCGGCGTTCTTCTTCCTGATCGTGAACGTCTCGAAGGTCCCCTTCAGCGCCGGCCTCGGCCTGATCGACGGCCACTCCCTGCTGCTTGACGCCGCGCTCGTGGCGTTCGTGGTGCCCGGGGCGTTTCTCGGCAAATGGGCTGTGAACCGAATCAACCAGCGATTGTTCGAGCAGCTGGTGATCGCAGCGACGGTGGTGGGCGGGGCGCAACTGCTGCTGCGCTGACGACCCCTAGGACACGCTGCTGCTGAGGTCCTCCACCAGGAGGCGTTTGGCGATCGTGTCCACCGCGGTGCGCAGGTCCTCGCCCGGGGGGCGGCCCAGGTCCTGTTCCACGCGGCCGGCCAGCCAGGTGCCCCACGCCTCGCCGATCACCCGCGCCTCGCGGGCGCCCGCCTCCGTGTGCGAGAAGAAGGTGCCCGTGCGGGTCAGATAGCCCTCCTCGACCATGCGGTCGAAGACCGGCAGGAGCACCTCGGGCGGCATATGGCGGCGGGCGGCGATCAGGCCCAGGCCCGCATGGCCGACCATCCGGGTGAACAGCTCGACCTGCATGACCGCCCAGGCTCCCGCGGTGTCGAGCCGGGTGTCGGAGTCGCTCACGATCCGGCGCGCGGTGTCCAGATCCGTACTGCCGATGATCTTTCCGACGGAGGCTTCCAGCAGGCGCCGCGAGTCCGCCGAGGCCGGGGTCGCGAAGCCGTCGCCCATGTCCGTCGACGCCATGCGCGCACTGTCGCGCAGCTGGACCTGCTTGAGGAACAGGGCCACGACGAAGCCGACCAGCGCGACCGGCACGGTCCACAGGAAGACGGTCTGGATGGTCTCGGCGTACGCGCCGATGATCGGTTCGGCCGCCTCGGAGGGCAGGTTGTGCAGGCCCTCCGGGCTGGTGGCCGCCTTGGTGATGGTGGCCGCGTCCGCCGTGCCCGTGCGCGCGGCCTCCGCGATGCCCTCGGAGAGGTTCGGGGTCAGCGAGTTGGTGTACAGCGTGCCGAAGACGGCGGTGCCGAACGAACTGCCCAGCGTACGGAAGAAGGTGACGCCGGAGGTCGCGGTGCCGAGGTCGGCGTACTCGACGGTGTTCTGCACGGCGATCGTCAGCACCTGCATGCCCAGGCCGATACCGGTACCGAGGACGAACATGTAGAGCGAGGCCAGCCAGGTGTTCGTCGACGCGTCCATCAGGGAGAGGAGATACAGGCCCACGCCCATCACCGCCGAGCCGATGATCGGGAAAAGGCGGTACTGGCCGGTCTTGCTGACCACGTTGCCGCTGAACACGGACGCGATCAGCAGCCCGAGGACCATGGGGAGGGTCCGTACGCCGGAGACCGTCGCCGAGTCGCCGTCCACGTACTGGAGGAAGGTCGGCAGGTAGGTCATCGCGCCCAGCATCGCGAAGCCGACGATGAAGCTGAGGATCGAGCAGACCGTGAAGACGGGGTTGCCGAACAGCCGCATCGGCAGCATCGGTTCGGCCGCCCGGGACTCGGCCCAGCAGAACAGGCCGAGCGAGACGGCGCCGCCGACGAACAGCGCGATGATGACGCCGGAACCCCACGCGTACTCGTTGCCGCCCCAACTCGTCGCCAGGATCAGCGAGCTGGCGCCGATCGCGACGAACGCGATGCCCAGATAGTCGATGACCGGCCGCACCGCCGACTTCACCACCGGGATGGTGCGGGCCGCCGCGATCACGACGACGATCGCGATCGGGACGTTGACGTAGAACGCCCAGCGCCAGGTCAGATGGTCGGTGAACAGGCCGCCGAGCAACGGGCCGATGACCGTCGCCACCCCGAACACGGCGCCGATCGCGCCCTGGTACTTGCCGCGCTCCCGGAGCGGGATCACGTCCGCGATCAGGGCCATCGCCGTGACCATCAGTCCGCCCGCGCCGACGCCCTGCATGGCCCGCCAGACGATCAGCAGCGTCATGTTCGTGGACAGCCCGCACAGGAACGAACCGGTGATGAAGACGATCGCCGAGACCTGGAAGACCACCTTGCGGCCGAACAGGTCGCCGAACTTGCCGACCAGCACCGTGGCCACGGTCTCCGCCAGCAGATACGACGTCACCACCCACGACATGTGCTCGGCACCGCCCAGGTCCGACACGATCGTCGGCAGGGCCGTGCCGACGATCGTCTGGTCCAGGGCCGCCAGCAGCATGCCGAGCATGATCGTGACGAAGACGACGTTGCGTCGGCGGGTGTCCAGCACGGGCGGCTGCGCGGCGCCGGGAGGCGCGGTGTCCTCGGCGACTGTCACGAGGTCACGATCACACCGGTGGTACACCCGTGCAAGGGGTGCGGTCCGCCCGGGTGCCCACCTGCGGTGCCTACGGTTGCCCGGGTCGGCGGCCCCCGGGATTCCGCCGCAGCAGATACGTGTCCATGATCCAGCCCTTGCGCTCCCGGGCCTCCGCGCGCAGCTGCTCGATACGGGGACCGGCCTCGGCGATCGGCCCGGAGACCAGGATCTCGTCCGGGGTGCCTATGTAGGCACCCCAGTAGATGTCGATGTCCTCACCGGCGTACTCCCGGAAGGCCTGATGCGCGTCGAGCATCACCACCACGTCGTCGACACCCGCCGGGAAACCCTCGGCCAGCCGCCGCCCGGTGGTGATCTGCACGGGACGCGCGACCCGGTTGAGCCCGGTGCGGTGCCGAGCGACGAGCGCGGAGACGCTGCTGATGCCGGGCACGACGTCGTACTCGAACTCCACCGCGCCCCGCCCGAGGATCTCCTCCAGGATCCCGAGCGTGCTGTCGTACAACGAGGGATCGCCCCACACCAGGAACGCCCCGCTCTCGTCCGCGCCGAGTTCCTCCGCGATCAGCCGCTCGTAGATCTCGGCCCGGGCACTGCGCCAGTCCCCGACGGCAGGGGCGTACGCGCCGCCCCCGGCCGTCCGGTCCCGGTCCGGGTCGCGCGCCTCGACCAGGCGGTACGTCCCTTCCGGCACATGTGTGTCGAGCAGCTCCCGGCGCAGCCGCACCAGGTCGGACTTGGCCTCGCCCTTGTCCAGGACGAAGAACACGTCGGTGCTCCGCAGCGCCCTGACCGCTTGCAGGGTGAGCTGGTCGGGGTCGCCCGCGCCGATACCGATGACATGAATCTTCCGCACGCCCCCGAGTCTGCCGCACCCCACTGACAACGCGGCGGTCGCCCCTGGTCAGCCGTCGGCCGTACCGCCCGACAGACGCGGCGCCCGAGCCCCTGCGTCGACGGCCACGGCGTCCCGCTCCACCTCCGCCGCCAGCCTCCGCGCCCAGGCCACGACCCCCGCGAGGTCCATCCCGTACGGCCCCGGCCGTGCGTCCACGGCCGCCCACTCCTCGACCGCACCGGCCCCGCGCCGTAGCAGCCGGACACCGCCCGTGAGATTCCCGCGCGCGGTGTGCGTGAGTCCCACGGCCAGCTGCGCGAGCCCCCGCCACAGGCCACTGTCCTGAGCGGGCCCCGACTTCCAGGCGTCCTCGAAGACCTCGTGCGCGTGGAACGGTTTCCCGGCGTCCAGCAACGCCTGGGCCTCGGCGACGGTCTCCTCGGGACGGCGTACGACGCCTTCGGGCTGCCGGGCCACCCCGTGTTCGCCGTACGGCAGCGGGCGCCCGAGCCCGTCCCGGGGCCGGGCGTTGCGCGCCCGCCCCTCCTCGTCCCGATCCCGACCGCCCACTGCCGCCCGACCTTCCGATGCACTGCCCATACACCGATTGTCGCGCGGATCCCGCCGCCTTCGGGGCAGCCCCTGACGTGGGGTAAAGTTCTGTACGCGTGATCACGCGGGGCAACCGCGGGTGGACGCACCGGGACGTGGCGCAGCTTGGTAGCGCACTTGACTGGGGGTCAAGGGGTCGCAGGTTCAAATCCTGTCGTCCCGACTTGCGAAGTAGCAGGTCGGAGGTCATTTCTGGTTGATCGGAAGTGGCCTCTTCGTCGTTCTCGGGGACCAGATGGGGACCGAACGCTATGGGGCGGTTGTGTAGTGCACCTTGACTCGGTCAAGGTGCACTACCGGGGCGATTGCAAACGCTCTGACCTGCGCAGACGTTTCCCTTGATACCGCGTCTGGTCGACAGTGCACGGCCGCGCGCAGCTGGCGACCCAGTCGGGTTCGGCGGACGGTTCCGTGTCGAACAGATCGCGCACCCTGCCGTGGAGCAGTGGGAAGTAGCCGAAGTCGATCGCCCCCCCCTTCCATGCCCGCAGGTCCGCTGAGTCGGTCCCACTGGTGGGCCGGGCTGGGTGATTAGGTGCGATATGTGCTTGATCTTGCTTTATGTGGCCTTTAGTGTTCGCCGGGAGGGAAACACTGCGAGGTCCGAGTCCCGTGCCACCGTCCGAAAGCGAGGTGTGGAGCGCGTGCACGCGAGGTGCGGCTGCCAGCCGGTTTCGGGTCAGAAGAAACGTCCCAGAGGGACTCGATGGTTGCGGGCGTTTGCCGTACTGCCGTTGCTGGCGTCGGTGCTCGCCGCTTGTGGCGGTGACGAGGGATCCGGTAGGCCCACCCTCAACTGGTACAACTTCCCCGACGACTCCGGTGCGCTCCAGAAGGCGGCCGACCGGTGCAGCCAGGCGTCGGGCGGCCGCTACAGGATCAGCTACAACAAGCTCCCGCGTGCCGCGGACGGCCAGCGCCAGCAGCTTGTCCGCAGACTCGCCGCCGAGGACGACTCGCTCGACATCCTGGGCCTGGACGTCACCTGGGCGGCGGAGTTCGCCGAGGCACGCTGGATCCGGGAATGGGCGGGGACGGCGAGGCGGCAGGCCGTAGAGGGCACCCTGCGTGTACCGCTGCAGACCTCGACCTGGAAAGGCAAGCTGTACGCCGTCCCGTACAACACCAACACCCAGCTCCTGTGGTACCGCAAGGACCTGGTGCCCACCCCACCCAGGACCTGGGCCGAGATGCTGGACATGGCCGGCGCCCTCGCCCGGCAGGGCAAACCGCACTTCGTGGAGATCCAGGGCGCCCAGTACGAGGGTTTGACCGTCTGGTTCAACACGCTGATCAACAGCGCGGGCGGCTCCATCCTCAACGCGAGTGCGACCGAGCCCTCCCTCGGTCCTCCTGCCGTGCGGGCCGCCGGGATCATGCGTGATCTGGCGAAGTCCCCGGCCGCGGACCCCTCCCTGCCCAACCAGATGGAGGACCAGAACCGCCTCGCCATGGAGTCGGGGACGGCGGCGTTCGAGCTCAACTACCCGTTCGTCTATCCGTCGATGAAGGCGAACAACGCCGAGCTGTTCA
This sequence comes from Streptomyces sp. NPDC000878, assembly GCF_053599695.1. NCBI lineage: Bacteria > Bacillati > Actinomycetota > Actinomycetes > Kitasatosporales > Streptomycetaceae > Streptomyces > Streptomyces sp. NPDC000878. Next base: position 60,369 of record NZ_JBSFMT010000010.1, on the reverse strand, counting down.
AGAACTTCCGCTGGGCGCCGTACCCTCGGGTCGACGCGAACCGCCCGGCACGGCCCACCATCGGCGGCATCGATCTGGCTGTGAGCGCCTACTCGCGCCACCCCGACCTGGCTTTCGAGGCGGCGCTGTGCCTGCGCAACCGGGAGAACCAGCTCACTGCCGCGCTTGAGGGCGGTCTGCCGCCCACCCTGCGCGCCCTGTACGACGAGCCCGCGTTCATGAAGGAGTACCCCTTCTCCAGGGAAGTGCTGGCCGCCCTGGAGTCGGCGAGCGTGCGACCGATCACTCCGGTCTACCAGAACGTGTCGATCGCGGTCTCCCACACGCTGTCTCCGCCGTCCGGGATCAAACCGGAGAGCTCGGTCGACACCATCGGGGAACAGATCGACGATGCCCTGCGATCCGAGGGTGTGATCCCGTGAACCACCACCTCCCGCACCACTCCGTCAGCCGGCGCCGCAGCGCGCGGGTCTCGTCCTCGGGCGGCCCGCGATGAGCGCGCGGGCGCAACCGACCGGAGCCCCGCCGCCCCCCGAGGCGGAGACGGAGCAGGCGGGGCCGGACCGGGCGGCAATCTCGGCGGGCGCCAGGCAGGAGCGGCGGCTCGGCTGGCTGCTCTGCGCGCCCGCCGTCGTCGTCATGATCGCCGTGACCGCCTACCCCATCGGGTACGCCGTCTATCTGTCCCTCCAGCGGTACGACCTGCGCTTTCCCGGACGGGCGGAGTTCGTGGGCCTGAGCAACTACGGGGCGGTGCTGTCCTCCCCGTTCTGGTGGGACGCCTTCTGGGTCACGCTGTTCATCACCGCCGTGTCCGTGGCGATCGAACTCGTCCTCGGAATGGGGCTCGCCCTGGTGATGCACCGCACGATCTTCTGGCGCGGCGTCGTCCGCACATCGGTCCTCATTCCGTACGGGATCGTCACCGTGGTCGCCGCCTTCTCCTGGCAGTACGCCTGGACCCCGGAGCTCGGATACCTCGCCGAGTTGCTGCCCAGCGGGGAGGCTCCGCTGACCGAGCAGTGGCCCGCCCTCTGGCTGATCATCCTCGCCGAGGTGTGGAAGACGACGCCGTTCATGGCCCTGCTGCTGCTCGCGGGCCTCGCGCTGGTCCCTGAGGAGACCCTGAAGGCGGCCATGGTGGACGGCGCCACAGCCTGGCAGCGCTTCACCAAAGTCATGCTGCCGCTGATGAAACCGGCCGTCCTGGTGGCACTGCTCTTCCGCACACTGGACGCGTTCCGGATCTTCGACAACATCTACATCCTGACCGCGGGCGCCCAGGGGACCGGCTCTCTGTCGATCCTCGGGTACGACAACCTGTTCACCGCGCTGAACCTCGGCATCGGGTCCGCGATCTCGGTCCTGATCTTCATCTGCGTCGGGATCATCGCCTTCACCTTCGTCAAACTCTTCGGCACCGCAGCACCCGGCGCGGAGGTGAAGCGCTGATGGCCGAGGTCGGGAAGTCGCATGCCGCCCGCTGGGGTGTCATCAACGTGGTGGTGGTGCTGTACGCCCTGTTCCCGGTGTGGTGGATCGCCGCGCTGTCGTTCAAGGACCCCACCACCCTGACGGACGGCAACTACATCCCCACGGACTGGACCTGGGAGAACTACCAGGGCATCTTCGAGACCGCCGAGTTCACCCGGGCTCTGATCAACTCGATCGGGATCGCCCTGATCGCCACGGTGATCGCGGTGGCGCTCGGCACCATGGCCGCCTATGCGGTGGCCAGGCTCCGCTTCCCCGGCAAGCGGGTGCTCATCGGCATGTCACTGCTGATCGCCATGTTCCCGCCGATCTCTCTGGTGTCACCGCTGTTCAACATCGAGCGGATCATCGGGATCTTCGACACCTGGGTCGGGCTGATCATCCCGTACATGACCTTCTCCTTGCCGCTCGCGATCTACACCCTGTCGGCCTTCTTCCGGGAGATCCCCTGGGATCTGGAGAAGGCCGCCAAGGTCGACGGGGCGACGCCCGCGCAGGCCTTCCGGATGGTCATCGTGCCGCTGGCCGCGCCGGGCGTGTTCACCACGGCCATTCTCGTGTTCATCTTCTGCTGGAACGACTTCCTGTTCGCGATCTCGCTGACTTCCACCGAGTCCGCGCGCACAGTGCCGGCCGCGATCGCGTTCTTCACCGGGAGCTCCCAGTTCCAGCAGCCCACAGGGTCGATCGCCGCCGCCGCTGTGGTCATCACCATCCCGATCATCCTTTTCGTCCTGTTCTTCCAGCGGCGGATCGTCGCCGGACTGACCTCCGGGGCAGTCAAGGGGTGAACGGGCCGACCGTGGCAGACAGGCCACCGGTCCGAGACGCCGACCGCAGTGCTCGGACCCGGAATGCATGAAGGCAAGGAGACACCACCATGGCCGAGATCATCCTTGAGGGAGTAACCAAGCGCTTTCCCGACGGGGCCCTCGCCGTGAAGGACGTGGACCTCGAGATCGCCGACGGGGAGTTCGTGATCCTGGTCGGTCCGTCGGGATGCGGCAAGTCCACCACCCTGAACATGATCGCCGGACTCGAGGACATCACCGAGGGCACCCTGCGCATCGGAGACCAAGTCGTCAACGACCTCGCTCCCAAGGAACGCGATGTCGCCATGGTGTTCCAGAGCTACGCCCTGTACCCGCACATGAACGTCCGGGAGAACATGGGTTTCCCGCTGCGCCTCGCCAAGGTGGACAAGGCCACCATCGACGCCAAGGTGACGGAGGCCGCCCGGATCCTCGACCTGACCGACCACTTGGACCGCAAGCCCGCCAACCTCTCGGGCGGTCAGCGCCAGCGGGTGGCCATGGGGCGGGCGATCGTCCGCGATCCCAAGGCGTTCCTGATGGACGAGCCGCTGTCCAACCTGGACGCCAAACTCCGGGTACAGATGCGCACCCAGATCTCCCGGCTGCAGCGGAGCCTCGGCACGACCACCGTGTACGTCACCCACGACCAGACCGAGGCGATGACGCTCGGCGACCGCGTCGTGGTCATGAGACAGGGCCTGGTCCAGCAGATCGGCACACCTGCTGAGCTGTACGACTTGCCGCGCAACATCTTCGTCGCGGGCTTCATCGGCTCCCCGGCGATGAACTTCTTGAACGCCACCCTGGAGGGCGGTGCCCTGCGCTCGCCCCTGGGCGACCTGACCCTCGACGACCGTACGAGGCAGGCGCTGGAAAGGCAGAACGCACCCCGCGAGGTCATCGTCGGGCTGCGACCGGAGGCATTCGAGGACGTGGCCCTGCCACACGACCGGGACCGGACGGGCCCGGTCTTCACTGCCACCGTGGAGGTACTGGAGTCGCTGGGCTCCGATGTGTATGTCTACTTCACCGCGGAGGGCGGGCCCGCGACGACCACCGAACTGGAGGAGCTCGCCAAGGACTCGGGCCTGCGCGACACCGGCGCCGACACCCATCACATCGTGGCCCGCCTGGACGCCGCTACGCGTGCCCGCGAGGGAGAACCGGTAGAGCTGCAGGTCGACATGGCCAAGGCGCACGTGTTCGACCCGGCGACCGGAGCGAACCTTACGCATCCAGTCAGGGCGGACTGACGACGCACCACGCAGGGCGCGATCCGCATCGCACCCCGCGACTCAAGAGGCGGCTGGTCTTTGTCGACTGCGCAGGCGTCCCGGAAAGGGGGTGTTCCCTGTGGAGGTGGCGCGTGGTGTCAGGCGCCACCAGCGGCCGGTGCAAGGCGCTCTTCTGAAGCGGTTCGGGGACCAGTTAGGGACCACACGGTGTGCGTGATGGTGCACGGGAGGGCTATCGACGCACACCACACGCCCGGATTGCGTCTGATATGTGCCGATAATGTAGGTGACCCTCACTCCTGGGGGGCAAGGGGTCGCAGGTTCAAATCCTGTCGTCCCGACGGTGCGGGACGAAGGGTCTTCGCGGGCGAGAGTCCGTGGAGGCCCTTTTGCATGGGTACACGCGCTGGGCGACGTGGGGCGCGGGTTCACCTGACCCCCGTCTGCCCGGCCAGTCGCGTGCGCAGCCGGGTCAGGCGGTCGATCTCGGCGTCGAGGGCCGCCAGCCTGCGGTGCACGACGCCGGCGCCGGGGCTGCTGTCCGGGTCGCCGCCGGTGCACCGGCGGCTCGGGTCGTCGACGAGCAGCGGGATGCGGTCGACGAAGGCGCACAGGTCGTCCACGGTGAGCCCGAGGGCCAGCAGTTCGCGGATCACCCTGACCCGGGCCACGTCGTCCGGGCCGTACTCGCGCTGCCCGGCGGTCGTGCGCGGCGGCGGTGGCAGCAGACCGCGCTCCTCGTAGAACCGCAGTGCCCGTGGTGTCGTACCCGCCGCTGCCGCCGCGTCCCCGATCCGCATCCCGCTCCTCGCCTTCACCCGTGTCATCCTGTCGACCGGTACGAGGAGCGCGCCGCCGTCAGGTCACCGTCGTGGGAGTTCCACGACGACCGTTCCGGAGTGCCGCCCCTCGAACAGTTCCTGCAACGCCCCGGGAGCGCGATCGATGCCCGGGATCCGTACCTGGGGGAAGACGATCTCGCCGGAGCGCAGCCACTCGCCGAAGCGCTTGTTCCACTCCGCCATGGCCGGGCCTAGGTCGGCGCTGCTGATGCCGTGGAGCGTGATGCCGAGGTTGATGACCCGGAAGGTGTCGATCTCCGCCGGGGCGCTCGAGCCGTCGCCGTCCGGCTCCGCCGACAGCTGACCGGAGAGCGCGCCGACCAGCGCGAACCGAGCGCCGCGGCGGGCCGCGCCGACGGCCGCGGTCAGCTGCTCGCCGCCGACCGTGTCCAGCAGGACGTCGATGCCGTCCGGCGCGGCGGCGGCCAGTTGCTCGGCGAACGGGATCGCGCCCGGCACCAGCACGGCGTCGTAGCCGAGTTCGACCCGGAGCCGTTCCGCCTTGTGCGGGGAGCGGGTGGTGCCGACGACCCGGCCGGCGCCCAGCAACCGGGCCAGCTGCCCCGCCAGGCTGCCCACGGCTCCCGCCGCGCCGGTGACGAGGACCGTGTCGCCGGGGCGCACGACGGCGATCCGGGAGAACGCCGCGTACGCGGGTGCCCCCGACGACAGATACGCCACGGGGTCGGGCAGCGCATCGCCCAGCGGTGCGCAGTCGGTCTCGGCCAGCAGGGCGTGCTCCCGCCAGCCGAGCAGGTGGGTCACCTCGTCGCCGGGACGCAGACCGCCGCCGGGGCCGACCGCGACGACCTCACCGACGGCGGGACCGAACAGCGCGTCGCCGACGCGCACGGGAGGCAGCGGTACGCCCTCGGCCCTGTCCCCGATGAGTGTGCGCAGCCCCGGGAAGACGAGGAAGTACCGGTTGCGGACGACGACTTGGCCCGGCCCGGGCGCGGGCAGCGGTGTCTCGACGACGGACAGGTGGTCGGGCCCGGGCAGGTGCTCGGGCATGCTGACGAGCCGGATCTCCCGGGTCGTGGACGGTGTCTCGGTGCTCATCTCGGCAACTCCAGGCATCAGTTGACGGGGCGTCAGGAATCGGCGCCACGGGCGCTGTTCGGCCGTGGCGGTCGACGCACGCTAATCCCTGACGTACGCGTCAGAGGCAAGACGGCGAGCCCGGATCGCCTCGTCAGAGGCAAGGCGGCGGACCCGGCTCGCCGTCCGTGAACCGCCCGCCCGGATGCCCGGAGTGCCTGTCTCAGCCGTCGTGCCGCACCGGGAGGGGAGTGCCCCACTGCTCCGCGAAGAAGGTCTCCGCCAGGGGCCGCCGTGCACGGGGGGCCGTCTCGCGGTCGCGCAGGTCCGGCGGGAGGAGGTCCGCCGCGGCCAGGGACCCGATCGCGGTGACGGACTGGGGCTGGTAGCCGTCCGGGACGCCCAGCGAGGTGCGCAGCCGGTCCCGGTCGAAGCCGCCCATCTGGTGGGTGTGCAGACCCAGCGCGTGTGCCTGCACCGACAGCTGGGCCACTGCGAGCCCGGTGTCGTACGCGGCGCCGTAGAGCGGGGTTCCGTCGTCGAGGCGCTCCCCGGCGACCGCCGCGACGAGCAGCGAACTGTTCCCCGCCCAGCGGCGGTTGGTGGTCCCGAGGGCGCCGAAGATCCGCTCGTACGTCGAGTCGCCGCGACGGCCGACCAGGAAGCGCCACGGCTGGCTGTTGAAGGCGGAGGGGGCCCAGCGGGCCGCCTCCAGCAGGGAGACGAGTTCCTCGTCGCTGATCGTGCGAGCGGCGTCGAACGAGCGCGGGCTCCAGCGTTCGGCGAGCAGGGGGTGGACGGCCACAGCGGTGTTCGCGGTACGGGGGGACATGCGAGGTGCCTTTCATGGGCAGCGCGGTTGCGGTGACGAGAAGGGGCGGCCGGAGGCCGGAGGCCGGAGAGGCCGGAGCGTGGTGTCAGCTCGCGGACGGACAACCCATGGTGGTGACACGTGCGTAGTCGACGTGGCGGCGGGACACGAGCACGGTCATGCGGCCAGGTAACCACACGGAGGGAGCCGGGCACCAGCACGCCGAGGGCGCGCACACCGGGCGGGCGGTCGGGCCCGGCTCGGTGTGCGCGCCCTCGGGTACGGCTTCCGGCGCGATCGGTGTGTTCGGCCTAGCGGCCGACGACGATGCCCTTCGTCGCGGTCCCCGTGAGGTTGTCGTACACGACGTCTCCCGTGGACTTCTTCCAGATCCGGATGCGGAAGGTGTCCGGTCCGTCCGTCGCCGTGACGCGGAAGGCGTAGCCGCCCACGCCGTTGACCGAGCCGGAGCCCTGGTAGACGGCCTTGGAGCCCGTCACCACCAGCCAGTCGGAGGACGTGGAGCGCAGTCGCACGCCCGCCTTGGACTTGCCGCCCGCCGTGAAGTCGAAGGACGCCGTGCCCGTCGGGACGGTGGCCCCCTTCCGGTAGAAGGCGCCGAAGGAGAAGCCCGCCTTGCCGGTCAGCGCCGGGTCGGCCGGGTAGGCGCCCGCCCGGGACGGGATCACGCCGATGCCCGCCGCGGGGCCCGCCTGGGGGTCGTACACGATCAGCTCGGGGAGCTGGGTCGTGGCCGAGGCTCCGTCGTCGTCGGTCACCGTGATCGTCGGGCGGAGGATGCCCGCCTTCAGGTAGGCGTGGCTCGCCTCACAGGTGCCGCCGGTGACCTTGCCGGACGTCGGGGTGGTGCCGTCCTTCCAGTCGATCCGGCAGGTGTGGGTGTCGGAGCGGCCCGGGTCGGTGAACTTCGCCGTGAGCCGGACCGGGGTGCGCTTGCCCGCCGGGACCGGGGTCCTGGGGCCCTGGGTCGAGGTGATCGACGGGGGTGCGTTGGTGACCGTCACCGTCAGGGTGTCGGTGCTGTGGCCTCCCTTCAGGGTGACCTCGTACGTGCCGTTGTCCGTGCAGGTGAGGGAGGCCGGGATCGTGGTCCTGTTCGAGATCGTGCAGGGGGTCGTCGCCCCGACGCTCCAACTCGGGCTGCCTGCCCCGGAGATGGTGCCCGTGAGCGGGATCGCGCTGCCCTCCTGGCCTGTTGTGTCCGCTCCCGCGTGGACGATCGTCACGGGGTCGATGCTCGACAGGGTCGGGACGACCTTCTTGATCAGGCCGTCGGCGTCGAACTCCAGCTTGTCGATGGTCGTTTCGCGGTGCGTGCCGTCACCGCCGGGGATCGCGAACCGGTGGTAGGCGATGTACCAGTCGTCGGTGTTCGGGACGTGGACCACCGAGTGGTGGCCGGGGCCCTTGATGCCCAGGGAGAGGTCCTTCTCCAGGATCACACCGCGCTTGGTCCAGGGGCCCGTGGGCGAGGAACCGGTCGCGTAGGCCACGCGGTAGTTCTCGTCCCGGGTGTCGTTCTCCGACCACATGAAGTAGTAGGTGCCCTGGCGCTTGATGACGAATGTGCCCTCGTTGTAGCCGCTCGGCGTGATGTCGGTGACCTTCGTGGCGTCGAAGGAGACCATGTCGTCGTTGAGCGGGACCACGTACGCCCTGCCGTTGCCCCAGTACAGGTACGACTTGCCGTCGTCGTCCGTGAAGACCGCCGGGTCGATCATCTGGCCCGTGTAGTCACCGGCCTTCAGCAGCGGCTTGCCCAGGGCGTCCGTGAACGGGCCCGTCGGGGAGTCCGACACCGCGACACCGATGTTGGCGTCGGCGCAGAAGTAGAAGTAGTACTTGCCGTTCTTCTCCTCCATGGTCGGCGCCCAGGCGCGGCTGTCGGCCCAGCTGACGTCGGGACCCAGGTCCAGGATGACGCCGTGGTCCTTCCAGTGGACCAGGTCGGTGGAGGAGTACGCCTTGAACTGCGTACCGCTCCAGCCCTCGAAGCCGTCGGTGGTCGGGTAGATGTAGAAGGTGTCGCCGAAGCGCACGATGTTCGGGTCCGCGTTCAGGCCCGGCAGCACCGGGCTCTTCATCTCCACGGCCGTCACCGTCCAGGTGCGCTTCTTGCCGTCCGAGCCGGTGACCTCGTACTTCACCGGCTCGGTGAAGTCGTGCAGGGTGCCGGAGGCGGGGCTGATGGCCGCGCCGTGGGCCAGGGTGAACTCCGGTGCCAGGGCGGTGACATCGCTGCCCGGGGTGAGCGGCAGGACGATCCTGCTGTCCTTGTCGGTGATGATCGCGTCGGTCTTGAGCGCCGGGTGGGTCGCCGCGGCGATCCCGGTGGTGTTGCCGCTGATCTCCAGGACCTCGGCGGGCGTGAGGGCCCGGTTGTAGATCCGGAAGTCGTCGACCTCGCCGCCGAAGTACGGGTCCGGCGAGTACAGGGACTTGCCGATGTAGCCGGAGTAGTCCTTCGCGGGGTCGTACAGCTCGGACGGCTTGATGGTGACGCCGCTGACGCGGGCCGCCTCGGCGCCGTCCACGTAGAGGACCGCCGTCTCGGTCGCGCCGTTCAGCGTGACGGTGAGGTGCTTCCACTCACCGGCGGTGAGCTGCGAGCCGCCGATCATCTGCTTCTCACCGGACCAGGTCGCCTTGGTGATCGCGGAGAAGAGTTTCCCGCTGCCGTTGGAGGGCGTGGCGAACAGATACTTGTTGCTGTCGGGGCCGAGTCCGAACAGCCACTGGAAGTTGTCGCCGCCCTTCCACTTGACGTATGTGGAGACGGTGACGCTGGTGGTGTCCTTCAGGACCCCGCCCGGGATCTTGACGTACGGCGAGGTGGATGTGCTGGAGCCGCCGGACATCTTGAAGGAGCCGCCCTCGACTCCCGTACCGAAGTCGGGAGTTCGGACGTAGGTGCCGTGGTAGCCGTGGCCGCTGGAGTCCCGGGCGATGCTGCCGCCGGTCTCGTCGAAGTCGTAGTGCAGGAGCAGGTCGGCCGGGACGTCCGGTCCCTCGGCGGAGACCGTGACCTCTGCGGTGACCCCGATCGCGGAGTCGCCCGCCAGGTCGCCCTGCACCGTGAAGGTGCCGGCCTGCGCGTACTGCGACTCGGCCACGGCCTCCCAGGTGACGGCGACGGGCCGCTTCACACCGTCCGCCGACTCGGCGATGACGGTGGCGGGCAGGACCGGGGCGTCACCGATGCGCGTGACGACCTTGACGTCCTCGGCGCTCGTGATGATCTGGTCCGGCTGATAGGTCTTCAGGAGCCGGTCGTACTCGGCCTGAGTGACCGGAAGTACCGTGCCGTGGCGGGGCTTTGACGGCAGGTCGTAACTGGTGGACGGGGTCCAGACGCCGGAGGCCAGGTCCGTCGTCTCGAAGGGGATGTAGCCGCGCCCGCCGAACTCGTCGAGGAACGCGTACCACTTGTCCTCGGTGTTCGACTTGAACACCAGCGGGCCCTCGGCCGCGCTCATCGCGCCCTTGCCGATGCCCTCGGCGACGGCGGTCCAGGAGAGGTTCTTCAGCGAGTCGCTCTTCTCCTCGAAGATGAACTTGCTGTTGGGCGTGGAGGAGCTGTTGTTCCGCTCGTCCTTGGAGAGGCGGAAGTACTCGCCGTCGTGCTGGATGACCGTGGAGTCGATGACCGAGTAGCCGCGGTCGATCCACACCTTGGGCTCGCTGAAGGTGCGGAAGTCACGGGTGGTCGCGTACATCATGCGGTTGTACGTGTCGCCGGAGTGGTCGGCGGTGGTGTACAGCTTCGACGCCCAGAAGACGACGTACGAGCCGAGCTGCTCGTCGTAGAAGGCCTCCGGTGCCCAGGTGTTGCCGGCCGAGTCGGGGGAGACCTTCACCAGGCGCTGGTCGGTCCAGTGGACCAGGTCGGTGGACTCCCACACCATGATGGACTTGCTGCCGGTGCGCTGGGAGGCGTCCCAGTCGCCGTTGCCGTAGATCCGCAGGTCGGTGGCGATCTGGTAGAACTTGTCGCCCTCGGGGGAGCGGATGATGAACGGGTCGCGCAGACCCTTCTCGCCGAGCGTGGAGGTCAGGACGGGCTTGCCGTCGTTCAACTCCCGCCACTTCAAAGGGTCGTTGCCCTTGCTGAGGGCCGCGTAGAGCTGCTCGCCGTCCGAGGTGCCCTCGCCGGTGAAGTAGCTGAACATATAGCCCTTGAGGGCTTCCTTCGCGGGGAGTTCGGGGACCTTGGCCGTCAGCGTGCGGGTCGTGGTGGCCGTGCCCTTGGTGACGGTCGCGGTCAGGTCGACCGTCGTACCGCCGTCGCCGTGCGCGGGGCGGTGGACCACACCGTCGGCCGCGATGACGTCCGGGTTCGCCGAGGACCAGGCAACGGCCGTGCCGTAGACGCCCGTTGAGGGCAGGGTGATGTTCCCTCGTACGTCGTCGATGTTCGGGACGGTCAGTGCCTCGGCGGCTCGCTGGGTGGCCGTGGAGTCGTCGAAGGTGGCCGGGACCGTGACGTCGAAGGTCTTGGTGTCGCTCACCGGGCCCTTCTTCAGGGTCGCCGTGAGCGTGGCGTGGCCGTCCGGTTGGCCTGCGGCCGGGCGGGTCACGGCGCCGCTCGCCGACACCACCGAGGCGTTGTCGGTCGCCCAGGTGATGGCGGAGCCGCCCGCCGGGCCCGCGCTCGGCAGGGTCAGGTCGGCGATCACCGCGCTCGTGTCGCCCAGTGTCAGGGCCGACTTGTCGTCCGCCACGCCCTGGGTGGCGACGGGGAGGGAGAGTTCCTCGACCTCCGTGCCGGCCAGCGCCCGGTCGTAGACGCGGAAGTCGCGGATGTTGCCCTTGAAGAGGTTGTCGCCGGGATAGACCGACTTGCCTATGTAGTTGGCGGTGGTCGCGCCCGAGCCGATGGAGCCGGGGGTGAGGGTGATCGCGGTATTGCGGCCCACCTCCACGCCGTCCTCGTAGAGCACGCCCGTGTTGCCGGTCTGGGTGTAGGTGATCTGCTTCCACACCGCGCGCTGGAGGTTGGTGCCCGCGGACCGCGTCGTCTGCTCCGTCGACCAGTTGCCGCTGGCGATGGAGGTCCGGAAGGAGTTGCCCGTGGTGAACAGGTAGCCGTTGCCGACCGTGCCGCTGGTGTTGCCGAAGCCGTAGATGAAGTACGGGTTGGACTGGGCGGAGTCGACCTTCACATCCATCGAGACGGTGATCGAGTTCAGCCCGCTCATGATGTTGTCCGGCACCTTGATGTAGGTGTCCGAACCGTTGAAGGCGAGCCCCTCACCGGAGTTGGACCAGCCGGCCGTGCCGTTCACCGTGCCCGTACGGCCGTTGCCCGAGGCGTCGGCGACGGCGGTGCCGGAGGCCGCGTCGAGCTTGTACCAGAGGGCCAGACCGTCGGTGATGTCGGCCGCGGCGGCCTGGGCGGGGACGGACATCGCCAACGGCCCGGCGAGGCCGAGGAGAAGGGAAGCGGCGGTCAGTCCGGCGAGCCGTTCTGACCAGCGTCTGGTACGGCCGCGCGATCTCGGGAGGTGCATCGTTTCGGCTTCCTCTGCTCAGGCACGGGGGAGGTGACGGAGGGGCGCAGATTTCGTCTGTGTGTCCTCGCGTTGCGAGAGTGTCAATCGCTGCGACCAGGGGCGTCAAGAGTTTTCGAACAACGTTCGGCAGGTCGGACAACTTGTTTTAACGCGATCGACGTCCACCGGAACCGAAGCTGTCGCAAGCGTTGACGTGCGCATCCCGCGTACCTATGTTCTGGTCGAAGTTACGCACATGGTCCGGGATGTCGAACAACGTGAACAACGTGAACAACGTGAGCAATGTGGCCATAAGAAGGGGACCTGTTGTGTTCCGTACCCGTCACTGGTTGACCCTCCTGGCGGCGCTTCTCGCGCTGCTCGTGCCCGTCGTGGGCATCCAGCCCGCCGCTGCGGCCGAGGGGCGCCCGTACACGAACCCGGTCAAGTCCCAGAAGGGCGCCGACCCCTGGTTGGAGTACTACAACGGCAACTACTACCTGGTCACCACGTCCTTCACCGGCGTCCTGACCATGCGCAAGTCGCCGACCCTGGCCGGTCTTTCGACGGCTCCCAGCGTGCAGATCTGGAGCGACACCACCTCGACCCGGAACAACAACTTCTGGGCGCCCGAGCTGCACTTCTTCGACGGTCACTGGTACCTGTACTACTCCGGCGCACCGAGCGGGGCCGCCTGTTGCGACCAGCAGCGGACGTACGTCGTGGAGAGCGCCGGCACCGATCCGATGGGTCCGTACACCTTCAAGAACCAGCTCACCGGGTCCAACCTCGACCCGGGCGGCTGGCTCATCGACGCCACCGTGCTCAAGTACAACAGCAAGCTCTATCTGGTCGGCAGCGGTGCCATCGGCGGCAGCAAGCAGAGCCTCGTCATCGCGCCGATGACCAACCCCTACACGGTTCAGGGCTCCACCTTCAGCCTCATCTCCCAGCCGACGCTGGCCTGGGAGACCTCCGGGGCGCCCGTCAACGAGGGGCCCGAGCCGCTCTACCACGACGGCCGGACCTTCCTCACCTTCTCCGCGAGCTACTGCCAGACCGCCGACTACAAGCTGGGGCAGCTCGAACTCACCGGCACCGACCCGCTGTTGGCATCGTCCTGGACGAAGAAGCAGACGCCCGTCTTCCAGCGCGACGACGCGGCCGGCGTCTACGGGCCGGGCCACAACGGGTTCTTCACCTCGCCGGACGGCACCGAGAACTGGATCGTCTACCACGCCAACAACTCGGCCTCGGGCGGCTGTGGCAACGGCCGTACCACCCGCGCCCAGAAGTTCACCTGGAACGCGGACGGCACCCCGAACTTCGGCACCCCGGTCGCGCTCGGCACCACACTGCCGGGCCCGGCCGGTGAGACCGCGGTGACCCCGACCGCGTACACCCTGGTGAACCGCAACAGCGGCAAGTGCCTTGACGTGGAGGGCGGGAACACCGCCGACGGCACCAACATCTTCCAGTGGACCTGCAACGGTGGCACCAACCAGAAGTGGCGCATCGAGGACCAGGCCAACGACACCAGCAGGCTGGTCAACGTCGCCACCGGCAAGGTGATGGACACCGCGGACTGCGCCACCGCCGACGGCACCGATCTGCGTCAGTGGTCCTGGCTGAACAACAACTGCCAGAAGTTCAGGCTGGTTTACACAGCCACCGGTGACTACGTGCGCATCGTGAACGAGTCCACCGGCAAGGTCGCCGACGTCGCCGACTGCTCCGGCGCGAACGGCGCCGACGTACGCCAGTGGACCTGGCTGAACAACAACTGCCAGCAGTGGCAGATCAGGCCCACGACGTGAGCCGGTAGCCCCCGTACACATGGCTGTGGCCCGACCGCAACTCCGGTCGGGCCACAGCCATGTGATGAGGCGTCAGCTCGTGGGCTCGGTCACCTTCGTGTCCGTCTTGCCGTCGACGGCCGCAGACAGCTGCGGGACCAGCCGCTCCAGCATGTACGGCAGGCTCAGCACCGACACGAACGACACCGAGTTGCCGTAGTCGCTGCTCTCCTTGACGTAGACCTCGCGGTCCTCCTTGGCCACCTTCAGGTCCGCGTACAGGGCGTCCTTGCGCAGAGTCGCCTTGTCCTTGGTGGTGTCGGTGACGATCCACACGATCGCGTCCGTGTTCAGGAGGTCGGTGCGCTCCTTGCTGATGTTGGCGCCGAACTGGTCACCGATCACCTTGTCCAGGTCGGTGGGCAGCTTGAAACCGAGGTTCGTGAGGATGCGCGAGCGCGGGTCCTGGCTGCCGAAGACGAAGATGCCCTCGTACGGGGTCGCCATCAGGCCGGTCTTGCCGGCGAACTCGGGGTGCTCGGAGGCAGCCGTCTTGAAGTCGGCCTCGACGCCGGTGACCAGCTCCTTGGCCTTGGTCTCCTGGCCGAGCGCCTTGCCGATGATCTCGGTCTGGTCCTGCCACGGCACACCGAAGTCGTTGTACTCCTTCGGCTGGGCCACCACCGGAGCGAACTTCGACAGCGTGTCGTACTGCGCCTTCGTCAGACCGCCGTACACCGCGAGGATCAGGTCGGGCCTGAGCGCGGCGATCTTCTCCGCCGACGGGCCGGTGCCGGTGTCCTTGAGGACGGTCGGCACCGCCGCGCTGCCCAGCTTGTCCGCGGCCCACGGGCCGATGGCGCCCTTGTAGCCGCCCAGCCACTCGGTCGTACCGACCGGCACCTTGCCCAGCGCGAGCACGGCGTCCTGGTCGGTCAGCCCGACCGTGACGATCCGCTTCGGCTCGGACTTGATGGTCGTGCTGCCGTACTTGTGCGTCAGGGTCACCGGGAAGGCGGAGTCGGCGGACGCGCTGGCCGTGGAGCCCGCCGTGTCGGAGGAGTCGTCCTCGGAACCGCAGGCGGTGGCGGTACCGAAGAGGAGCAGTACGGAGGTGAGCGCCGCGGCGAGCCGAGAGCCTCTGTGAGAGCCGAGCATCAGTGGTCCTTCATGGTGGTGGTTGTGTCGGTGCTGGGACGTGGCGTGGGGGGCTTCTCGGCTGTGGTGCGGGTACCGGACCAGGCCTCCCACAGGGAGGCGTAGGTGCCGGCCGCCGCGCACAGCTCGTCATGGGTGCCGCTCTCCACGATCCGCCCGCCGTCCATGACGACGATCCGGTCCGCGTCCGCGGCCTGGGTGAGACGGTGGGCGACCACGAGGGCGGTGCGGTCCTCGATCGCCCGGTCGGCTGCCTTCTCCAGCAGCCGCGCGCCGGTACTGCCGGCCTCGGCCGTCGCCTCGTCCAGCACGGCGACCGGAGGATCCGCCAGCACCAGCCGGGCCAGGGCGAGTTGCTGCACCTGGGCGGCGGTGAGCCGGTGTCCGCCCTCGCCGACGACGGTGGCCAGGCCCTCGGGCAGTGCCGACACCCAGTCCAGCGCGTCCACTTCGGTCAGGGCCGTGCGCAGGGCCTCGTCCGTCGCGTCGGCGCGCGCGAGCCGCAGATCGTCGGCGAGGGGGCCCGCGAAGACGTGCGTCTCCTGGGTGACCAGGGCAACGGGCAGGCTGTCGGCGGACGTTGACACACCGGTGAGGTGAATCGTGCCGGACGTCGGCTGGTGCACCCCCGCGATGAGCTTGGCCAGCGTCGTCTTGCCCGCGCCGCTCGGCCCGACCAGCGCGACCCGCTCCCCGGCGGCGAGCGTGAGATGCACGTCCCGAAGGACGGGACGCCCGGGTACGTACTCGTGGTGGACGCCGGTCACGGTGACCGTCCCGGGCTCTCGGTGCTGTGCCGTGGGCGCCGGGGGAGTGGCCTCGGGGGCCGGTACGTCCGCGACGCCGACCAGCCGGGCCAGCGCGGCCGTCGCCGACTGGGCGTCGTCGAGCAGGGCGAGGGCCTGGTTGACCGGGCCGAAGAGGCTGTGGAAGTAGAGCGCGGCGGCTGTGGCCGTACCGATGGACACGGAGTCGGCGCGCACCAGCAGGAACCCGGTGACCAGGACGGCGGCGAGGCCGGTGTACTCGGCGATGTGCAGCCGGTTGTAGAAGTCCAGCACCAGCCGCACGCCCCGCATCGTCAACGTGACCGCAGCGGACGACCGTTGGGTCACGGACTCGGTGTGCGGCTCCTCCAGCCGGAACGCCCGTACGGTCCCGGCGCCCGCGATGGTGTCCAGCAACTGCTGCTGCTGGGACCCCATGGCGATGCGCTGCTCGGCGTACAGGGGCACGGCGTTGCGTACGTACCAGCGCGCGGTCCCCGCCTGGATGGGCACCGCGAGCAGCGCGGCCAGCAGGAAGCGCCAGTCCAGGGCGGCCAGCGCGGCGAAGGTCAGCACGATGGCGAGCAGGGAGCGGGCCAGCTCGGGCAGCGCGTTGCGCACCGCCTCGCCGACCACCGAGACATCCCGGGTGACACGGGCGTTGAGATCGCCGGATCCGGCCTTCTCCACCTGCTCCAGGGGCAGTTGCAGCGCCCGCTCGACGAACCGCTCGCGCAGCTGGGCCAGTACGGTCTCGCCGAGCCGGGACACCAGGGACAGCCCGAGTGCGGTGGTGCCGCCCTGGGCGACGGCCACCAGGACCAGGAGGACGACGGGCAGGGTGAGTTCGTCCGGCGGGCGCTGGTCGGCGACCAGGTCCACCATGCGGCCCAGCAGCGGCTGGACGAGCAGTCCGACCGCGGTCGCGGCGACCATCACGGCGAAGGCGCCGACGGCCAGACGGCGGTGCGGGCGGACGAGTTCGCCGACCGCGGCACGGGTGCGCCGGGGCGTCGCCGTGGGGAGCAACTCCCGTGTCGGGCCGGGGAGTTCGTGGTCGCTCATGACAGCACCGCCGCTCGGTAGGTCTCGTGACGGTGTATCAGATCGGTGTGCGGGGCCGTGTCGGTCACCCGTCCGTCCTCCAGCAGGACGACCCGGTCGGTGACCGACAGCAGCGCGGGACTCGTGGTCACCAGCACCGTCGTACGGCCCTTGCGGATCTCCCGGACTCCGGTGGCGATGCCCGCCTCGGTCACCGCGTCGACGGCGGTGGTCGGATCGTGGACCACCAAGACGGGCCGCTCGGCCGCCAACGCCCTGGCCAGCGCGACGCGTTGACGCTGCCCGCCGGAGAGGGAGCGGCCCTGCTCACTGACCGCCGTGTCCTCACCGTCCGGGAGGGTCTGGGCGACCTGGGCCACCCCCGCCGCCGTCATCGCCGGTTCCGGGTCGGCCGCGTCGGGGGCCGCCGCCGTGACGTTGCTGCGGACGGTGCCCTCGAAGAGGTCCGCGTCGTGCTCGGCCACCAGCAGCGCGGTGCGCAGCTCGGCCGGGTCCAGGTCCCGCAGGGGTACGCCGTCCAGCTCGACGGTGCCCGCCTCCGGGTCGGACTGCCGGGCCAGACAGCGCAACAGGTCGGTGGCGTGCGCGGGGTCGGTCGCGACCACGCCGAGCAACTCACCCGGTGCGATCTCCAGGTCGAGGCCCCGGAGCCCGCCGAGGCTGACGCCGGTGAGGCGGACCGCGCCACGCACCGGCTCGGCCAGGGTCGCGGTGCCCGGGGTGACGGAGTGCGGGGCGGCCAGCACCTCCGCGATCCGGGTGGCCGAGGCGCGGCCCTGGGCCAGCTCGGCGTTGACCCACGCGAGCACCTCCAACGGGCCGAGGAGGAAGAGGGCGAGCCCGACCGCCGACACCAACTGGCCGAGACTGATGTCCCCTTGGGCGGCGAGCCGGCCGCCGACCAGGGCGACGGCGGCGATCAGACAGCCGGTGAGGGTGAGCACCATCCCGCTCTGGAAGGCCTGCGCGCGGGCCGCCTTCAGGGTGGCCTGGAGGGAGTCGCGGCTGGTCGTGCGGTAGCGGGCCAGGGCGGTCGACTCGCCGCCGATGCCCTTGAGGACACGCAGGCCGGCCACCAGGTCGGCGGCGACGGCCGAGGCGTGCGCGGCCCGCTCCTGCTCGGCCTCGCTGCGCGACTCCAGCGGCTTGCTCAGCAGATGGCCCAGCCACAGCAGCACCGGAGTGCCGAGCAGCACGACCATGCCGAGCGTGATGGACGTACGCAGCAGGACGACCGCGCTGACGAGGACGCCGGCGAGGGCCGAGATCCCGGCCATGACGGCCATGTTGACGGCGCCGACGCGTTTGGCGTCCTCGGTGGCGATGTTGGCGAGGGCGCCGGGCAGCCGGCCCTCCTCCGCGCCGCCCCCGGGAGCCAGGACCCGGCGTACGAGGGATATACGGAGGGTGTGTTCGGCCTGGGCGGCGGCCCGGTCGGCGGACCAGGCGCTGAAGCGCCAGCTCAGCGCGAGACCGACGTAGACGACGGCGAGGACGACGAGCCAGCTCACCAGGGAGCCGGTGTCGGAGTCCGTGACGGCGCGGTCGATGACCAGACCGATCAGGACCGGCACCATCGCCTCGCCCAGCTGGTGGCCGGAACCGAGCAGCGAGCCGACGGCGACGTCGCGCCGCTGCCCTCTGACCGTCTGTCGCAGGACGTCCCGCCCCGACAGCTGTGAAGGACTACTCACCCGTAACCCCTCTGGGATCGGACGACACTTTGGGCCGGTAAGGCCTGCCTAAGTGCGTGTGCGTGCACTTGGGCAGGCCTAAAACTTAGGTGAGGCTACTCTAAGTTGAAGATGGTTGCCCAGCGCTCGCGTGCGCATCGACCGCATCGACCGTGCGACGGTCGAGCAGGGAGTCGAGGATCTCTCCCGAGCGTACGGCGGTCGTCGACAGCAGGGTCGAGGTGAGACCGTGCGTGTGCTCGGTCGCACCCTGGAGGTAGATGCCGGCGGTGACTTCGGGCGCCGCCTCGACCCGGTGGTCACGGCCGACCCGCACGGCGTCGTTGTCGTCCCGCAGGCACAGTTTCGCCGCTCTGCCCAGCAGGGAGTCGAGGTCCCGGGGGCGATAACCGGTGGCGTGCACGAGCACGTCGCAGGAGAGCACCTCCCGTTCTCCGGTGGGGAGATACTCGACGGTGACGTCCAGCCGGTCGTCCAGCTGCTCGACGTCCCGGATGCGGGAGACGTTGCGCATGCGCAGCCGCTCGTTGCCCTGGACCTTCTCGCGGTACATCGTGGCGTACAGCGACTCGATCAAGTCCATGTCCACCACTGAGTAGTTGGTGGAGCGGTGGTAGTCGTACAGGGACTGTTTCACCTCCGGCCGGGAGCGGAAGTAGACGTCCACCGCCTCCGGGTCGAAGATCCGGTTGGCGAACGGGCTGTCGTCGGCGGGCGTGTAGCCGTATTTGGCGAAGACCGCGCAGACCTCGGTGTCGGGGAAGGAACGGTGCAGGAAGTCGACCGCCTCGGCGCCGCTCTGACCCGCGCCGAGGACGAGAATGCGGTCCACGGAGGCACCCGTATTGCTCAACTCACGGGTACGCGGCACCAGTTCGCTGTTGTGCCAGATGCGGTCGGACAGCGCGGTGCCGGGCGGCACGTGCGGTTCGAGACCGACGGCCACCGAGATGTTGCGGGCCCGCCGGACCACCGTACGCTCCGGCGCGCCGGGCACGCGGCTGACGACATCGAACCAGCGGACCTCGCCGCCCTCCGTCAGCACGGGCTCCACGGAGACGACTTCGGCGTCGTACGAGACCTGGTCCGCGACCCGGGCCGCTGCCCACTCGAAGTACTCGTGGAACTCGATCCGCAGCGGGAAGAGGGTCTTCGCGTTGAGGAAGTCCACCAGCCGGCCGCGGTCCCGCAGGAAACACAGGAAGCTGAAGTCGCTGGTCGGGTTGCGCATGGTGACCAGGTCCTTGAGAAAGGACACCTGCATGGTCGCGTCGTCGATGAGCATGCCGCGGTGCCAGCCGAACCGTGGCTGGCGCTCCAGAAACTCGGCGTGAATGCGCTCCTCAGGCGCGGCTTGTGCGTTGTGTTCCGCGATGGCTATGGCCAGCGCCAGATTTGACGGGCCGAAGCCGATACCGAGCACGTCATGGATGGCGTCCGGTTCGTCGTGCAGTGCGTTCACCGCAACTTCCCTTCCCCTAGGCGCACTGATGTTAAATAAGGTTAGCCTTACCTTGCAATGGTGTGTCCTACGGAAGGATCGACTATGCGGGTCGTCATGTTCGGCTATCAGACCTGGGGGCATCGCACGCTCCAGGCCCTGCTGGACTCCGATCACGAGGTGGTCATGGCGGTCACCCACCCCAAGAGCGACCACGTATACGAAAAAATCTGGGACGACTCGGTGGCCGACCTCGCCGAGAAGAACGGCATCCCGGTGCTGCTGCGCAACCGCCCGGACGATCCCGAACTCCTGGGCGCGCTGCGGGAGTTGGCGCCGGACCTGATCGTCGCCAACAACTGGCGCACGGTCCTGCCCCCGGAGATCTTCGACCTCCCCGCGCACGGCACGCTCAACATCCACGACTCCCTCCTCCCGGCGTACGCGGGCTTCTCCCCGCTGATCTGGGCGCTCATCAACGGCGAACGGGAGGTCGGCGTCACCGCCCACCGCATGAACGCCGAGCTGGACGCCGGTGACGTGCTGCTTCAGCGGTCGATACCGGTGGGCGCGCGGGACACGGTGACCGACCTCTTCCATCGCACTGTGGACTTGATCACACCGGTCGTCCACGAGTCCCTGGGACTCATCGCGTCGGGCCGCGCGGACTGGATCCCTCAGGACCGCAGCAGGGCGAGCTTCTTCCACAAGCGGTCGTTGGAGGACAGCCGTATCGACTGGACGTGGCCGGCGGAGGCGATAGAGCGCCTGATCCGCGCTCAGTCGGACCCGTACCCCAACGCTTTCACGCATCACAAGGGCCAGCGCATCCGCATCGTCGAGGCCGCGGTCTCGGAGGGCTGCTACGGCGGCACCCCGGGCCGCATCTTCATCCGCGAGGGCGACGGCATCGTGGTCGTGGCGGGCGCGGAGGCCCGGAACGGGCGGCTGCGGGGCCTGCTGGTGAAGCGGGTGCGGACGGAGGACGGGGCGGAGATCGCGGCGACGGAGTACTTCCGGACGATGGGCGGGTATCTGACGGCGCGACCCTGACGTCGCTTTCTCGCCCCCGCCGCCCTTACCCGTTCCCATCCCTGGGGGCTGTGCCCCCAGCCCCCCTTTGTCGCGCTGAACGCGCTTGTCCTCAAACGCTGGCCGGGGCTGGTCTTTTGGCCCGTCCGGCGTTCGAGGACGAGGCCCGTTGAGGGCCGTAGCGGGGGTCTGGGGGCGCAGCCCCCAGGGATGGGACGGGTAGGGGCGGCGGGGGCGAGGACACTTCAGGGTGTCTTGGCGGGCGTGTCCTGGTGGTGGCGGCCCATCGGGATCACCATCGGTGTGTTGCTGACCGGGTCCAGGGTGATGCGGCAGTTCAGGTCGAAGACATCCTCCACCGTCTCCGCCGTGATGACCTCCGCCGGCGGCCCCTCCGCCACGATCCGGCCCGACTTCATGGCGACGACGTGATCGGCGTACCGGCAGGCCTGGTTGAGGTCGTGCAGGACCATCACCACCGTGCGGTTCTCGCGCCGGTTGAGGTCCGTGATCAGGTCCAGCACGTCGATCTGGTGGGCCAGGTCGAGATACGTCGTCGGTTCGTCGAGGAGGAGTACCGGCGTGCCCTGGGCGACCGCCATCGCGATCCACGCCCGCTGCCGCTGACCGCCGGACAACTCGTCCACCGGACGGTCCGCGAGGTCGGTCATGTTGGTTGCGGCGAGCGCCTCGTGCACGGCCTGCTCATCGGACTTGGACCACTGCCGCCACCAGGTCTGGTGCGGTGAACGGCCCCGGTTGACGAGGTCGATGACCGTCAACCCCTCGGGTGCCACCGGGCTTTGGGGCAGGATGCCCAAGCGCTGCGCCAACTCCCTTGTGGGGATGGAGTGCAGAGCACGGCCGTCCAAGTGGACTGCGCCCTCTCGGGGGGTGAGCAGCCGGGCCAGGGCGCGCAACAGCGTTGACTTGCCGCATGCGTTGGCGCCGACGATGGCCGTGATCCGGCCCGGCGGCACCGCCAGGTCCAGGCCGTCCACGACCACCCGGTTGTCGTACGACAGCCGTAGTCCCGTCGCTCTCAGGTCCGGGTCGGCGACCGGTTCCGAAGTCGTGGGCAGGGGATCGGTCGGCATGATGTCCTCGGTGGTGGTCGTGACCTCGGCCGTGGGGTCCGTCGACATGGGGATCAGCCTCCTGAACCCGCGCGGTTGGCGCGGACGAGCAGCCAGAGCAGGATGGGCGCGCCGAGCACGCCGGTGACGACACCGACCGGGAGTTCCGTGCCGGAGATGAGCGTACGGGCGATCAGGTCGCTGCCCAGCACCATCAGCGCCCCGGTCAGTCCCGAGGCGACCGTGGGCGGCCAGGCGGTGCGCGCGAGGCGCTGGGCGATCTGCGGGGCGGCCAGCGCAACGAAGGCGACCGGTCCGGCGGAGGCCGTCGCGAAGGCGATCAGACCGACGCCGGAGAGCAGGATGGCGAGGCGTACGGGCTGGACGCGGGTGCCGAGGCCCGTCGCCACGTCGTCGCCCAGCTGGAGCGTACGCAGCAGGCGGCCGAGCAGCAGCGCCGTCGGGAGGAGGACGGCCAGGGCGATCGCGAGCGGGCCGACATCCGACCACGTACGGCCGTTGAGGTTGCCGACCAGCCAGCCCAGCGCGGCCTGCGCCTGGAACCGGCCGCCCTTGGCGACCAGGTAGTCGGTGGCGCTCGTACAGATCCAGGCGACGCCGATGCCGACCAGGATGATCCGGTAGCCGGTGGTCCCACGCCGCCAGGCCAGCGCGTACACGAGGAGCGCCGTGGTCAGCGCGCCGAGCAGACCGAGCGTCTGGGTGCCGAGGCCGCCGTCCCAGCCCAGGACGATGCCCGCGACCACGAACGTGCCCGCGCCCTGGGTGAGGCCGATCATGTCGGGGCTGGCCAGCGGATTGCGGGTCATGGTCTGGAACAGTCCGCCGGACACCCCGAACGCGATCCCGGCCAGCAGCCCCACCAGGGCGCGCGGCAGCCGCAGTTCCTGGACGACGAGCACGGTGCCGGGGTCGCCGGAGCCGACCAGGGCGCGTACGACGTCGCCGAAGGCGATCGGGTAGTCGCCGATCGTCAGACTCCAGCAGAAGAGGAGGAACGTGCCCACGGCGAGCAGCGCGCCGACGGCCACGAGGCGGGGGCGGAGGATCCCGGAGACCGGGGGCACGACCAGCCGGTAGGTGCGCTGGACGCGTACGGGAAGACCCCCTTCCCGCTGAGGGGAAACGGCCGTCAACGCAATGGACTCGGCGGACTCGGGGTTCGTCATCCTCACACCTCCGCCAGTTTCCGCCGCCGCACCAGGGCGATGAAGAACGGCCCGCCGATGAAGGCGACGATCACCCCGGCCTGGACCTCGATGGGTCGGGCGATCAGCCGCCCGATGATGTCCGCCGCGAGCAGCAGACTCGGCGCGAGTACGGCGGACATCGGCAGCAACCAGCGCTGGTCGGGGCCGATCCCCGCCAACTGGGCCAGCACCCGGGCGACATGCGGTACGACGAGCCCGATGAAGACGACCGGGCCGATGACCGCGACGGCGGCCCCGGTCAGCAGGGTGACCGCGGTGACGCCCTGGAGCCGGACCAGGCCGAGCCGTCGGCCGAGCGAGGCCGCCACGTCGTCGCCCAGGGCCATGCTGTTGAGGGCGGGAGCGCTGGCGAAGGCAAGCAGTGCGCCCACGGCGAGGAAGGGCAGGATCCGCAGGACGGTGTCGCCGTCCTGGTCGGCCATCGAACCCGCTGACCAGAAGCGGTAGCGGTTGAGCGCGTCGGCGTCGGTCAGCACGATCGCGCTGGTCAGGGAGGAGAGGAGGGAGGTCACCGCGATGCCGGAGAGCGCCAGTTTGACCGGGGTGAGCCCGGAGCGCCCGAGCCTGCCCAGGAAGTACACGAGGACGCTGGCCGCCATCGCACCCGCGAACGCGAACCACACGTACCCGTAGAACGACCCGAATCCGAACACTCCGACGGCCAGCACGATCGCGAACGAGGCACCGGCGCTCACCCCGAGGATCCCCGGGTCCGCGAGCGGATTGCGGGTCAGTGCCTGCATGAGCGCGCCCGACAGACCGAGCGCCGCCCCGGCCGCCAGTCCGAGAGTCGTACGAGGAACCCGCGCCGACCAGATGACGTTGTCGACGAACCGGCTGGGCGCGTCACCGAACAGCGCTCGCACCACCTGATCGGGCGGAATACTGGCCGCGCCGAGGGCGAGTGACAGAAGACACAGTCCGAGCAGGACGGCGCCCAGCACCGCCACAAGAAGAACGGGGCGAACCCTTCTGCCCCGCGTCACCGTGCGGTCTCCAACGGGTAACTCCCTTAGGTTAGGCAGACCTTAATAGTAGTGGTGGGAAGAGGGTCCGCCGGGACTGGGGTCTTTTGGTTAGGTAATGCTTACCTTAGTATGGCCCGCGGTCCTCCGGCTGAGCCGGTCCGTACACCCTGGAGGCACGGTCGCCTGTGTCCGGTTTCGAAGTACGTGTGCCCGGTATCGACGACGACGCGGAAGGCGCGCTCTCGGCCTTCTGGCGACGGCTGCTCGAACCGCTCCCGCAGGAGACCGCTCTCCCGGTCGACTTCCCGTACCCACTGCGCCCCACCGGTGAACGGCACACGCTTCGCCGCCCGCTGACGGTGACGCCGTCAGCGCCAGCGCCAGCGCCAGCGCCAGCGGCGGCGACGGTCAGCGAATCGATTCTGCTGGCCGCGTACGCCGCCCTCCTGCACCGCTACAGCGGCGGTCACGACATCACTTTCGGGTACGAGGGTCTGCCGCTGCGGATCGCTGTCGACGGCGGCGCGTCCTTCACGGACCTCGTACGGCAGGTGACCGACGCGCACGATGAGGCCCGTGCCCACCAGGTCGAACACGCCACGCTGGTCGAGTGGTTGAGGCCGGAGCCCACCCGGGGCGGCGGACTGCTGTTCAACACGGCCTTCGGCAATGTGTCTGGTGGGGAGGACCGGCTCGACCTCGCCCTCGCCGTCCACGCCGGTGAACTGCGGGTGACGTACCGCGAGGACCTCTTCGAGGCCGCGACCGCCGAGCGCATGGCAGACCACTACACGACCCTGCTCGCCGACGCCCTCGCCCACCCGCACACCCCTGTCGGCGAGTTGGAGCTGCTCGGCGCCGAGGAGCACGGCCGCGTCCTACGCGAGTGGAACGACACCGACCATGCCGTCCCGCTGCGCACCTGGCCGGAGATGTTCGCCGACCAGGTACGGCAGCGCCCGGACGAGATCGCGCTGGTCTTCGAGGACATCTCGCTCACCTACGCCGAACTCGACGACCGCGCGGGCCGGTTGGCCGCCGCACTGATCGCCCGGGGCGCCGGACCCGAGCGGGTGGTCGCCCTCGCGGTGCCCCGCTCGGCGGAGCTGATCGTCGCCGAGGTCGCGGTCCTGAAGTCCGGCGCCGCCTACCTTCCGGTGGACACCGACTACCCGGCCGACCGCATCTCCTACATGCTCGGTGACGCCCACCCCGTCTGCCTGGTCACCACGCCCGAGGTCGCCGAGGACATCCCGGCGAACGACGGCACGGAGATCCTGGTCCTCGACACGCCGGACACCGTACGGGAGTTGGAGAGGCGGCAGCCCGCGGGCGCAGACTCGGCCTCGCTGACGATCGCCAACGCCGCCTACGTCATCTACACCTCCGGCTCCACCGGCCGCCCCAAGGGCGTCGTCCTCACCCACGCGGGCGTCGCCAAGCTGGTCGCCACGCAGACCGAGCGGTTCGGGATCGGCCCGCACAGCCGGGTGCTCCAGTTCGCCTCGCCCAGCTTCGACGTGGCCTTCTGGGACCTGTGCCTCGGCCTGCTCTCCGGCGGCCGGCTCGTCGTCGTACCGAGCGAACTGCGGGTGCCCGCCGCGCCGCTCGCCGACTACGCCCACGCGCACGGCATCACGTTCATGATCCTTCCGCCCGCCCTGCTGGCCGCGATGCCCGAGGACATCGAACTCCCGCCCGCCACCCTGCTCGCGGGCACCGAACGCGTCTCGCCCGAGCTGGTCGGGCGGTACGCGCGCGGCAGGATGATGTTCAACGCGTACGGCCCCACCGAGGCCACCACCAACTCCACCCTCGGTCTGTGCGACCCCGACATCCCGGCCGGCTCCATCGTCCCCATCGGCATCCCCGACCCGGGCACGCGCGCATACGTCCTCGACGCTCGCCTGAAGCCCGTCCCGGCCGGTGTCCCCGGCGAGTTGTACCTCGGCGGCGCCGGGCTCGCCCGCGGCTACCTCGGGCGGCCCGACCTGACCGCCGAGCGGTTCGTCGCCGACCCGTTCGGCGCACCGGGCGAACGCCTCTACCGCACCGGCGACTTGGTCCGCTGGCAGGCCGACGGCCGCCTGGTGTTCCTCGGCCGCGCCGACTCCCAGGTGAAGATCCGAGGCTTCCGTATCGAGCCCGGCGAGATCGAGTCCGTACTCCGCGCCCACCCGGCGGTCGACCAGGCCGCGGTCGTCGTACGCGAGGACCGCCCCGGCGACCGGCGCCTCGCCGCGTACGTCGTGCCCGCGCTGGACAGCGACGCGGCCGGCCACGACACCGCCGACCAGGTCCAGGAGTGGAAGGACCTGCACGAACTGCTCTACTCCGCCGCCGGATCGGAGGGCGGCACGGACGGACCGGCGGGCCTGCGCGAGAACTTCGCGGGCTGGAACAGCATGTACGACGGACTGCCCATCCCCGTCGAGGAGATGCGCGAATGGCGTGCGGCGACCGTCGCCCGCATCACGGAACTCGCGCCCCGCCGTGTGCTGGAGATCGGCGTCGGCAGCGGTCTGATCCTCTCCCGCATCGCGCCCGACTGCGACGAGTACTGGGGCACCGACCTCTCCGAGGAGGCCGTACGCGCCCTGCGCACCCAGATCGACGCGGTCCCCGAACTCACCGACCGCGTACGGCTGTCGGCCCAGCCCGCCCACGACGTGAGCGGACTTCCGGCCGCTTACTTCGACACCGTCGTCATCAACTCCGTCGCCCAGTACTTCCCGAGCGCCGACTACCTGACCGATGTCGTCCGGGCGGTCGGCACGCTCCTCGCCCCCGGCGGCCGGCTGTTCATCGGCGACGTCCGCAACGCCCGGCTGCTGCGCTGCCTGCGCGCGGCCGTCGAGAGCCGCCGCACCGACGACACGGAGGACAAGCAGGGACTGCGGGCCGCCGTCGAGCGATCGGTCGCCTGGGAGGGCGAACTCCTCCTGGACCCCGACTACTTCGCGGCCCTCGACGGTTTCGACGCCGAGATCCACGTCAAGCGCGGCGCCCACCACAACGAACTGACCCGGTACCGCTACGACGTCGTCCTCAGCAAGCAGACGGCGGCTGCGGAGCCGGTCGCCGGTACGGAGGTCGTCTGGAGCGGGCCCGAGGCACTTGAAGCCCTCCTGGCCGACGGGCCCGCACTGCTCCGCGTCACCGGTGTGCCCAACGCCCGGCTCGCCGAGGACCTGGCCGCGCTGTCCGCGCTGGACGACAGCAGCCGTACGGCGGACGCCCCGGACCCCGAGGTCTTCCACGCCCTCGGTGCCCGCCACGGCCACCGGACCGCCGTCACCTGGAACGGCACCGCCGACGACGGCAGCCTCGACGTCGTCTTCGCCCTCGGCGACACCCCGCTCACCTGCCTCTACCGCCCCTCCGGCACGGCCCCGCACGCCAACCGCCCGGCACCCTTCCGGGACATCAACGCCCTGATGCGGGCGCTGCGTTCGTACGCGGCCGACCAACTCCCCGAGTACATGGTCCCCGCGGCCGTCGTCCCCCTGGACCGCCTCCCGGTCACCCCCAGCGGCAAGCTCGACAGCGCCGCCCTCCCGACCCCCGACTACGGCGCCCTCAGCGCGGGCCGCCCGCCCCGGGACGCCCGCGAGGAGCTCCTCTGCGCGGCCTACGCCGACGTCCTCGGCCTGCGCTCGGCCACCATCGACGACGACTTCTTCGCCCTCGGCGGGGACAGCATCACCGCCATCCAACTCCTCGTCCACGCCCGCCGCGCCGGACTGCGCCTCAGCTCCCGGGACGTCTTCAAGCACCGCACGGTCGCCGCGCTCGCCGCAGCGGCCGGGGAGGTGCCAGTCCAGGAGGACGCGGAGTCGAACGCCCCGCTGGTCGTCCTCGACTCGATCGAACTCGCCGAGATCCAGGGCGAGTTCCCGGTCACCGTGGAGGAGGCTCTGCCGCTGAGCCCCCTCCAGGAGGGCTTCTACTTCCACTCCCTCGTCGACGGCGCGGACTTGGACGCGTACGTCGTCCAGCAGGCCCTCGAACTGACCGGCCCGGTCGACGGCGAAGCCCTGCGCAAGGCCGCCCAGCGCGTCCTGGACCGGCATGCCCCGCTGCGCGCCTGCTTCCGCCGCAGCCCGGACGGGCAGCCCGTGCAGATCATCGCCGGGGGCCTCGAACTGCCCTGGCGGGAAGTCGACCTGACCGTCCACGACGGGCCCGCTCGCGTCCCGCTGGCCGACGCGGTCGCCGCCGCCGAACGCGCCCGCCGCTTCGACCTCGCCAACCCGCCCCTGATGCGCTGCGCGCTCATCCGCCTCGACGAACACCGCAGCCGACTGCTCCTGACGTTCCATCACATCGTGGTCGACGGCTGGTCATTGCCGGTCCTGCACCGCGAATTGATGTCCTCCTACGGGGAGATCCCGGCCGCGCTGCCGCAGCCCGCGCCCTACAGCGCCTACCTGCGCCGCCTTGCCACCGCCGACCGCGAGGCCGCGCGCACCGCCTGGCGTACGGCTCTTGCCGGGGTCGAGGAGCCCACCCGCCTGGTCGAGACCCCGGCCGACGGTACGCCCGTCGAGCCCGCGCAGATCCGCCTCGAACTGTCGGAGCAGGTCACCGCCCGGCTGGCCGCGCGGGCGCGGGAGAACGGCGTGACCCTGGGCACGGTCGTCCAGGGCGCCTGGGGACTGCTCATCGGACGGCTCACGGCACGCCAGGACGTGGTGTTCGGTACGACCGTCTCGGGGCGTGACGCCGAGGTCGAGGGCATCGAGTCGATGATCGGCCTGTTCATCAACACCCTCCCGACGCGCTTCCGTTGGGAACCCTCCGACACCCTCGCCGGTCTCCTCGGCCGGCTCCAGGACGAGCAGTCCCAGCTGCTGGACCACCAGCACCTCGGTCTCGCCGAACTCCAGCGCGTCGCGGGCCTCGCGGGCGCCGGTGAACTCTTCGACACCCTCGTCGTCTTCGAGAACTACCCGGCCGCGACCGACCTCGCCGACCCGACCGGCACCCTCCGCCTCACGGGCCACGAGTTCCACGACGCCGTCCACTATCCGCTCGCCCTGATCGTCAAGCCCGGCCGACGCCTCGACCTGCGGCTCAAGCACCACGCCCAGCGACTCGACGCCGACGCCGTACGCCGGATCGCGGACCGTCTCTCCCGCATCCTGCACGCCCTGGCCGCCGACCCGGGGCAGTCCGCCGCCGACGTGGACCTGCTGTCGGCCGAGGAACTCCTCGACGCACACCCGGCGGGCGAACACCGGGACATCCCCGGCACGACCCTCGCGGCGGCCTTCGAGGCTCAGGCGGCCCGCAGTCCGCAGGCCACGGCAGTCGTGTACGAGGGCGAGACGCTCACCTACTCAGAACTCGACACCAGAGCTGGAGAGTTGGCGCGTCGGCTGACAGCCCGGGGCGCGCGTCCCGGCACAGTCGTCGCCGTCGCCGTACCCCGCTCGGCCGAACTGATGGTCGCGCTGCTCGGCGTGCTGAAGTCGGGCGCCGCCTACCTGCCGGTCGACGTTGACTACCCGGCCGACCGGGTGGCGCACATGCTCGCTGACTCCGGTGCCGGCACGGTGGTCACCACTTCGGCGACGGCTCCCCAACTCCCCTCGGGGCACGCCCTTCTACTGCTCGACGCCCCGTCCGAGGAGGTCGGCCCCGACCCGCTCCCCGCTCACCCCGACGACCCGGCCTACCTGATCTACACCTCCGGCTCCACCGGCCGTCCGAAGGGTGTCGTCGTCACCCACCGGGCCATCGCCAACCGGCTGGCCTGGATGCAGGGCGCCTACGAACTGACCGCCGCCGACAGGGTGTTGCAGAAGACCCCGGCCAGCTTCGACGTCAGCGTCTGGGAGTTCTTCTGGGCGCTGTGCGAGGGCGCCGCCGTGGTCCTCGCCCGCCCGGACGGACACCGCGACCCCGCCTATCTCGCCGGGCTGATCAGCGAACAGGGCATCACCACGATGCACTTCGTGCCGTCGATGCTGGAGGCGTTCCTCCAGTCCGACGAGATCACCACCGACCCGACCTGGGCCGCGTCCCTGCGCAACGTCTTCAGCAGCGGCGAGGCCCTGCCCGGCGCCGCCGCCGCCCGCTGGCGCGAGCTGACCGGCGTACCGCTGCACAACCTGTACGGCCCCACCGAGGCGGCCGTCGATGTCACCTACCACCCGTACGACGGCACGCCCGGGACCACCGTGCCCATTGGGCGGCCGGTGTGGAACACGGGCCTGCGTGTCCTGGACTCCTGCCTGCGTCCCGCGCCCGAAGGGGTCCCCGGCGAGCTTTACTTGACGGGTGTTCAGCTGGCGCGCGGCTATCACGCCCGGCCGGAGCTGACCGCCGAGCGGTTCGTCGCCGACCCGTACGGTGGGCCCGGCGAGCGTATGTACCGCACCGGTGACCTCGTGCGCCGCCGGGCCGACGGGGTGATCGAGTACCTCGGCCGTACCGACCGTCAGGTGAAGATCCGGGGCAACAGGATCGAACTCGGCGAGATCGAGGCCGCGTTGACCCGTCAGCCGACGGTCGCCCAGTCCGCCGTCACCGTCAACGGTGGTCAGCTGGTCGCGTACGTCGTCCCGGCCCGCGACGCCGAGGTCCCGCCGCCCGCCGAACTCCAGACCGCGCTCGGCGAGGAACTGCCCGCCGCCGTCATCCCGGCCGCCTACGTCGTCCTCGACGCCCTCCCGCTCACCCCGAGCGGCAAGCTCGACCGGGCTGCCCTGCCCGCCCCGCAGGCGGTACGGGCGGAGACCCGCGCCCCGCGCAACGAGCGGGAGTACGCCCTCACCGGGATCTTCGCGGCCGTATTGAAGCTCGAAGAGGTCGGGATAGACGACGACTTCTTCATGCTCGGCGGCGACAGCATCACCTCCATCGGCGTCTCCAGTCGCGCCCGTCGGGCGGGCCTGGATCTCAATCCGCGTGACGTCTTCGAGCACCGCACCCCGGCCGCCCTCGCCGTAGCCGCGGCGCCCGTGGCCGAAGTGGCCGCCCTGCGCTCCTCGTTCACCCTCACGGCCGAGGAGACCGGGCGCGTCCACCGGCTCAGCCCCGACCCCGTCGAGGACATCTGGCCGCTGGCCCCGCTCCAGGAAGGCCTGTTCTTCCACTCCACGTACGACGACAGCGCCCTCGACGTCTACACCGTCCACGAGTCCTTCGACCTCGCCGAACCCCTCGACACCGACCGACTCCGCGCCGCCGTACGGGTGTTGCTGTCCCGCAACCCCAGCCTGCGCGCCGGGTTCACCAGCGAGGGCCTGCGCCAGCCGGTGCAGTTCATCGTGCGCGACCCCGAGATCCCGCTCGAAGAGGTCGACCTCTCCGGGCTGCCGGAGGCCGAACAGGACGTGCGGCTACGGGAGTTGACCGATGCGGAGCGCTCCCGCCGCTTCGACCTCACCCGGCCGCTGCTCTTCCGTATCCTCCTCGTCCGCCTCGGCGCGGACCGGGGCGACCGGCTGGTCGTCGGGCGCCATCTGCTCCTCTGGGACGGCTGGTCCGCCTGGATCTTCCTCGACCAACTCTTCGCCCTGTACGAGAACGGCGGCGACGCGAGCACCCTGCCCGCGCCCGGCAACTACCGTGACTACCTGACGTGGTTGGAGGTCCAGGACACGGCCGTCGCCACCGGCGCCTGGCGCCGCGCCCTCGGCGGACTCGACGAGCCCACCCTGCTCGCCGCCGCCGACCAGGGCCTGGAACCGGACATCCCGGCCAGCCTCGACACCCTCGTCCCGGACGAGGTGGGCGAGCGGCTGCGAGCCATCGGACGGCTCCACGGGCTGACCCTCAACACCGTGCTCAACGCGGCCTGGGGGCTGACCCTGGCGAGCGCGACCGGTCGTACCGACGTCGTGTTCGGCACGACCGTCGCCGGCCGGCCGAGCGAGGTGCCGGACATCGAGAACGTCATCGGCATGTTCCTCAACACCGTCCCCGCCCGCATCGCCTACGACCCGGCCGAGCCGGTCCTCGGGCTGCTGCGCCGTGTCCAGGACGAGCGGCTCGCCGTGATGCCGTACGAGTACCTGGGCCTTGGCGTGCTCCAGGCCGAGACCGGGCACCGACGCCTCTTCGACACCCTGTTCGTGCTGCGCAACAACGACACCGAGGAACGGCTCGCCGAGCTGAGCGACCGCCACGGCGCCACCGCCGTCGCCAACGTCGACGCGACCCACTACCCGGTCAACCTGGTTGTCACCCCGGGCCGCTCCATCCAGGTCACCCTGACCCACCGGGCCGACGTCATCGCCCGCCCCCAGGCCCAGGACCTGCTCGACCGCTTCACCCTCCTCCTGGACCGCCTCACCCACGACCTCGACGCCCCGGTGGGCGGCCTGAACCCGCTACTCCCCGCCGAACACGACGAGTTGGAGCACGAGCGCGCCGCCGGACGCGTCCCCGACCCCACGGAGACGATCGCCGACCTGCTGGCCGCCCAGGCCGCCGCCACCCCCGACTCGACGGCCGTCGTCTTCGGCGACCGCACCCTCACCTACGCCGAACTCGACACCCGCATCAACCAGATGGCCCGGCTGCTGATCGCGCGGGGCGCCGCCCCCGAGCGCGTCGTCGCCCTCGGCCTGCCTCGCTCCCTGGACATGGTCGTCGCGCTGTTCGCCGTACTGCGCACGGGTGCCGCCTACCTCCCGCTGGAGCTGGACTACCCGGACGACCGGCTCGCCGCGATGCTCGACGACGCCCGCCCGACGATGCTGCTGTCCACCGCCGCAGTGTCGGCGCGCTTGGTGGGCGAGACGCCGCGCGTGCTGCTCGACGACCCGGCGATCGCCGCCGAACTGGCCGCGCTGCCCGGCGACTTGGTGTCCGTCGCCTTCAGCCTGGAGCACCCGGCGTACGTCATCTACACCTCCGGTTCCACCGGCCGCCCCAAGGGCGTCGTCACGCCGTACCGGGGTCTGACCAACATGCAGCTCAACCACCAGAAGGAGATCTTCGAACCGGCGATCGCGTCGGCGGGCGGGCGGCGGCTGCGTATCGCGCACACCGTGTCCTTCGCCTTCGACATGTCGTGGGAGGAGCTGCTGTGGCTGGTCGAGGGGCATGAAGTCCACATCTGCGACGAGGAGTTGAGGCGTGACGCCGAGGCCCTGGTCGCGTACTGCGAGAGCCATCGCGTCGACGTCGTCAACGTGACCCCGACCTACGCCCATCTCCTCATCGAGGAAGGGCTGTTGGAGGGCCACCGCCTGCCGCTGGTGCTGCTCGGCGGCGAGGCCGTGTCGGAGACGGTGTGGAACCGGCTCCGCGACACAGAGGGCACGTACGGCTACAACCTCTACGGGCCGACCGAGTACACCATCAACACCCTGGGCGGCGGCACGCTTGACAGTGCGACCCCGACCGTCGGGCGTCCGATCCGTGGCACCCGCGCCCACATCCTGGACGCCTGGCTGCGCCCGGTCCCCGAGGGCGTCCCGGGTGAGCTGTACATCGCCGGTATCGGTCTGGCGCGCGGCTACCTCAACCGGCCGTCCCTCAGCGCCGAACGGTTCGTCGCCGACCCGTTCGGTGAGCCCGGCGAGCGCATGTACCGCACCGGCGACCTGGTGCGCCGCAACCCCGACGGCAACCTCGACTTCCTCGGCCGTACCGACGACCAGGTCAAGATCCGTGGCTACCGCGTCGAGTTGGGCGAGATCGAGACCGCCCTCGCCCAGCACGACCGGGTCGCCCACGCCGCCGTGATCGTCCGCGACGAGCGCCTCGTCGGATACGTCGTCCCCGCCCAACTCGCGGGCACCGACCGGGACTCCGCCGAACGTGACCAGGTCGGCGAGTGGCAGGAGATCTACTCCGACGAGTACGAGGAGATCAGCACCGCTGTCTTCACCGAGGAGTACGCAGGCTGGGACTCCTCCTACGACGGACAGCCCATCCCCTTCGACCACATGCGGGAGTGGCGCGAGGCCACCGTGGAGCGCATCCGCTCACTGGCACCCCGCAGGATCCTTGAGATCGGCGTCGGTTCGGGCCTGCTCCTGTCCAAGCTCGCCCCGGACGCGGAGACCTACTGGGCCACCGACTTCGCCGCCCCCGTCATCCGCAAGATCGGCCAGGAGCTGCTCCAGGACCCGGAGTTGGCCTCAAGGGTCACGCTCCGCGCCCAGCCCGCCGACGACCTCACCGGCCTGCCCGGCGACGGCTACTTCGACACCATCGTCATCAACTCCGTCATCCAGTACTTCCCCAGCATCGACTACCTGACCTCGGTCATCCGGGGCGCGATGGAGCTACTGGCCCCCGGCGGCGCGCTGTTCGTCGGCGACGTCCGCAACCTGCGGCTCGCCCGCACCTTCCAGACCGAGATCCAGGAAGCGAAGGGCGTCAGCGGCGACGCGCTGGGCCGGGCCGTCGAACGCGGTCTGCGCCTGGAGAAGGAACTCCTCGTCGACCCCGACTACTTCACCACTCTCGGCTACGGCGTCGACCTCCGCACCAAGCAGGCCCGCCACCACAACGAACTCACCCGCTACCGCTA
Source organism: Streptomyces sp. NPDC000878 (assembly GCF_053599695.1). NCBI lineage: Bacteria > Bacillati > Actinomycetota > Actinomycetes > Kitasatosporales > Streptomycetaceae > Streptomyces > Streptomyces sp. NPDC000878. Next base: position 25,891 of record NZ_JBSFMT010000010.1, on the reverse strand, counting down.
CGACGCAGTCCTGTACGCCGACGAGCCCGGCCTGCTGCTGACCGATGTGCCGACCGTCCCCTTCGACGCCGACCAATTCGGTGCCGACGCCGGCGAGTTGGCCGAGCTGCTGGCTGCCGTGCCGCTGCGCCTCACCGGCATCCCGGACGCCCGCATCGGCGCCGCCGGGGGAGTCGACCCGGAGACGCTGCGTGACCTCGCCGCCGAACTCGGGTACCGCGTCCTGACCACCTGGAGCGACCAACCCGGTACGTACGACGCAGTGTTCGTCCCCAGCGAGGTACCTTCACTCACCGCCGGGCTCTATCTCCCCGGCGGCGGAGCGGCCCCGTACGCCAACTCGCCGACGGCCGCCCGCGACGCCAACAGCCTGATCCGGCAGCTCCGCGACGACCTCAAGCAGCGGCTGCCCGACTACATGGTCCCGGCCGCGTTCGTCACCCTCGACCGGCTGCCCATGAACGACAACGGCAAGCTGGACGTGCGCGCCCTGCCAGACGCCGAACCGGCCGTCGCCCTCGGCACCGGCCGAGGCCCGCGCACCCCGCAGGAAGAGGTGCTCTGCCGGCTCTTCGCCGAAGTGCTCGGCCTGCCCGAAGTCGGCGCCGAGGACGGCTTCTTCGACCTCGGCGGCCACTCCCTGCTCGCCACCCGTCTGATCAGCCGGGCCCGCACCGAACTGGGCGCCGAACTGGCCATCCGGGACCTGTTCGAGGCGCCCACGCCCGAGCAGCTGGCGGCCCGCGCCGACACCTCACGCCCGGCCCGACCGGCCGTCGCCCCCACCGCCCGACCCGAGCGCATCCCGCTGTCGGCCGCCCAGCGTCGGCTGTGGCTGGTCGAACGGATCACCGGCAGCGGCGTCGCCTACAACTTCCCGCTGGTCTTCCGACTCCGCGGCGACCTGGACCTCGACGCGCTCCGGGCGGCCGTACGGGACGTGGCGGGCCGCCATGAGGCACTGCGGACCGTGTTCCCCGAGCAGGACGGTGAGCCGTACCAGCTGATCGTTTCGGCGGCCGAGGCCGACCCCGAGTTCACCGTGACGGACTGCGGGGAGGGGGAGTTGGCCGAACTGATCGAGTCGGCGCAGCGCCGCCCCTTCGACCTCACGAGCGAACTCCCAATGCGGTGTGAGGTGTTGAGGCTCGGTCCGGCCGATCACGTCGTGGCCGTCGTGCTCCATCACATCACCACCGACGAGTGGTCCGACCGCCCGTTCCTGGCCGACCTCACCACCGCCTACCGCACCCGGCGCGCGGGCCGCGCCCCCGAGTGGGCGCCGCTGCCGGTGCAGTACGCCGACTACACCCTCTGGCAGGAGGAGTTGCTCGGCCAGGTCGGCGAGGCCCAACTCGCCCACTGGACCGAGACTTTGCACGGCCTCCCCGAGGAACTGCACCTGCCCCTCGACCGGCCCCGCCGCGCCGAGCCCACCGGGCGCGGTGCCAAGGTCCGGCTGGAGCTGCCCGCCGACACCGGCCTGGCCCTGCGCGACCTGTCCGGCACCACCGGCACCAGCATGTTCATGCTGTTCCAGGCCGCCACGGCCGCGCTGCTGCGCCGGCTCGGCGCCGGGGACGACATCCCGCTCGGGGCCCCCATCGCGGGCCGCACGGACGACGCGCTCGACGACCTCGTCGGCTTCTTCGTCAACACGCTGGTGCTGCGTACGGACGTGTCGGGCGACGACCTGACGTTCCGTCAACTGATCGCGCGGGTGCGGGAGTCGTCCCTGGCCGCGTTCGAGCACCAGGACCTGCCCTTCGACCAGGTCGTCGAGGCCGTCAACCCGGCCCGTGTGCCCGGCCGCAACCCGCTCTTCCAGGTCATGCTGGGCTACCACTACCGGCCCGACGGCGACCCCGATGTGCTCGGCATGCCGACCGACTGGTTCGACATGGACACCGGCATGGCCAAGTTCGACCTCCACTTCACCTTCGTGGACGACTCGGACCGTCTGACCCTTCTCCTGGAGTACGCGACCGACCTCTGTGACGAACCGACGGCCACCCGGACTGCCGGGCGCCTGGTGCGGCTGCTGGAGCAAGTGGCCGGTGAACCCGATGTGCTGGTACGGGACTTGGAGGTGCTGCAGGAGTCGGAACGGCAGCTCGTTCTGGGTGACTGGAACGGCAGCGCCCGCGAGGTGGCGGCAACCAGCCTGCCCGCGCTGTTCCGCGCCCAGGTGGCCCGTACACCGGACGCACTGGCTCTGGTCTTCGGCGAAGAGCGGCTGACATACGCCGAGTTGGACGAGCGCGTCGAGCGTACGGCGGGCGTGCTGGCAGGCATGGGAGTGGGCCCCGAGCGGACGGTCGCCGTCGCGCTGCCCCGCTCGGTCGACCTGGTGGTGGCGCTGCTCGCCGTACATCGTGCGGGCGGGGCGTATCTGCCGCTGGACGCCGACTATCCGGAGGAGCGGCTGGCGTTCATGCTGGCGGATGCCCGTCCGGTGACCGTCATCAGGGACGCGCTTCCCGACGGGCCGGCGGGTGCTGAACTCCCGCATTCGTACGACCCGTTGAGTCCTGCGTACGTCATCTACACGTCCGGGTCGACCGGGCGGCCCAAGGGTGTTGTGGTGCCGCACGAAGGCATCGTCAACCGTTTGTTGTGGATGCAGGGGGAGTACGGGCTGACCGGCGACGACCGTGTGCTGCAGAAGACGCCGTCCAGTTTCGACGTGTCCGTGTGGGAGTTCTTCTGGCCGCTGATCACCGGCGCCGCGCTGGTGGTGGCCAAGCCCGAGGGACACAAGGACCCCGCCTATCTGGCCGAGGTCATCCAGGAGCAGGGCATCACGACCGTGCACTTCGTGCCGTCGATGCTCCAGCTGTTCCTGGAGGAGCCCTCGGCGGCGGGCTGCCTGGGACTGCGGCGGGTGATGTGCAGTGGGGAAGCGCTGCCCGACGAGCTGGCCCAGCGCTTCCGTGCGGTACTCCCGGCTGAGCTGCACAACCTGTACGGGCCGACTGAGGCGTCGGTGGACGTCACGGCGGGTCAGGTGACGGAGGTGACCGATCGGGTGTCGATCGGTCGTCCGGTGTGGAACACGCGTGCGTATGTTCTGGATGGTGCGCTGCGGCCGGTTCCGCCGGGTGTGGCGGGTGAGCTGTATCTGGCTGGTGTGCAGTTGGCGCGTGGTTATCTCGGTCGTCCGGGGTTGACGTCGGAGCGGTTCACAGCGGATCCGTTTGGTGAACTCGGTTCACGCATGTACCGGACCGGTGACCTGGCACGGTGGACAACCGAGGGAACACTCGAATACCTGGGTCGGACCGATGACCAGGTGAAGATCCGTGGGTTCCGGATCGAGCTGGGCGAGATCGAGTCCGTCCTGGCCCGCCACGAGGCGGTCGCGCATGTGAGTGTCGTCGCCCGTGATCAGCGGCTCGTCGCTTACGTCGTCCCGGTCGTTGTAGCCGCCGTCACTGCTGCTGCGATCGACAGCGCCGCACTCTGCCGACACGCAGCCGCAGCGCTCCCGGAGCACATGGTCCCCGCCGCCTTTGTCGTCCTCGAAGCGCTGCCCCTCACTCCCAACGGCAAGCTCGACCGCAAGGCTCTACCCGCCCCCGACTTCTCGGCGGCGGCGGCGGTGGCTGGTACGGGCGAGGGCAGCCTGCCGCGCACCCCGCGCGAGGAGATCCTCTGCGGCCTGTTCGCGGACGTGCTGAACCTCGAACGGGTCGGCGTGGACGACGACTTCTTCGCCTTCGGCGGTCACTCGCTCCTCGCCATGCGGCTGGTCAGCCGTGTCCGTACGGCCCTGGGCACCGACCTCACCGTCCGCACCGTCTTCGAGGCGCCCACACCCGCCCGCCTGGCCGAGCGTCTCGGCGAGGGCACCGACACGACCCTGCCCACGCTCGCACCGATGGGCCGGGAGCGGGATGGGGACCGGGACGGGGGCGAACCCTTGCCCCTGTCCTTCGCCCAGCAGCGACTGTGGCTGCTGCACCGCATCGACGGCCCCGGGGCCACGTACAACATCCCGGCGGCCTGGCGTCTGACCGGTGCCCTGCGACTCGATGCACTGACCACCGCTGTCCGGGATCTCGCAGTGCGCCACGAGAGTCTGCGCACGGTGTTCCCCGAGCAGGACGGCCGCGCCCACCAACTCATCCTGGATCCTGCCGAGTTCGAGATCCCCGTGCACCACGAGCGGGTGACCGAGGGGGAACTCTCCAACCGGCTGGACGAGGCTGCTGCGCGTGGCTTCGAGCTGGACCGTGAACCGCCGCTGCGGGCCCATGTGTTCGAGACGGCTCCGCAGGAATACGTCCTGCTCCTCGTCCTGCACCACATCGCCGGCGACGAATGGTCGGACCGCCCGCTCTGGCGCGACCTCGCCATGGCCTACCAGGCCCGATGCGAAGGCCGTGCGCCGGAGTGGGCGTCGCTGCCCGTGCAGTACGCCGACTACACCCTGTGGCACCACCGGCTCCTCGGCGAGGACTCCGACCCCGCCAGCCTGCACGCCCGCCAACTCGCCTACTGGGAACAGGCCTTGGCCGGACTTCCCGAGGAGCTGGTCCTCCCGGTCGACCGCCCGCGTCCGCCGGAGGGCAGCCAGCGCGGCGGTGCCGTCGGGCTGACCCTCGACGGCGAACTCGAACGGGCCCTGCGTGGCCTCGCGCACCGGCACGGCGTCAGCATGTTCATGGTCGCCCAGGCAGCCGTGGCCGTCCTGCTGCACCGGCTCGGCGCCGGGGACGACATCCCGCTCGGCGCCCCCATCTCGGGCCGTGGCGACGAGAAGCTGGAGGACCTGGTCGGGTTCTTCGTCAACTCCCTTGTCCTGCGTACCGACTTGTCGGGCGCCCCGACCTTCGCCGAACTGCTCGACCGGGTGCGCGACACCGATCTCGCCGCCTACGAGCACCAGGACCTGCCGTTCGAACGCCTCGTGGAGGCCCTCAACCCGACCCGCTCACTGGCCAGGCACCCCCTGTTCCAGGTCATGGTCGTCTACCTCGGCGACCCCGGCGGCAGCCCCGACTTCCCGGGGCTGGCGGTGAGCCGAGAGCCGCTCCGGCAGCAGAGCGCCAAGTTCGATCTGAGCTTCGACTTCATCGAGCAGGGCGACGGGTCCGGTATCCAGGGCTGGATCGAGTACAGCGCCGACCTGTTCGACCACACCACGGTCGAGCGACTCGCGGGGCGGCTGGTGCGGCTCCTGAAGCAGGTGGTGGCCGAACCCGACGTGCTGGTACGGGACTTGGAGGTGCTGGAGGAGTCCGAGCGGCAGCTTGTTCTGGGCGACTGGAACGGCACCGCCCGCGACGTGACGTCCACCAGTCTGCCCGAGCTGTTCCGGGCGCAGGTGGCCCGCACGCCGGACGCGACCGCCGTCGTCTTCGGCGAACAGCGCCTGACCTACGCCGAGTTGGACACCCGCGTCGAGCACACCGCACGCGTCCTGGCCGGCCTGGGCGCCGGTCCTGAACGAACCGTCGCCGTCGCACTGCCCCGCTCCGCCGAGCTGATCATCGCCCTGCTCGCGGTCCACCGCACCGGAGCGGCCTACCTGCCCCTGGACGTCGACTACCCGGAGGAGCGGCTGGCCTTCATGCTGGCGGACGCCCACCCGGTGACCGTCATCAGGGACGCGCTCCCGGACGGACCGGCGGGTGCTGAACTCCCGCATTCGTACGACCCGTTGAGTCCTGCGTACGTCATCTACACGTCCGGGTCGACCGGCACCCCCAAGGGTGTTGTCGTGCCGCACGAGGGTATCGTGAACCGTCTGCTGTGGATGCAGGGGGAGTACGGGCTGACCGGCGACGACCGTGTGCTGCAGAAGACGCCGTCCAGTTTCGACGTGTCCGTGTGGGAGTTCTTCTGGCCGCTGATCACCGGCGCCGTGCTGGTGGTGGCCAAGCCCGAGGGGCACAAGGACCCCGTCTACCTGGCCGAGCTGATCCGGGAACAGGCCGTCACCACCCTGCACTTCGTGCCCTCCATGCTGCGCGCCTTCCTCGACGAGCCCGCCGCCGCGAGCTGCACGGGCCTGCGCCGCGTCCTGTGCAGCGGCGAGGCACTGCCTCTCGAACTCGCGGAGCGGTTCCACGCCGTGCTGCCGGCCGAGCTGCACAACCTGTACGGGCCGACGGAGGCGTCGGTGGACGTCACTGCAGGTCAGGTCTCCGAAGCATCCGGCCGGGTGTCGATCGGTCGTCCGGTATGGAACACGCGTACGTACGTTCTGGATGCGGCACTGCGGCCCGTTCCGCCGGGCGTGGCGGGAGAGCTGTATCTCGCCGGTGTGCAGCTGGCCCGTGGCTACCTCGGTCGCCCGGGGCTGACAGCGGAGCGGTTCACAGCCGATCCCTTTGGTGAACTCGGTTCACGCATGTACCGGACCGGTGACCTGGCACGGTGGACAACCGAGGGAACACTCGAATACCTCGGCCGGACCGACGACCAGGTGAAGATCCGTGGGTTCCGGATCGAGCTGGGCGAGATCGAGTCGGTCCTGGCCCGCCACGAGACCGTCGGGCACGTGAGTGTCGTCGCCCGCGATCAGCGACTGGTGGCGTACGTCGTACCAGCCGTTCCCGGAGGTACGCCTGATTCCGACGCCCTCCGCGCCCACGCGGCTGCCGCGCTCCCCGAGCACATGGTCCCCGCCGCCTTCGTCGTCCTCGACGCGCTGCCCCTCACCCCCAACGGCAAGCTCGACCGCCGTGCCCTCCCCGCCCCCGACTTCGCTGCCGAGACCACCGACACGCTCCCGCGCACCCCGCGCGAGGAGATCCTCTGCGGCCTGTTCGCGGACGTACTGAACCTCGAACGAGTCGGCGTGGACGACGACTTCTTCACCCTCGGCGGCGACAGCATCGTGGCCATGCAGCTGGTCGCACGTGTGCGTGCGGCCGGGCTGGCGGTCAGCCCGCGTGACGTCTTCCGTCACAAGACGGCCGCCGGGCTGGCCGCCGCGGCCCGTGACCTGAACGGCGACAACGGGACCGGCGACACACCGGCCACCGACGCATCGCTCACCGCCCTCCTCGCGCTCACCGACGAGGAGCGCACCGAGGTCGCCGCCTTCGGCGCCACCGAGGTACTGCCGCTCACGCCGCTCCAGGCAGGGCTGCTGTTCCACGCCTCCTTCGACTCCGGGGACGAGGGACCGGACGTCTACACCGTGCAGGTGGCGTACGACATCGACGGCCCGCTGGACGCCGTACGACTCCGCAACGCCGGTCAGGCGCTGCTCGACCGGCACGGGAACCTGCGAGCAGGCTTCCGGTACCTGACGTCGGGGCGCCCCGTGGCCGTCGTACCGCGTGCCGCCGCACTACCGTGGCGACAGCTCGACCTTTCGGAACTCGACGCCGACACCCGCGAGGAGCGGTGGACCAAGGCGCTCGACCAGGAGCGCCGACGCTTCGACCCGGCCCAACCCCCGCTTCTGCGGCTGATGTTGGCCAAGGTCGGAGACGTGAAGCACCGGCTCGTGCTGTCGCACCAGCACCTGCTGCTCGACGGCTGGTCGGTACCCCGGCTGGCGGCCGAACTGTCCGCGCTCTACGCGGAAGGGGAGACCGTCTCCTCCTCCGCACTCCCAACTCCCGTTCCGTACAAGGAGTATCTGGCCTGGCTCGGGCAGCAGGACGCCGACGCCTCCGCCACCGCCTGGGCCGAAGCCCTCGACGGGCTTGAGGAGCCCACGCATCTCGTCCCCGCCGACCCCAACCGGGCGCCGGTCGTGCCCGAGACGCTCACCACCTTCCTGTCCGCCGAGCTGACCGAGGCGCTGACCGCGCTGGCCCGTTCGCGCGGGCTGACCGTCAACTCCCTTGTGCAGGGCGCCTGGAGTGTCGTACTCGGTCGACTCACCGGGCGTACCGATGTGGTGTTCGGCGCGACCGTGTCCGGTCGGCCGCCGGAGCTTGCCGGTGTCGAAGCGATGATCGGGCTGTTCATCAACACCGTGCCGGTGCGGGTCCGTATCGACGAGCGCGAGTCGCTCGCCGCGTTCCTCGACCGGCTCCAGGACGAGCAGTCGCGGCTCCTCGACCACCAGCACCTCGGGCTCGCCGACATCCAACGGCGGGCAGGGCTGGGGGAGTTGTTCGACACGCTCGTCGTCTTCGAGTCCTACCCGGACGGCGGGGAGATCGGCGGAGAGGGCAGCGGCGGACTGCGGATGGAGGTGCGCGACCATCAGGACTCGACGCACTATCCGTTCGCCTGGGCCGTCGAGCCCGCCGAACGGCTGCGCCTGACCGCCGAGTTCAGGACCGACCTGTTCGACCGGGCGGCGGCCGAACGGATCACCGCCGCCATGGTCCGACTCTTCGAGGCGATGACCACCGACGCCCAGCAGCCGCTGGGCCGCGTCGACATCCTCACCCCCGAGGAACGCCACACCCTCCTGGAGACCTGGAATGACGCCCGCCTGCCGGACAGCGGAGGGCTGGCCACCGTGCCCGCACTCTTCGAGACGCAGGTCGCCGCTGCACCGGACGCCGTCGCGGTCGTCGCCGGGCCGGTCACCTGGACCTTCGCCGAGCTGAACGAGCGCGCCAACCGGCTCGCCCGACTGCTGACCGAGCACGGCGCCGGACCCGAGCGGATCGTCGCCCTGTCCCTGCCGCGCACGGCGGACTTCCTGCTCGCGATCCTCGCCGTCCTCAAGTCGGGTGCGGCCTATCTCCCGATCGACGCGGATCTCCCGGCCGAGCGCGTACTCGCCATGCTCGACGACGCCGAACCCCAGCTCGTCCTCACCACCGAGGCGCTCGCCGCCGGCCTGCCCGACAGCGACGTACCGCGCCTGCTGCTCGACACCGACGACACCACCGCACGACTGGCCGCGCAGCCCGCCGACAACCCGGCCGCCGGTCCCGATCCGGAGCACCCGGCGTACGTCATCTACACCTCGGGTTCCACCGGGCGGCCCAAGGGGGTCGTGGTCTGCCACCGGAGTGTGGCGAACCTCTTCCACAGTCACCGGCGTGCCCTGCACGATCTGGCCAAGGCGAACACCGGGCGGCGGCATCTGCGGGTCGGGCACTTCTGGTCGTTCTCGTTCGACGCGTCCTGGCAGCCGCAGTTGTGGCTGCTCGACGGGCACGCGCTGCACATCCTCGACGACGAGACACGCCGCGACCCCGAACTGACCGCCGCCGCCATCCGGGCGGAGGGCATCGACTTCATCGAGGTCACGCCTTCCTTCCTGGCCCAGATGGCCGACAGTGGGCTGATCAGGGACGGGCAGTGCCCGCTCGCGGTGGTGGGTGTGGGAGGCGAGGCCGTGCCGGACGCACTGTGGAGCGAGCTGGCCGCGCTGCCGAACACCGAGGCCTTCAACCTGTACGGGCCGACCGAGGCGACCGTCGACGCGCTCGCCGCGCGGGTACGGGAGAGCGAGCGGCCGGTCGTCGGGCGGCCCGTGGGGAACACACGTGCGTATGTGCTCGATGCCGGGCTGCGGCCCGTGCCGCCGGGTGTCACCGGTGAGCTGTATCTCGCGGGGGAGGGGCTGGCCCGTGGCTACCTCGGTCGCCCGGAACTCACGGCCGAACGGTTCACAGCCGATCCCTTTGGTGAACTCGGTTCACGCATGTACCGCACCGGTGACCTGGCACGCTGGACAACCGAGGGCACACTCGAATACCTCGGCCGCGCCGACGACCAGGTGAAGATCCGCGGCTTCCGTATCGAACTCGCCGAGATCGAGGCCGTCCTCGACCGGCAGCCGACGGTCGGCCAGGTCGTGGTCGTCGCCCGCGAGGACCGGCCGAGGATCAAGCAACTGGCCGCGTACGTCGTCCCGGCCGAGGGCACCACAGCCCCGGACCCCTCCGAGCTGCGCGCGCAGGTCGCCGCCGCACTGCCCGACTACATGGTCCCGGCAGCCGTGGTCGTCCTCGACGAGCTGCCGCTGCTCTCCAACGGCAAGCTCGACCGCCGGGCCCTGCCCGCCCCGCAGTTCACCGGTGCCGCCGGTGGCCGGGCGCCCGCGAACGACCTCGAACGCACCCTCTGCGCCCGCTTCGCCGAAGTCCTCGGCCTGCCCGAGATCAGCGCCGACGACGACTTCTTCACCCTCGGCGGAGACAGCATCGTCGCCATGCAGCTGGTCAGCCGGGCCCGCGCGGCCGGGCTGCGGATCACCCCGCGCCAGGTCTTCCAGCACCGTACGGTCGCCGCCCTGGCCACCGTCGCCACGGAACTGGACGCCGACTCCGCGCGGCCCGCGCACGACGACGGCTCCGGCACCGTGCCGCTGACGCCGATCATGCACGCGCTGCGCGAACTCGGCGGGCCGATCGCGGGCTACCACCAGGCCGCGTTCGTCCAGACCCCGGCCGGACTCGACGAGGCCGCGCTGCACGCCGTACTCCAGGCCGTCACCGACCGGCACGACCTGCTGCGGGCCCGGCTGGAGCGGATCGGCCGGTGGTCGCTGCACGTACCGCCGACGGGGAGTCTCACCCCGGAGTCCTGGCTGGTCCGGGCGGATGTCGCCGGGGCCGACGAGGCCGCCCTGCGGGAGGTCGTCGCCGAGCAGGCGCGGGCCGCGCAGACGCGGCTCGACCCGGACGGCGGGCGGATGATCCAGGGCGTGTGGTTCGACGCCGGACCGGACACCCCCGGCCGACTGCTGCTGCTGATCCACCACTTGGTGGTGGACGGGGTGTCCTGGCGGGTGCTGCTGCCCGATCTGGCCGCCGCCTGGAGCGAGGTGAAGGAGGGCCGGACGCCCGCCCTGGCACCGGTCGACCTGTCCTTCCGCAGGTGGTCGGAGCTGCTCGCCCAGCGAGCCGCCGAGCCGGTGACCGAGGACGAACTCCCGCTGTGGCACCGGGTGTTGGCGGACGCCGACCCCCTTCCGCTGCTGCGGCCCCTCGATCCGGAACGCGATGTCACCGAGGCCTCGCGCCACCTGTCGCTCACCCTGCCGGCCGACCGTACGCAGCCGCTGCTCAGCCGGGTACCGGCAGCGTTCGGGGCGAGCGTCAACGACGTCCTGCTGACCGCGCTCGCGCTCGCCGTGGCCGACTGGCGGGGGTCCGTGTCCGGCGGGTCCGTCCTCGTCGACCTCGAAGGGCACGGCCGCGAGGACGAGTTGGCCGGGGACGCCGATCTGTCGCGCACGGTCGGCTGGTTCACCACGGTCGTCCCGGTACGGCTGGACACCGGGACCGTGGACCTCGGCGACGCGCTCGCCGGCGGCCCAGCGCTCGACTCGGCCCTCGCCCGCGTCCGGGAGCACCTGACCGCCCCGCCGATGTCCGGCATCGGACACGGACTGCTCCGGTACCTCAACCCGGAGACGGGCCCTGAGATGGCCCAACTCGGCCGCCCGCAGATCGAGTTCAACTACATGGGCCGCTTCGGAGTCCCCGAGGCCACCGACTGGTCGTACGCCCCCGAGGCCGATGCGTCCGACCTGGAAGCCGATCCCGGGATGCCCCTGTCCCACGCCCTGACCGTCAACGCCCTGACCGAGGACCTCCCCGGCGGCCCCGAACTCTCCGCCCACTGGACCTACGCCCCCGGCGTCCTGCCCGAGGAAGCGGTACGGGACCTCGCCGAACGCTGGTTCCGGGCGCTCGGGGTGCTGGTGGACCGGGCGGAGACCGTCACCGACTCCCGCCGAGCCAACTGACCGACCGGCCAACCGACCACCAACCGAACCCCCTGCACCCGCAGTAGGCACTGAGAGAGGAACACCCCATGACGAACCCCTTCGAGAACCCCGACGGCGTCTACTCCGTGCTCGTCAACGACGAGGGCCAGCACAGCCTTTGGCCCGACTTCGTCGACGTACCGGCCGGCTGGACCGTCGTCCACGGCCCGGCGCCCCGCCAGGAGTGCCTGGACCACATCGAGACCAACTGGACGGACATGCGGCCCAAGAGCCTCGTGGAGCGCATGGAGCCGAGCGCCTGAAGCCCGGATCCGTACCCTCGACGAGGAACTGACTCACCATGCTCACCACGCGACTGACCAACGCCCGCATCCTCACGATGGACCCCGACCACCCCGTCGCCCACGACCTGGGCATCTGGCGGGGCCGGATCGTGGGCCTGGACGAGGCGGTGACCGGACTGCCCGCCGAGCGGGTGATCGACCTCCAGGGTGCGACCGTGCTGCCCGGGTTCATCGACAGCCATGTGCACCTGGCCTGGACGGGATTCAAGGCGGCCACCCCCACGGTGGCGCCGTGCGTCCGGATCGAGGACGTTCTCGCGGTCGTGGCCGAGGCGGCGGCGCAGGTGGCGCCCGGCGGTTGGGTGGACGTGGCGGGGTACGACCAGCGGGGGCTCGGCCGGCATCTGACCCTCGCCGAGCTGGACAAGGCCGCCGCCGGCCGCAAGGTGCTCCTGATGCACGACTCCGGACACGGCTGCGCGGTCAGCAGCCCGGTACTGGACCTGCTGCCCGGCCTCGTCCCGCACGAGGGCGCCTTCCTCGCCGAAGGAGCCATGGGCGCGGCCCGCGCGCTTCGACTCCCGCACTCCCAGGAGGAGTTGGCGGAGGCGATCGGACGGGCCGCCCGGGCCTGCCTCGCCGAGGGAGTCACGGCGTGCGCCGAAGCGGGCATCGGCGGCGCCCTGCTCGGCAACAGCCCCGTCGAACTGGGCGCCTACCAACTCGCCCAGGAACGCGGCCTGTTGCCTCTGCGGGTCCAGCTGATGGTGGCCGCCGACCGACTGCATCCCGTCACCGCGCACGAGGACGACGGCATCCCGCGCGCCATCGACCTCGGCCTTCGTACCGGACTCGGCGACGACTGGCTGTCCGTCGGCGCGCTGAAGGTGTACACCGACGGCGGCATGATGGCCCGTACCGCCGCGCTCAGCAGCCCCTATCAAGGGCTCGACACCGCAGGGCAGTTGCAGGAGGACCCCGAACTCCTCACCCGGACCATCGTGGACGGGCATCTCGCCGGCTGGCAGCTCGCCGTGCACGCCATCGGGGACCGCGCGGCCGACGTCGCGATCGACGCGCTGGAGGAGGCGCAGCGGCTGCGGCCCCGGCCGGGCGCCCGGCACCGGATCGAGCACGCCGGGCTGATCCGGCCCGATCAGCTGCCCCGGCTGGCGGCGCTCGGCGCGACGGCCGTCGTGCAGCCCAACTTCCTGCGGTACTTCGGCGACGACTACGCGTCGATCATGGGGGAGGAGCGGGCGCCCTGGCTGTACCGGGGGCGCGGTTTCCTGGAGCACGGCATCCGGCTGGTGGGCAGTTCCGACCGGCCGGTGACGGACGGGTCGCCGCTGCGGGCCGTCCAGTTCATGGTCGAACGGGCCTCGCTGTCGGGGCAGTTGATCGGTCCGGACGAGGGCATCACCGTCGACCAGGCGCTGCGCGCGTACACCGTCGACGGCGCCTGGGCCTGCCACTGGGAGGACAGCGTGGGGAGCCTCACGCCGGGCAGGCGTGCCGATGTCGTCGTTCTGGGAGACGATCCGCGAACCGTCGACAGCTCGCGCATCGGGGACATCGAGGTCGTGGCGACACTCGTCGACGGCCGGGAGACCGAGGAGGGAACGCTGTGAGCGCTCCGACGACGGACGTCATCGGCGACTACACCCAGCTGTGGCAGGACTCACCCCACGCACCCCGGTGGGTGCTCTGGGAGACCGCCGGGGAAGTCCTGGTGTTCGACCGGGACGTCAACTGCCCCTTCTACATCGACGACGAGGCGATCCGGGGCGAGGTGCTGCGCAGGATGCGCGCGGCCGGCGTACTGGAGAGCGCGGAGTACCCGGGGCGGCCCTGCTCCCGATAGAGGATCTCAATAGCCGTATGGGCACAGGGGTGTTGACGAACCGTCAGAACCCTTGTGCGGCGGCCTTTCCGTGCAGGAGTTCCCGCAGCAGTTGGTCGGTGGTGCACACGACCCCCGTGCGTGCCACCCACTTGAGGGCCATCGTGTGGTCCTCCGCGCTGAGGTCGGCCACCGCGTCGGCGACGATGAACGGCTGGATGTCGTGCATGAAGGCGTCCGCCGCCGTCAGCAGTATCCCGAGGTGGGCGCGGACCCCGCACAGGACGAGCTGGTCCCGGCCCGTCTCCCGCAGCAGTCGGCCGAGATGGCTGCGCAGGAAGGCGTTGTGGCGCACGTTCAGCAGCAGATGCTCGCCCACGCGCGGAGCGAGCCGGGGGACGATCGAGGCCGCGTTGGTCTCCGCGCTGAAGACGACGGGCATGCCCAGCGTGCCGGCCAGCTCGCGCAGGGTCGCGATGTTCTCGACCAGCTCCACGACGGGCGAGCCGCCCTCCGGAAAGGCCTGCACGAAGGGATTCTGCATGTCGTGGACGAGCAGGGCGGCGCGGGCCGGATCGATCGCCCACGGATGGGCCGAGCGCGGTACGGCGGAGCTGTCGGGCATCGGATAGGAGCCGACGACTGGTGCGCCCATGGCGTGGTACCTCCCCCTGACGGCGTGCAGGACACGAGCCGCTTCCCGTGAAGTTAGCTTAGCCTAAGCTAACTTTCCGTGTCGGTGTTAAGGGGTATCCGGTCGACAGGATGCCCAGAGTGCAGGGAGCGCAGCCAGTGCCGAGCAAGAGCCGTACCTACCGCGATGCCTGGGGCATCCCGCACCTCCGCGCCGCCGACCCCCTCCAACTCGCCTACGGGCAGGGCCGGAACGTCGCCCACGACCGCGCCTGGCAGATCGAGGTCGAACGCCACCGCTCCCAGGGCACCGCAGCCACCTTCCTCGGCACCCCCGCCCTCTCCTGGGACCTCCTCGCCCGCCGGGCCCGCCTGGACGACACCGCCCGCCGCTGCTTCGACGCCCTCGACCCGGCCACCGCCGCCTGGGTCACGGCGTACGTCGACGGTGTCAACGCCGGTCTGGAGCAAGGGGCCGCCGCCGCACCGGAGTTCGCAGCGACCGGGCTCGCGCCGACGCCCTGGCAGCCCTGGACGCCCCTCGGCGTCTGGCTCGCCCACCACATCCTGTTCGCCGGCTTCCCGACCAAGCTGTGGCGCGAGGAGGTCGCCCGCCGCCTCGGCGACCACGCCCTCGAACTCTTCGCCACGGACGGCCCGGGCACCGCCGGTTCCAACGGCTGGCTCGTCCCCGGCCACCGCACCGCACACGGCGCCCCGATCATCGCGGGCGACCCCCACCGGCCCCTCCAGAACCCCGGTTTCTACCAGCAACTCCACCTCTCCTGCCCGGAGTTCGACGTCGTCGGCTTCGCCGTGCCGGGCGTCCCGGGCATCGCCCACTTCGGCCACACCGGCACGGTCGCCTGGGCCATCACCAACGCCATGGCCGACTACCACGACCTGTACGAGGAGAAGCTGCGCGGCACGGAGGACGGCCAGGTGGAGGCGCTGGGCCCCGACGGCCGGCGACCCGTGCTCCATCAACACCGGGAGACCGTCGAGGTCGCGGGCGGCGACCCGGTCGACGTCGACGTGATCGAGACGGAACGCGGCCCGGTGATCATCGGCGACACCCGGAACCTCGACGGCGCGGGCGGCGAGGCCACCGTCATCAGCCTGCGCTACCCGCCCCGCGTCACCGCTGACCTGGGCTTCGCCGCGATCCCGGCCCTGCTGCACGCCCGGACCGTCGCCGACATCAACCGGGCATTCGACCGCTGGATCGAGCCCGTGAACGTCGTCCACGCCGCCGACACGGCGGGCGGGCTGCTCCACCGGGTCGCCGGGTACGTCCCTGTCCGCCACCGCGACAACACGCTGCGGGTCGTTCCCGCCCGGCAGCCGGGGCACGACTGGCGGGGCCGCCACGACACCCCGCACGCCGAGGTCGACGACCTCGCCGTCATGGCCAACGCCCGCGGCATCGCCACCCCCCTCGGCACGGAGTTCGCCCCGCCGCACCGCGCCGACCGCATCGCCGAACTGCTCCGCCGGTCCCACGACTGGACGGCCCCGGAGATGGCGACGGTCCACATGGACACCCAACTTCCGTCCACCGCACCCCTGTTGGACCGGGTGGCGGAAGCTGACGCCCGCACCCCCGCCGCCGCACGCCTGCGCGACCGCCTCCTCGCCTGGGACCGCCGGATGGACGCCGACAGCACGGCCGCCGCCGACTACGCGCGCCTGCGCTCGGCCGTCGTACGCCGGATCGCCGCCGCCCCGCAGCTGACGAGCCTCGCCAGACCGCTGCCCTACCCGGCGGTGTTCGAGCCCTGGCTGAACCTCACCGGCAAGGTCGCGTTCGCGCTGGACAACCTCCTGCGCACCGATCTGCTGCCCGGCCTCGACCTCCCGGACATCGTCGCCGGCGCGCTGGAGGAGACCGCCGGAGCGGACCCGGTGACCTGGGGCGAACTGCACCGGCTCGCCCCGCTGCGGGCCCTTCCCGGCAGCGGCGAGGACCAGTGGCCCGGCCTCGGTGGCGACCACGACTGCGTCCTCGCCACCTCCAGCGTCCCCGGCATCACCGACCTCAGCTCACGCGGCCCGTCCGCCCGGTACGTCTGGGACCTCGCCGACCGTGACAACAGCCTCTGGATCGTCCCGCTGGGTGCGAGCGGCGTCGCCGGGAACGCGCACCACCGCGACCAGCTGCCCCTGTGGGCGACCGGCCAACTCGCCCCCGTGGTCACCGACTTCGCGCACCTGACGGAAGAGGTTGAGGGAAACGAGGGCGAGTCTCAGGGCCGCATCAGCAGCTGGAAGTCGAAGGCGTAACGCGACGCCCGGTAGATGTGCGTGCCGTACTCCACGGCCCGTCCGGTGTCGTCGTACGCCGTGCGCTGCATGGTGAGCAGGGCGGCGCCCTCCGGCTCCTCCAGGCGTTTGGCCTCCGCCTCCGTGGCCGAGCGTGCGCCGACGGTCTGGCGGGCGCTGTGCAGGGTGATGCCCGCACTGCGCAGCATCCGGTACAGGCCCGTCGACTCCAGCCGGGCGGCGTCGAGTTCGAGGAGTCCCGAGGGCAGGTAGTTGCAGAGGAACGCCACCGGCTCGCCGTGCGTGCAGCGCAGCCGCTCCAGCACGACGACCTCGCTGCCCTCCTTCACCCCGAGGGCGGCGGCGATCTCGGCGGACGCGGGCTGCCTCTCGTTGCGCAGGACCTGGGTGGTCGGCCCCTGTCCGGCCGCCTCCAAGTCGTCGTACAGACTGCTCAGTTCGAGCGGGCGCTTGACCTGGCTGTGCACGACCTGCGTACCGACGCCTCGACGGCGTACCAGCAGGCCCTTGTCCACCAGGGACTGGATCGCCTGGCGGACCGTGGGTCTGGACAGGCCGAGCCGGACCGACAGGTCGATCTCGTTGCCCAGGAGATTGCCCGGCGCCAGGACTCCGTGCTCGATTGCCGCCTCCAGCTGCTGAGCCAGCTGGTAGTAGAGCGGGACCGGGCTGGAGCGGTCCAGCGTGAAGTCCAGGGTGTCGAGCGGGGAGCCCGACACCGCACGGGCACGATCACCGGGTGTCGCCACCGGGGCACCTCCCTTCAGATAATGACGATGCGTCAGATGATGACAGTGCGTCAGGAATGGCTGGGGAAACCGAGGTTGATACCGCCGTCCGACGGATCCGGCCAGCGCGTGGTGATGACCTTCCCCTGGGTGTAGAAGGCGATGCCGTCGTTGCCGTAGATGTGCAGATCGCCGAAGAGGGAATCCTTCCAGCCACCGAAGGAGTGGTAGCCGACCGGCACCGGGATCGGCACGTTCACCCCGACCATGCCCGCCTTCACCTCCAGCTGGAAGCGGCGGGCGGCGCCGCCGTCCCGGGTGAAGATCGCCGTACCGTTGCCCCAACGCGAGCCGTTGATCAGCGCGATGGCCTCGTCGTACGTCTCCGTCCGCACCACGCACAGCACCGGACCGAAGATCTCGTCACGGTACGCGTCCGCCGTCACCGGCACCTTGTCGAGCAGCGATACGCCGAGGAAGAAGCCGTCCTCGTGGCCCGCCACCGTGTAACCGGTGCCGTCCACCACGACCTCCGCACCCTGCGCCGCCGCGCTCGCCACGTACGACGCCACCTTGTCGCGGTGCTCGCGCGTGATCAGCGGGCCCATCTCCGACTCGGGATCGGTACCGGGGCCGATGCGCAGGGCCTTCGCGCGCTCGGCGATCCGGCCGACCAGCTCGTCGCCCGTGTCACCGACCGCGACCACGACCGACACCGCCATACAGCGCTCGCCCGCCGAACCGTAGGCCGCGTTGATCGCCTGGTCGGCGGCGTAGTCCAGATCGGCGTCCGGCAGCACCAGCATGTGGTTCTTGGCGCCACCCAGGGCCTGGACGCGCTTGCCGTGCTCAACTGCCTTGAGCTGGATGTACTTTGCGATGGGCGTCGAGCCGACGAACGACACCGCCTCGATGTCCGGGTGCTCCAGGATGCGGTCCACGGCCACCTTGTCGCCCTGCACGATGTTCAGCACACCGTCCGGAAGGCCCGCCTCGGAGGCCAGTTCGGCCAGCCGGTACGACGCCGACGGGTCCTTCTCGGACGGCTTCAGCACAAAGGTGTTGCCGCACGCGATGGCCAGCGGGAACATCCACATCGGCACCATGGCAGGGAAGTTGAACGGCGTGATGCCCGCGACGACCCCCAACGGCTGCCGGATCGACGAGACATCGACCCGGGTCGCCACCTCCGTCGACAGCTCGCCCTTGAGCTGCACACTGATCCCACAGGCCAGCTCGACGATCTCCATCCCCCGCGCGACCTCGCCGAGCGCGTCGCTGTGCACCTTGCCGTGCTCGGCGGTGATCAGCGCCGCGATCTCGTCGCGATGCGCGTCCAGCAGCTCCCGGTACTTGAACAGCACCGACGTCCGCTTGGCGAGCGAGGCCGCGCCCCACCTCTCGTACGCGGCCTTCGCGGCGGCGACGGCGGCGTCCACCTCGTCCACCGACGCGAAGCCGACCTGCTTCTCCTGCGC
This sequence comes from Streptomyces sp. NPDC000878, assembly GCF_053599695.1. Lineage (NCBI taxonomy): Bacteria > Bacillati > Actinomycetota > Actinomycetes > Kitasatosporales > Streptomycetaceae > Streptomyces > Streptomyces sp. NPDC000878. Next base: position 7,031 of record NZ_JBSFMT010000010.1, on the reverse strand, counting down.
GCCGGTGGCGGGGTCGTATACGGCACCGAAACGGCCGGACGTGCTCTCGACGGGCTTGCCGTCGATCCAGTGGGTGATGGTCTTCATGGTGCGGGCCTTTCAGGGGGTGCGGCCCCTTGGGGGGAGGGGCCGGTGAGTCAGAGGTGCCGACGGCGGTCGGCGACCTGACGGTCGTACTCCTCACGTGCTTGTACGGCGGCCTCGCGGGAGGCGGTCTCGGCGACCGGTACGTCCCACCAGGCCTCTGCCGGGGGAGCGGTCGGCGCCGGGTCGGTCTCGACGTACACGCAGGTCGGCCGGTCCGACGCGCGGGCAGTGGCGAGTGCTTCGCGCAGCTCGCCGAACGTCTTGGCGCGCAGGACGTCCATGCCGAGGCTGGCCGCGTTGGCCGCGAGGTCGACCGGCAGCGGGGCGCCGGTGAAGGTGCCGTCGGCGGCCCGGAAGCGGTAGGGCGTGCCGAAGCGCTCGCCGCCGACCGACTCGGAGAGGCCGCCGATGGAGGCGTACCCGTGGTTCTGGATGAGGACCAGGTTGACCGGGAGACCCTCCTGGACGGCGGTGACGATCTCGGTCGGCATCATCAGATAGGTGCCGTCGCCGACCAGCGACCAGACCGGGGTGTCCGGGGCGGCCTGCTGGACGCCGATCCCGGCGGGGATCTCGTAGCCCATGCAGGAGAAGCCGTACTCCAGGTGGTACTGGCGGGGGCTGCGGGCCCGCCACAGCTTGTGCAGATCGCCGGGGAGCGAACCGGCCGCGTTGATGATCACATCGTCGTCCCCGACGACCGAGTCGAGCGCGCCCAGCACCTGCGTCTGGGTGGGTACGACGTTCTCGTCCGCAGCGCTGAAAGCGGCGTCAACAACCTGCTCCCAGCGTTCCTTGCCGACGCCGTACTCGGCCTCGTAAGCCGAGTTCACACGGTGACCGGACAACGCCTCCGTCAACGCCGTGAGTCCCGCCCGGGCGTCGCAGACCAGCGTCCGTGCCGCCAGCTTGTGGGCGTCGAAGGCGGTGATGTTGAGGTTGAGGAACCGTACGCCGGGGTCCTGGAACAGGGTGTTCGAGGCTGTCGTGAAGTCCGTGTAGCGGGTGCCGACGCCGATGATCAGGTCGGCGGTGCGGGCCAGGTCGTCGCTGACGGCCGTGCCGGTGTGGCCGATACCGCCCAGGTCGGCGGGGTGGTCGTGGCGCAGGGAGCCCTTGCCGGCCTGCGTGGAGGCCACGGGGATGCCGGTGGCGTCCACCAGGGCCTTCAGCGCCTCCTCGGCCTGGCTGTGGTGGATCCCGCCGCCCGCGACGATCAGCGGGCGCTCGGCGGCCCGGACGGCCCGGACGGCCTCGGCCAGCTCGTACGGGTCGGGCGCGGGACGCCGGACGTGCCAGACACGCTCGGCGAAGAACTCCTCCGGCCAGTCGTACGCCTCCGCCTGCACGTCCTGCGGCAGCGCGAGTGTCACGGCACCGGTCTCCACCGGGTCCGTGAGGACACGTACGGCGTTCAGCGCGGACGGGATCAGCGCCTCGGGGCGCGTCACCCGGTCGAAGTAACGGGAGACCGGGCGCAGGGTGTCGTTGACGGACAGGTCGGCCTCGACCGGGTGCTCCAGCTGCTGGAGCAGCGGGTCCGCGGAGCGCGTCGCGAAGTAGTCGCCGGGGAGCAGGAGCACCGGGAGGCGGTTGATCGTGGCGAGGGCGGCGCCGGTGACCAGGTTGGTGGCGCCCGGGCCGATGGAGGTGGTGACGGCCTGGGTCGAGAGGCGGTTCAGCTGGCGGGCGTAACCGACGGCCGCGTGGACCATCGCCTGCTCGTTGCGGCCCTGGTGGAACGGCATCGCGTCCTCACCGGCCTCCAGAAGCGCCTGACCGAGGCCCGCCACATTGCCGTGGCCGAAAATGCCCCACGTGCCGGCGATCAGCCGGTGGCGTACGCCGTCACGCTCCGTGTACTGGACGGACAGGAACCGGACCAGCGCCTGGGCGACGGTCAGACGGCGGGTAGGGGTGGTGCTCATCAGGACTTCTCCGGGGCCGTGTAGAGGGGAAGGCGGGGATCGACGGGCTGTTCGGGCCAGGTGCCGCGGACCCAGGCGTGATCGGGGTGGTCGCAGATCAGCCAGGCACGGTCGGCCTCGGGGCCCGCCATGACGTTCAGGTAGTACATGTGGTGGCCGGGCACGGCCATGGAGGGCCCGTGCCAGCCGTCGGGGATGAGGACGACGTCCCCGCCGCGCACCTCGGCCAGTACGTCCGTGTTCCGGCCCTGGCCGGACGGGGAGACGCGCTGGTAGCCGAGGCCGGGCGTGCCCTCGTGGTCCGCGAACTCGAAGTAGTAGATCTCCTCGAGGACGGACTCCTCGCCGGGCCGGTGCTCGTCGTGCTTGTGCGGCGGGAAGGACGACCAGTTCCCGCCGGGCGTGATCACCTCGACGGCGATCAGCTTGTCGCACTCGAAGACGCCGGCCGCGCCGAAGTTGTTGACCTGCCGGGAGGAGTTCCCGGTGCCGCGCAGCTCCACCGGGACGGAGGAGGCGGGGCCGTAGCGGGCGGGCAGCCGCCGGGTGCAGCGGGCACCGGTGAGGGCGAAGCGCCCGCCGGCGGGGGAGGTGATGGTGGCACGGGCGTCGCGTGGCACGTACACGAAGTCGCTGACGCCGCTGAAGACGCTGTCGCGGCCGTGCACCTCGAAGGTGGAGTGGCCGAAATCATCCGTCGCGTCGACCGTGCAGGAACCGCTCAGGGAGAGCAGGATCCACTCACTGTCGCCGGTGGAGAAGGTGTGCGAGCCGCCCGGGGGCAGCTCCAGCACCCGGAGGCTGGAGTAGCCCCAGCCGGCCTTCTCCGGGTTGACGTCGACGACGTACGGGCCGCCGAGGGCCTTGCCTGCCGGGAGGTGGTAGGCGGTGGTCATGGTCTGTCACTCCTGTTCACAGCAGGTTTGGTGTTACCTCTGTTCACAGCGGGATCCGTATCGCTCCTGTTCACGGAGGATTCCGGGTCGCTTCCCTTCACAGCGGGGCCAGTGTTGACCCTGTTCACGGCCGTGCACCTGTCGCTCCTGTTCACAGCAGCCCCACCGCCGTGTCCACGGCCGTCTCCACACTGCCCGAAGACGGGTAGAGCAGCGACCTGCCCACGACCAGACCCTGCACGGTCGGCAGCCGCAGCGCCTTGCGCCACTTCTCGTACGCGCCCTCCTGGTCGTCGCCGACCTCGCCGCCCAGCAGCACGGCGGGCAGCGTCGACGTCTCCAGCACCTCGGCCATGTCGTCCGGGTCGTGGGTGACGGGGAGTTTCAGCCAGGTGTAGGCGGAGGTGCCGCCCAGGCCCGACGCTATGGCGATCGAGCGGGTGACCGCCTCGGCGGACAGATCGCTGCGCACCCGGCCGTCGACCCGGTGCGAGATGAACGGCTCGACGAACAGGGGCAGTTGGAGCGCCGCCATGTCGTCCACGGCCCGGGCGGTGGACTCCAGGGTGGTGAGCGAGCCCGGGTCGTCGTAGTTGATGCGCAGCAGCAGCTTGCCCGCGTCGAAGCGCAGCCGGGCGATGTCCTGGGCGCGGTGCCCGGTGAAGCGGTCGTCCATCTCGAAGACCGCGCCGGCCAGCCCGCCGCGGTTCATCGACCCCATGACAACCTTGTCGTCGAGCACGCCGAGCAGCAGCAGATCGTCCAGGATGTCGGCGGTGGCCAGCACCCCGTCCACACCGGGCCGTGACAGCGCCACGCACAGGCGTTCCAGCAGGTCGGCGCGGTTGGCCATGGCCAACCTGTGGTCGCCGACGCCCAGGGCGCCGCGCGCCGGATGGTCGGCGGCCACGATCATCAGCCGCCCGCTGTCGCCGATCAGGGGTCGCCGGACCCGGCGGGCGGCGGCCTCCGCGACGGCCTCCGGGTGCCGGGCTCTCAGCGTGGCGAGATCGGCGATGCTGATGGTCAAGAGAGGCTCCGTTCAGGGGTCTGGGGCGTCCGCTCGGCCGTCCCCAGGGTCGCCGGGATCGCCGGGATCGCCGAGATCGCCGAGATCGCCGAGATCGCTGGGATCGGCGCGGTCCCGTGCTCGTTCGTGGGCGTCAGCGGCTTGAGCAGCTCAGGCGCCTTGAGTGCCTTGCGTGGCTTCATCGGCGCGATCCGCTCGCGAGGAGGTCGTCGACCTCGGACTCGGTGGGCATCGCGGACGAGCAGGCGAGGCGGGAGGCGACGAGGGCGCCGGCCGCGTTGGCGTACCGCATGGTCCGTTCCAGCTCCCAGCCGGACAGCAGCCCGTGGCACAGGGCGCCGCCGAACGCGTCGCCCGCGCCCAGGCCGTTGACCACCTCGACGGGCACCGGCGGAACCTCGGCCGTGGTGCCGTCGCGGTGCACCGCCAGCACACCCTTCGGGCCCTGCTTGACGACGGCCAGCTCGACCCCGGCGGCGAGCAACTCCTCGGCGCAGGCGCGTGGTTCGCGTACGCCGGTGGCGATCTCGCACTCGTCGAGGTTGCCGACCGCCACGGTCGCGTGGCGCAGGGCCTCGGCGTAGTACGGGCGGGCTTCCTCCGGGTCGCTCCAGAACATGGGGCGCCAGTCCAGGTCGAACACCGTGGTGCCCGACCGATCGCGGGCCTTCAGGGCGGCGAGTGTGGCCGAGCGGCTCGGTTCCTCGCTCAGGCCGGTGCCGGTGATCCAGAAGAGGTGGGCCGCCCGGATTCCGAAGAAATCCAGCTCCTCGGTGCGTATCTGCAGGTCAGGGGCGGTCGGCTGACGGTAGAAGTACAGCGGGAAGTCGTCCGGCGGAAAAAGTTCGCAGAATGTGACCGGAGTGTGGAGGCCCTCCACAGGTGTCACCCAGCGGTCGTCGACCCCGAACTCCTTGAGCGCTTGGTGCAGATAGTCGCCGAAAGGATCCGTTCCGGTACGGGTCACGACGGCCGAGGAACGGCCCAGACGGGCCGCCGCGACCGCGACGTTGGCGGCGGACCCACCGAGAAATTTTCCGAACGTCTGCACTAGGGTCAGCGGTACACCGGACTGCAGCGGATAGAGATCAACTCCGATGCGGCCCATGGTGACCAGGTCGAAGGGCGGGGCTGACTCGGTCATGCGATGCTCCTTCGAGCTGCGGAGGATGCGGGTCCCGAGGGGCCTGTCGTCTCCCAGGTGTAGGACTCGGAGGGCGACGCTGTCAAGAGTTTGTTCTTACATTCTGACCTGCTTGTGAAATGATGTCTTAACAAAGTATTGACAGCGGACAGTTCCAAGCATTTGGATTCGGTCCCAACACGACTGCCGTGTTCGCGGCACACGGCCCGGACCTCCGGGACCCGGGCCCGGGATCGCTAAGATCCCCACCCTCTCCCCGGTCGCACAGTGAGGTGCAGGAAAGATGGACCGCTCTTCTCGCTCCCGCAGAATCGCCCCCGTTGTTGCCGCTGCCGCGGCAGCGGCCCTGGTCCTTGCGGGCTGCTCCAGCAGTTCCGGCGGCAAGGACTCGGAGGAGGGCGGCACCGACGCTTCTGCGGGCAAGGCCACCACTCCTCGTATGAAGGTCGCCCTGGTCACGCACCAGGCGCCCGGTGACACCTTCTGGGACATCGTCCGCAAGGGCGCCCAGGCCGCCGCAGACAAGGACAACATCGAGCTCATCTACTCGGCCGACCCGAACGCGGGCAACCAGGCCACCCTCGTCGAGAACGCGATTGCCCAGAAGGTCGACGGCATCGCCATCACGCTGGCGAAGCCGGACGCCATGAAGGACGCCGTGGCCAAGGCGACGGCCGCGGGCATCCCCGTGGTCGGCCTCAACTCCGGTCTGAGCGACTGGAAGACGCTGGGTCTCCAGCAGTTCTTCGGCCAGGACGAGACCGTCGCGGGCGAGGCGTTCGGCAAGAAGCTGAACGAGCTCGGCTCCAAGAAGGCCGTCTGTGTGATCCAGGAGCAGGGCAACGTCGGCCTCACCCAGCGCTGTGACGGTGTGAAGAAGACGTTCACCGGCACGGTGGAGATCCTCAACGTCAACGGCACCGACATGCCGTCCGTGAAGTCGACGATCACCGCAAAGCTCAACCAGGACAAGGCGATTGACTACGTGGTCACGCTCGGCGCCAGCTACGCGCTGACCGCGGTGCAGTCGGTGAGCGACGCCGGCAGCAAGGCCAAGGTCGCCACCTTCGACCTCAACAAGGAGATGACCGACGCCATCACGAAGGGCGACGTCCAGTTCGCGGTGGACCAGCAGCCCTACCTCCAGGGCTACTTGGCCGTCGACTCGATGTGGCTCTTCAAGAACAACGGCAACTACAGCGGTGGTGGCGAGCAGCCCGTCCTGACCGGTCCGGCCTTCGTCGACAAGTCCAACGTCAAGGAGATCGCCGCGTTCGCCGCCAAGGGCACTCGGTGATGACGATGAGTCAGACAACGGCACCGGCGGCGAGTTCCTCGCCGCCGGCTCCGCCGGCCACTCAGAAGGACGGCCGCACCAACCAGCGGTCCCTGGGGCGCCGGGTGTTGGCCCGCCCCGAGGTCGGCGCGCTGATCGCGGCGATCGGTGTGTATGTGTTCTTCTTCGCGGTGGCTCCTTCCTTCCGGGAGACGAGCGCTCTCGCGACCGTGCTCTACCAGGCGTCCGTGATGGGCATCATGGCGCTGCCGGTGGCGTTGTTGATGATCGGCGGGGAGTTCGACCTGTCCGCCGGTGTCGCGGTCACGACCTCGGCGCTGACGGCGGCGATCCTGAGCTTCCAGCTGTCCATGAACGTGTGGACGGGTGTGATCGTCGCGCTGATCGTGTCGCTGGCGGTCGGGGCGTTCAACGGCTGGCTGCTGATCAAGACCGGCCTGCCGAGCTTCCTGGTCACGCTGGGCTCGTTCCTGATCCTCCAGGGCGCCAACCTGGCCGTGACGAAGATCTTCACCGGCAATGTGGCGTCCGACTCGATCTCCGACATGGACGGGTTCGACCAGGCCAAGAAGGTCTTCGCCTCCGAGTTCAGCATCGGGGACGTGAACTTCAAGATCACGATCGTGTACTGGCTGGTGTTCGCGGCGAT